>NZ_JBTOQI010000008.1:0-154010 GCF_055283875.1 Pseudomonas sp. HP_14 | reverse complement strand
TTCTCCCGCGCCCCCCGCCCTCGTCGTGCGCTGGCGGGCGTCGCCCGTGTTGCGCGCCCGACCCCCCCCCGACCCCCCCCCCCCCCCCCCCCCCCCCCCCCCGCTCCTACGGTCGAACCCACAGAGCACCAACACCGGAGCAGCCTAGGCTGCTCTTTTGCTTTTGAAGAGAACACCGCATGAAAGCCGCCGAAACCCGAATCCTTGAATTGCGCGCCGAGCTGGATCAGCACAACTACCGCTATCATGTTCTCGACGAGCCCAGCATTCCGGATGCTGAGTACGACCGGCTGTTCCATGAACTCAAAGCCCTTGAAGCAGAAAATCCACACCTCGTGACGCCGGATTCGCCTACTCAGCGGGTTGGTAGCGCGGCACTGTCGGCGTTTACACAAGTACGCCATGAAGTGCCGATGCTCAGCCTGGGCAACGCCTTCGAAGAAGTCGACATGCGTGAGTTTGACCGCCGCGTAACGGAAGGGCTGGATCTGCCTGTCGGCGATCTTTTCGGTAACGGCGCGAACGTGCAGTACAGCTGCGAGCCGAAGCTCGACGGTCTGGCGGTCAGCCTTCTGTATCGCGACGGTGCGCTGGTGCGTGGTGCCACACGTGGTGACGGTACTACCGGCGAAGACATCAGCATCAATGTGCGCACCGTGCGCAACATCCCGCTGAAGCTGCACGGTACCGGCTGGCCTGACGTGCTGGAAGTACGTGGGGAGGTGTTCATGTCCAAGGCGGGCTTCGAGCGCCTTAATGCGAGTCAGGCGGAAGTCGGCGGCAAGACCTTCGCCAACCCCCGGAACGCAGCGGCAGGTAGCCTGCGCCAACTGGACTCGAAGATTACTGCCAATCGTCCGCTGGAATTCTGTGCGTACGGTCTCGGCCAAGTATCTACGGAAATTTCCGACACCCATATCGGCAACCTGAACCAGCTCAAGGAATGGGGCATGCCGGTCAGCCGAGAGCTGAAACTGGCGAACGGCATCGACGAATGCCTGGCGTATTACCACGATATTGGCGAGCGGCGTTTGGGCCTCAGCTACGAAATCGACGGTGTGGTGTTCAAGGTCAACGATCTGGCTTCACAGCGCGAACTGGGTTTCCGTGCCAGGGAGCCGCGTTGGGCCATTGCTCATAAATTCCCGGCGATGGAAGAGCTCACGGAATTGCTCGACGTCGAGTTTCAAGTCGGGCGTACAGGCGCCGTTACTCCGGTCGCACGGCTCAAGCCCGTCAAGGTAGCAGGTGTGACGGTTGCCAACGCCACGCTGCACAACATGGACGAAGTGGCACGTCTGGGGCTGATGATCGGTGATACCGTGATCATCCGTCGCGCAGGCGATGTGATTCCGCAAGTCGTTCAGGTGGTGCTGGAGCGTCGACCCGAAGACGCACGGGCTGTGGAAATCCCGCAAACCTGCCCGGTGTGCGGTTCTCATGTCGAGCGCACGCAGCTGATCAAGCGCAGCAAGGGCAAGGAAACCGTCAGCGAAGGTGCGGTGTATCGTTGCGTCGGGCGACTGGCCTGCGGCGCGCAACTCAAGCAGGCGATCATCCATTACGTCTCTCGGCGGGCGATGGATATCGAAGGTCTGGGTGATAAAACTATCGAACAATTGGTGGACGAAAAACTGATCGGTTCGCCAGCCGATCTGTACGCACTGACGTTCGATCAAATCGTCGATCTGGAAGGTTTTGCGGAAATCTCCAGCAAAAAACTTCTCAAAGCGATTGAAGACAGCAAGCAACCGACACTGGCGCGTTTCATCTACGCGCTGGGTATTCCGGATGTGGGCGAGGAGACCGCCAAGGTCCTGGCCCGTTCGCTGGCGTCGCTGGAACGGGTCAAACAGGCCTTGCCTGAAGTGCTGACCTATCTGCCGGATGTGGGCCTGGAAGTGGCTCACGAAATTCACAGCTTTTTCGAAGATGAGCATAACCAGAACGTCATTGACGCGCTCCTGGGCGAGCGCGGCCTGCAGTTGCAGGATGAGGGCGAGCTCGGTGCTGAATTCGCTGCCAGCGCAACGCTGGGCGGCATGATCGACAAACTGAACATCCCGTCGGTTGGCCCCGGCGCCGCGCAGAAGCTCGCTGACAAGTTCGGCTCGCTGGAAGGCATCATCAAGGCCGACTGGCTGGACATGCGTCAGGCCTTGCCGGAGAAACAGGCCAGGGCGGTACGGGAGTTCTTCGATAAACCGGAGAACGCCGAGCGTGGCATGACCATCGAAGCCCAGTTGAAAGACTTCGGCATGCACTGGCAGAGCGAGAAAAAAGTCGTCGAAGGCTTGCCATTGACCGGTCAGACCTGGGTCCTGACCGGTTCTCTTGAACTGATGAGCCGCGATGTCGCCAAGGAAAAGCTGGAAAGCCTGGGCGCCAAGGTGTCGGGTTCGGTATCGGCGAAAACCCACACTGTGGTCGCCGGGCCAGGGGCAGGGTCAAAGCTGACCAAAGCCAACGAGCTGGGTTTGAAAGTGCTGGATGAGGAGGCGTTCGTGGCTTTCTTGAGCAAACATGGCATTAATGCGGAATGACCTTTACATAGGAGCCAACTTATTGGCGAGGCGGTCAGCCTGAAAGATGCCCGCCTCTGACAAACCACCTCGCGAATGAATTCGCTCCTACCGGGTCTTGTGCTTCATCAGTTGCAACGGAACGACCACCACCGGCGATGATCTAGTGCATGCTGGCCCACCAGGAGATCGCCATGTACCGGTTTTTCGAACAGCTCAGTTCTCGCATTGCTGCACCCTTCGTTGGCGAAACCCGGCGTAATAGCAAGGTCTGGCAATGTCAGTGTGGCCAGTCAGTATTCTTTCCCAATACCCGGTGCCTGGCCTGCTCGGCTGCGCTGGGTTACCTGCCGGAGCAGGGGCGAATTGCTGCCCTTGAACCCGGTCCCGATCAAGACACCTGGCGGTTGAGTGATGAACCCGGAGCCGGGCTGTATCGGCGTTGCGCCAACCTCGATACCCCTGCTGCCTGCAACTGGCTGTTTCCTGCGTACGATAGCGGCGAATTCTGCATCGCCTGTAGCCTCAACCGAACCATTCCAGATTTGTCGATCCCGGAAAACGGCGAGCGTTGGTGCAAGGTAGAAACGGCCAAGCGCCGACTGGTTGCGCAGTTGATCTCTCTCGGGCTGAAAGTCGTTCCCAAGACCCAGGATGAAGAGCGTGGGCTGGCCTTTGAATTTCTGGGTATCGATCTGGAAGGCAAGGCGCCTACCACGGGCCACGCCAATGGCCTGATCACCCTGGATATCAAAGAGGCGGACGACGCCCATCGCGAGAAAATTCGTGTGCAAATGCACGAGCCGTATCGAACCCTGCTTGGGCATTTCCGCCATGAAGTAGGGCACTACTATTGGGATCGCTTGATCGCGAACACGTGGTGGCAGGATGGGTATCGCAACCTGTTCGGCGATGAACGCGCCAGTTATGCCGAAGCGCTGGATCATCACTATCAGCACGGAGCGCCTGCCGACTGGCAGCAAAATTTCGTCAGTGCCTATGCCACCATGCATCCGTGGGAAGACTGGGCTGAAACCTGGGCACATTACCTGCACATGATGGATGCGGTCGATACGGCACTGGGTTTTGGCATGAGCGCCCGCGAGATGGACCTGGATTATCAGCCCTTCCCGCTGGAGACACTCTACGACCCTCAGCACCCCGGCGGACCGGCCTTCCTGTCGTTCGTCAACGCCTGGATCGAATTGGCGGGCATGCTTAACGAACTGTCACGCAGCATGGGCCAGCCGGACTTCTACCCGTTCATTCTGCCCCCTGCGGTGATCACGAAACTGCATTTCATTCACTTGGTGATCCAGGATGCGGGCGGCAAAGCGGATGAAGTATTGCAGGCACAGTAGGGACTTGCGCCATCACGCAGATCTGTAGGAGCTGCCGAAGGCTGCGATGCGGTGAGTCAGGCAGAATGCTTTCGCAGCCTCCGGCAGCTCCTACAGATTGAGTTATGGCAACGAGTTGCTTACTCCAGGACTAAACCTTCAACACCAACTTCCCGAAATTCTCCCCCTTGAACAACCTCTGCAATGTTTCGGGGAAGGTTTCCAGTCCGTCAACGATGTCTTCACGACTCTTGAGTTTGCCCTGGGCCATCCATCCGGCCATCTCCTGACCTGCAGCGGCGAACTTGCTCGCGTAATCCATGACCACGAAGCCCTCCATGCGAGCCCTGTTGACCAGTAGCGACAGGTAGTTGCTGGGGCCCTTGACCGGCGATGTGTTGTTGTACTGGCTGATTGCGCCACAGATCACGACCCGCGCCTTGGGTGCCAGGCGGCTGAGCACCGCATCAAGGATGTCGCCACCCACGTTGTCGAAGTAAACGTTCACGCCATTGGGGCATTCACGCTTCAACCCTGCCAGCACATCTTCGCTCTTGTAATCGATAACCCCATCGAATCCCAGTTCATTGATCAGTGATTCACATTTCTGCTTGCCGCCCGCGATACCGATGACGCGGCAGCCTTTCAATTTGGCGATTTGCCCGGCCACACTGCCTACTGCGCCCGCAGCTCCGGATATCACTACAGTGTCGCCACTTTGCGGCGCGCCTACATCCAGCAGGGCGAAATAGGCGGTCATGCCGGTCATGCCCAGAGCGGAGAGATAACGGGGCAGCGGGGCAAGGTTCGGGTCTACCTTGTAGAAGCCTTTAGGCTCACCCAGGAAGTAATCCTGAACACCCAGTGCACCCTGGACAAAATCACCCACGGCGAACTGATCATTTTGCGAGCCAACAACTTCGCCCACGCCCAGCGCCCGCATCACTTCGCCCAACCCGACTGGAGCAATGTACGACTTGCCTTCATTCATCCAGCCGCGCATTGCTGGGTCCAGCGACAGATAGTGATTTCTGACCAGAATCTGCCCACTGTTCAGTTCGCCGACCGGTACTTCCTGATAGGTAAAGTCTCCGCGGCTCGCCTCGCCGACCGGGCGTTTTGCTAGCAGGAATTGGCGGTTAGTCTGGGTGCTCATGGCAGCTCCTTGTGAGAGGTTAAACGTTTATTGAAGTCTCTGACTCGGTGCCCGGCAAGTGAAGATCAGCTTGCGAATACGATTCGATCCAGTTCGATGATGAGGCGCCTTATATAAAAGGCTCCGTTTTTTCAAGCGTGGCAGGTAATTCCGGTGTGATTAATGTGTAAGTTTTTACGGGTGTGTATGCAAGTATGACTAAATAGCCGTTTAGAAATGTGCAGTAAGATTTGCGTGGTATTGCAGGGTGTTGTGACCTCTTCATTTATGGAAAAGTGCCGCTCCCCGAGTGAGGGGCGCACTATTTCAAATGGAGTCATACATTGAAGAAGACAATAAGCTCTCTTGCCGCACTGGTCATGGCTGTTTCGTTCGCTGCTCAGGCAGTCGCTAATCCTGCAGATCCTCTGCATATCTCCGGTGACTATACCTGCACAGGGTTCGATAGCCATGACGGCGCATTTAAAGGCGCCTTGACGTTAAAGCTGGACGAGCAGGCCAGTCATTTTCAGCAGGGCTTTGGCGCTTATCAGTTCAAGCTGGACGTCGATATCGATGGGCATGCCTCAACGTTCTCGGGGTATGCCGCAGCACAGGGTCAATCCCTGGCGATGTATTTTGCCAACGACAGCAAACAGGCACCCACGGATCGTGGCGTCGGTCTGGCACTGATTAGCCATGATCAGGACTCAGGCGGAAATTACATTACAACGTTACACAAGTCTTATTACCTGCCGGATTACATGCGTACTTCGAAAGAGGGGAAAGGACCCGGTGGGCGAGGCACAGAAGTCTGCACTAAGGTTATAAAGCGATAGTTGGCGATACAGGATTAGCTGCTTGAGCGGGAAGTGCTGAATAAAGCTTGAGGGGAGGCTCACCACCGCCGGTGTGCAGAGGGGTGACAAGACGATCGATATTCCAGGGTAAATAGTTATGCAGGTAGATCAATAGCCCAGACTGATCTACATTAGTCGCATTGCCTGAAACTTGAGTTGCCGTAATGTCTTCCATTTGTGTGCCTACCCTCTACCCAAACGTCCTGCGCCCCGGAGATGCAGTCGCCCTGGTCTCACCGGCTGGTCCGGTCGCGGCAGGGAAGGTCGAAAGTGCGGTTGAGGTTCTTAAAGGTTGGGGTCTCAAACCTCGAATTTACCCTCACGCACTGGACACTCATTCCTTTTATGCCGGGACAGATGAACATCGGCTTGCTGACTTCAATGCTGCGCTGGCTGATCCGGAAATTCGCGCAATATTCTGCAATCGTGGTGGCTATGGCGCACAACGTATCGTTAGGCATCTGGACTTCGATGCAGTGCGGCGTGATCCAAAACTGGTAATCGGGTTTTCCGACATCACGGCTTTTCACGGTGCGCTCTGGGAGCATGCCCGACTGGCAACCATTCACGGCCCGGTGGCCAGCCAGCTGGAAAGGGGAGGCGTGTTTGCCAGTGGCCTGCGGCAAGCGACCATGAGCATCGAACCGGTTCTGGTGACAGCCAGTCCAGCCGAAGCCACTTTTGATGTGCGTACCCGGGGCAGCGCCCGCGGCGTATTGCTGGGCGGCAATCTGAGCATCCTGAGCAGCAGCGTGGGCACTGATTACATGCCGGATCTGAACGGCACCATTCTGTTGATCGAGGATGTGAGCGAAGCGGCCTATCGCGTCGACCGCTTGCTTACCCACCTGCTTAACAGCGGCGCTTTAGAGGGCCTGGCGGGTATCGCTGTAGGTCAGTTCAGTGAGCCAAAGGGGTCTACAGGCTCGATCACCCATTCAAGCGTATTGATGGAGCGACTTGGCGATCTGGGCATTCCTGTACTGGGTGGCCTTTCCATCGGTCATGACGCGGTCAATTACGCAGTGCCATTGGGCGTTGAGGCCACCCTTGATGCGGATGCCGGTACCTTGCAAGTAGGTGCTGCCACTCGCTGAACCTGCCTTGCACATGTTCAGCGCTCGAACCTTGGTCATTGCTTCAAATCGGGCTTTTAGAGGCGTTCGAGCAGCGCAGTCGAGCTGGTTTCGCTGAAAATTTCAGTGTCGTGGACTGGGTGTGGTCAGCATCGTGTGTCGAATCCATCCTGAAAACGACTCCGGCATAGCTATTAGCCATTATCTCGGCGTCAATCTCTTGTACATCCCTGAAGCCGTTGCGAATCTGCACGATTATTGAATGACGTGATGAAAAGGTACTGATTCAGTGGCCTTCACGCTTTGAGTGATCGAACGGAGATGAGCGCTATGATTTCGGCCGTGCAAGCTCGCGTAGCCAACCTCGGAATGTCGAAAAAACTTGGCGTTGGTTTTACGCTGGTTTTGCTCCTGACTGCGTTGGTGGCGGCCATTGGTGTCTGGTCGCTTAAAAGTATCAGCGTGCATTTCGATGGGTTGAAGCAGATGTCGTCCCTGAACAGCGGGCTGCTCAAGGTTCGATTGCTTGAGCAGGAATACGCGTTGCATAGCGACCCTAAGTTGGTTGAGCAACTGCACACTGGCGTCGATGAATTGAATGCACTCGCCGAACAACTGAAAAGCCAGTCCCCCGCCAGCGAGTCGCGCATGACCGAGGTTCAGCAGACGCTGGTTGCCTACCGCAAGTCCTTCGATCAATTCGTCGATATCAGCCAGAGCAAGGATATTGCTCTGGAAATGGCCAGTTGGTCGGTATCAAGCGTTGCCAACAATTTAGATGTCCTGCAGGCCGGACTGGCAGATGACGGGGCCTATGGGCTCAAGGACTCGAAGGGCGAGCAGGGCTCGAAGTTCATTGAGCAGGCCAACCAGGTCAGTCAGGTTTCCAGATTGATGATGCAGGCCATGGATGAGGCCCGTGTGCGCCTTGACAAGAGTCGCAAGACAGGCTCGGGTGACGAGGTTAAAACCGGCCGGATCGAACAGGCCGATGAGGCCAAGGCGTTGGCTGAAGAACTCAAAGGGGTGGTCAAGGATGAGGGGTACCTGACGGTGTTGGGGGAGGTCAGCACGCATATCGTCAACTTCACCGAAAAGCTCAACGAGTACACCGATCTGCTTGCCAGCGAGGCGCAGGTCTCGTTGCAGTTGGCAGCCAATGCAAGGCAGGTCGTCGAGCAGGTCAAACAGGCCTACGCTGCTGAAGATCAGTCCATGCAGACGCAGCTTGGCATCAACACCTTGCAGATTATCGGTTCATCGGTGGTTGCTTTGTTGGTAGGAGTCATTGCTTCGCTGTTGATCACCCGCCTGATTGTTCGGCCACTGCGAAGTGTGATTGCCATTGCTCGACGTATTGCTGCAGGTGATCTGAGCGGTGGCATTGATGTACAGCGTCGGGATGAGATCGGCCAGTTAATGCTCGCCATGCAGCAGATGGGCGCTGGTTTGAGCGGTATTGTCAGGGGGCTGCAAGCAGGCATCGATCAACTGGCCGTCTCGGCGCATTCCCTTTCAGCCGTGACCGAGCAAACCCATCGCGAAGTCAGCAGTCAGCAGGAGGAGACCGACCAGGTTGCGACCGCCATGAACCAAATGACGGCAACGGTGCATGATGTCGCCCGTAATGCCGAGGAGGCGGCGTTGGCTGCGCAGAGTGCCGACGATAAAGTTACCAGCGGTCAGACCGTGGTACGCCAGAGCCTGCAGCGTATCGAGCAACTGGCCAGTTCGTCGGCATCAGCGAGCAGCAGTATTGAAAACCTCAGTGCTGAAATCCAGAACATAGGCACAGTGCTGGGGGTGATCAAAAGCGTGGCCGAACAGACCAATCTTTTAGCACTGAACGCGGCCATCGAAGCTGCGCGTGCGGGTGAGCAGGGAAGAGGCTTTGCAGTGGTTGCCGATGAAGTACGGGCTCTGGCCAAACGTACTCAGCAATCCACGGAAGAAATCGAACGTCTCGTGAGCAGTCTTCGCAACGGTGCGTCCGCCTCTGTGGCGCAGATCCAGAGCAGCGGTGAGTTGGTCAAACTTGCAGTCAGCGATGTGCTGCAAACCGAAAGTGCACTGGGCAGCATTGCGTCGGCAGTGTCGATGATTCAGCAAATGAATCAGCAAATCGCAGCCGCGGCACAAGAGCAGACTTCAGTGGCTGAAGAGATCAACCGCAGCGTCACCAGCATTCGCGCGAGCGCCGATCAGTCCGCTGTGGCCATGCAAGGCAATGCGACGTCGAGTATTGAGCTGGCGTCGCTGGGAACCGAGCTGAAAGGGATGGTTGGGCATTTCAGGTTGTAGGGTGACTGAGTTTTTGCGGGCCTGTAGGAGCTGCCGAAGGCTGCGAAGCACTTAGCCTGATGCAGCGCCATCGCAGCCTTCGGCAGCTCCTGCAGGTCGCATGTATTCGAAGCGAACGGCCTCTACCTGCCTCTAGCGGCGTGAACGCCCATTCAGGATCACCAACGTCAGAACCCCCGCCACAATCCCCCAGAACGCAGAGCCAATGGACAGCAGGGTCAGGCCCGAGGCGGTCACCATAAAGGTGATCAGGGCAGCTTCACGCTCTTTGGGTTCGTTCATGGCGACTGTCAGGCCATTGATGATCGAGCCGAACAGCGCAAGCGCGGCGATCGACAACACCAGTTCCTTGGGGAATGAGGCGAACAGCGCGGCTAATGCTGCGCCATAGATCCCGGCAATGGCGTAGAACACTCCGCACCAGACTGCAGCGGTGTAACGTTTTTCACGATCTTCGTGAGCATGGGCGCCGGTGCAAATAGCTGCACTGATAGCGGCGAGGTTGATCCCGTGGGAACCGAATGGAGCCAAAACCAGTGAGGCGATGCCGGTTGCGGAAATCAGCGGCGAAGCGGGCACGTGGTAACCATCCGCGCGCAACACTGCGACGCCCGGCATATTCTGTGAGGTCATGGCGACCACAAATAGCGGAATACCAATGCTGACGGTTGCTGCCAGGGAAAACTCCGGCGTGGTCCAGACGGGCATCGCCACTTCAAGTTTGAAACCGCTGAAATCCAGTAAACCTAGCCATCCAGACAATGCCGTACCTACCAGCAAAGCGGCCAGCACTGCGTAGCGTGGGGAGAACCGCTTGATCAGCAAATAGGTAAAGAACATGCCCAGTACCAGTGCGGTACGGTGTTGGGCGGCGACGAAGATTTCACTGCCGATCTTGAACAGAATGCCCGCCAGTAAAGCCGCTGCAAGGGATGCCGGAAGCTTTTTTACCAGCCGGTCAAAGCTGCCGGTCACGCCGCAGATGATCACTAGAACTGCGCAGGTAATGAAGGCGCCGATCGCTTCGGGATACGCCACGCCGCCCAGGCTGGTAATCAGCAGCGCTGCGCCGGGGGTCGACCATGCCACGGTGATGGGTGTTCTGTAGCGTAAGGACAGGCCGATGCTGCACACGGCCATGCCCATGAATAATGCCCAGATCCACGAAGAGATTTGCCCACTGGTGAGCCCTGCGGCCTGGCCAGCCTGGAACATCAGCACCAGCGAACTGGTGCAGCCCGTCATCATGGCAATGAAGCCTGCGACGATGGCGGCGGGCGACGTATCGGCGAGAGGGCGCAGACGGGTGGGGTTTGAAGCGTTCATCGATCCATCCTTGAGCGTGTGCAACGGCAGGCGACAAGCGTAAACGTAGTGCTATCAGGGTGTTGCGATACAGCGGCATTCGTAAACGTGAGTACAGTTACGATGTGCTGAGGGCAATCGTTCAGCTCAGCAACAGAGAGCCCGTAGGGCCGAAGGATTATCTGCGAATGGACCGGCCTCTGTCGGCTAAAAGCGAGGCCTACAGGTCCGGTGCTGGATTTTTAATCATCCTCACGAGAAACAGGCCGCGCACCGCTCTGCAACGTTTTGCCCAGCGCCTCGTTGACTTGCAGCCAACCGTCGACCGCCTCGCGACCCGCCTCGGCAAATACCCGTTGCAGCAGCTTCACCTGTTCGCGGCGCAATGCCTGTTCGAATTTCACGCCTTCTTCGGTCAGCCCGAGTAAACGCTTGCGCTTGTCGCTGTCCGGGGCTGCGCTCTGGACCAGATCCATGGCAATCAGTTGGCGCAGCGGTGCATTCAGCGCTTGCTTGCTCACGCCGAGCACGCTGAGCAGCTCTTTCACGCTCAAGCCAGGGTAGCGAGCGATGAAAAAGACGATGCGCTGATGCACGCGGCTGAAGCCCCGTCGGGCAAGCATTTCGTCTGCTTTGGCCGTGAATGCCTGATAGCCGAAGAAAAAAGCTTCCATGGCGATTTGCTGAGATGCGGAGTTTTTAAGGTCAAGCATATTGACGTATCTAGGTCCGGCGTCGTAATTTCGGTCAACCAGTTTGACTTATTTCCAATTACTTCGGCTAGCGGTGATCTCAATGGCTTTCTCCGAACGCGTGTCCCGGCTTAAAAGTTCTCTGATTCGTGAAATCCTTGCCGCAGCGCAGCGTCCGGAAGTCATGTCCTTCGCGGGTGGCCTGCCTGCCGAAGCGATGCTGCCTCGGGTGGAGTGGACGGACATGCCTGTTTCGCTCGGCCAATATGGCATGAGTGAGGGCGAGCCCGGATTGCGCGAGGCCTTGGCTGCTGAGGCGCGGGCGATTGGTCTGCAGTGCGATGCCAGCCAGGTGTTGATTGTTAGCGGTTCGCAGCAGACACTCGATCTGGCCGCCAAGCTGTACATCGATAAAGGCACGCAGATCGTGCTTGAGGCGCCGACTTATCTCGCGGCGCTGCAGATATTCCAGTTGTTTGGTGCTGACTGCCTGACCGTGCCGCTGCAGGCCGACGGCCCTGATTTACCTGCCTTGCGACAGCAACTGGAGCAGCACAACCCTGCGTTTGCTTACTTGATTCCGACCTTCCAGAACCCGTCCGCAGTGCGTTACAGCGAAGCCAGTCGTGAAGCGGTGGCTGCCTTGCTCGATGAGTTTGGCGTGACCCTGATCGAAGACGAACCTTATCGTGACCTCACGTTTGATGGGGGCAGTGCCAGACCTATCGCCAGCCGTTTGCAAAAGGCCAGTTGGATCTATACCGGCACCGTGTCGAAAACGCTGCTGCCGGGTCTGAGGGTCGGTTACTTGATCGCCAGCCCGGATCTGTTCCCGCATCTACTGCGTTTGAAGCAGTCGGCGGATTTGCACACTAACCGGTTGGGACAGTGGCAGGCGCTGCAATGGATTGGCACCGAGCACTACCGTGAGCACTTGTCTGAGCTGCAGAGCTTCTACCGTCAGCGTCGGGATGCATTTGAGGCTGCACTGAAACGACATTTTGCCGATATAGCTGACTGGAACAGTCCGCAAGGTGGTCTGTTTTTCTGGCTGACGCTCAAGCAGCCAATGGACACACGGAGCTTGCTCGACGAAGCGCTGAGGCAGGATGTAGCGTTTATGCCGGGGGAGCCTTTTTTTGCTGATCCGGATGCCAACCTTGGCTACCTGAGGCTGAACTTCAGTCATATTGATCCGGCCCGTCTCGATGAAGGCCTGAAAAGATTGGCAGCGGTCGTGCGTCAGGCCCGTTTAGAGCAAGTCGCGTAATGGCGTGGACCAGGCGAAGCATTCAAGGAGAAGGGTATGTATAAGGTTTACGGCGATTACAATTCGGGCAACTGCTACAAGATCAAGCTGATGCTTAGCCTGTTGGGTGTTGAGTACCACTGGGTGCCGGTGGACATTCTCAACGGTGAAACCCAGACCGCTGCGTTTCTGGAAAAGAACCCCAACGGCAAGATCCCTGTGCTGGAACTCGAGGACGGGACTTGCCTGTGGGAGTCCAATGCGATTCTCAACTTCCTGGCCGATGGTAGCCAGTACCTGCCGGGTGAGCCGCGGTTGCGTACGCAAGTGTTGCAATGGCAGTTCTTCGAGCAATACAGCCATGAGCCGAGTATTGCCGTAGCACGCTTTATCCAGTTTTACCTTGGGTTGCCTGACGAGCGGCTTGAAGAGTATCGCTCGCTGCACAAGGCAGGTTACCGCGCCTTGGCGGTGATGGAGCAGCAACTGAAGCGCACGCCGTTTCTGGTGGGAGAGACCTTCTCCATCGCCGATATCGCGCTGTACGCGTATACCCACGTTGCCCATCAAGGCGGCTTTGATTTGACGCCTTATCCAGGCATCGAGCAATGGCTGGAGCGAGTGAAGGCGCAGCCCGGCTATGTCGGCATGCTGGATTGATCGTCAGAGACACCTGAAAAAACCGGTCACGCAACATGACCGGTTTTTTTATGTCCGATTGTTTTAGCAGGCTGAAATCGCTGGGTCGGGCTGGCACTGGCGGTTAATCTTCGCGCCGGTCGGGATCAGCTTTGCCCATCCATCACAATTACTCTCGGGAAAGGAGTTCCACATGCGCTTTTCAATGATGGCCGTTTTGACATTCATGGCGCTGGGCATTGGCTGCTCTGCTTCTGCCCAGACAGCAGATTGCAATGCCAACCAGGCGGCCATGAACCGCTGTGCAGGTCAAAAGCTTGCTGCGCTCGATGCTGAGTTGAACAAGCAGTACAAGGCGCAAATGGCCTATTTGCAGAACCCGGCAAAAAAACAGGCGCTCAAGGGCGCGCAGCAGAAATGGATTGCTTTTCGTGATGCGGATTGTCTTTATCAGGTCGGCAAGGCTGAGGACTCCGGCTCAATCTGGCCGCTGCAGCAGTCTCAATGCCTGGCCGAACATACTCAAGTGCGGGTCGAGCAATTGAAGGCGTATTCGACGTGCCGTGAGCAAGGCTGCCCGAACTGATGTCGGGCAGTCAGCATTCAATCAGACGGCTGCGAAGCGCTGATTCAGATAGTCGATGATCACTTTGGACTCGTACATCCAGGTGGTCTTGCCGTCCTCTTCAATACGCAGGCAAGGCACTTTGATCTTGCCGCCCTCATTGAGCAGTGTCTGACGATCCTGTTCATTGTTCTTGGCGTCGTGCAGCACAACCGGCACATTGAGCTTGTGCAGGGTACGGCGCGTCTTGACGCAGAACGGGCAGGCATTGAACTGATACAGGCTCAGATTTTTTGCTGATTGCTCGACGGCTGCCTGAGCCTCGGGCGTGCGTTTTTTCTTCGCCGGGCGGGTGATGAAGTCGATGAAGATGACCAGTTGGCCCAGACCAACCCTTAATGCCTTGATAAACACGTGAAGACCTCGCAGAAGACGGGCGTGAAGTGATCGCCCGCGCCCGGCGAATGCTCAGCCGGGCAGGGCGTCAATCACTTGATGAGGCTGAGGAACTCGCCGCGGGTTGAAGCGTTATCGCGGAATTCGCCGAGCATTACCGAGGTGATCATTGAAGAGTTCTGCTTTTCAACGCCGCGCATCATCATGCACATATGCTTGGCTTCGATCACCACCGCCACACCCAGCGCACCGGTAACCTGCATGATCGCTTCGGCGATCTGACGGCTGAGGTTTTCCTGGATCTGCAGGCGGCGGGCATACATGTCGACGATGCGAGCGACCTTGGACAGACCCAGCACCTTGCCATTGGGGATGTAAGCGACGTGCGCCTTGCCAATGAACGGCAGCAGGTGGTGTTCACACAACGAATACAGTTCGATGTCCTTGACCATCACCATTTCGCTGGCATCGGAGCTGAACAGGGCACCGTTGGTGACCTCTTCCAGAGTTTGTTCATAACCGCGACACAGGTACTGCATCGCCTTGGCAGCGCGCTTGGGAGTGTCGAGCAGACCTTCGCGGGAAACGTCTTCCCCCAGTTGGCCAAGGATCGCGGTGTAGTTCTGTTCCAGTGTCACAGGGGTTGATTCCATAAGGTTTTCAGATAGGTACCATGTCGGGTCGTACCAATGTTGTACCAATCCAGCTCTATTCGAGTTTCCCGATCTCGCCCAATCAGCGCCCGAGTCAAGCGGATGCATAAATCGACAGCGGGATTTGCCGCTTCGCTTAAGCCATTGCCGGGCTTTTTCTGACAGGTCGCACATAGTAGCGTAGGTGCGACTGTAGTTGTATTGCCGTCTATTACAGAAGGGCCTATTGGTGTGACAGCAGGCTGGTCGTTCAGGCTTCTTTAGCTGAAGGCACAGCAGTCGAGAAGGTGGACATCCCGGTAGATTTCTTCACCTTTTTCGATCTCTGCTTTGCGCAGGTCGTAGGACGCTTGAAGATTCAACCAGAATTGCGCAGATGTACCGAGTGCCGTTGCGAGACGCAATGCGACATCTGCACTGATGTTGCGTCGTTCTCTGACAATATCGTTGACTGTCGGGGCCGAGACATGAAGCGCGCGGGCGAGTGCTGCCGGGGTCACCCCCAGTGGCTCAAGAAACTCTTCCTTGAGAATTTCTCCCGGATGTATCGGGCGCATGCCGTTCTTATGCATGGTTCACCTCAGTGATAGTCAACAATTTCTACATGTTCCGGTCCATTGCTGCCCCATACGAAGCAAACTCTGAACTGAGCGTTGATGCGTATGCTGTGCTGGCCTTGTCTGTCCCCCTGAAGCTCTTCAAGCCTATTGCAGGGTGGTGACTTGAGATCTTTCAGCACAGTTGCAGCGTCGAGCATCGCCAGCTTTCTTTCAGCTACATTTTTCACCCCGCTCCAACGTCTGGTCTTGCCGGTTTCAAAAAGCGTCTGGGTATCGATGCAGCGAAAGCTCTGAATCATCTATAATGCTTAACGTTATTCGTTAAATATCGAGTATATAGGAGCGGACTTATTTATCAAGCGGCATCCGGGGGGGATTGTACCCAGTCGCTTACCAAGCCCCTACCAACCCGCTACAGACTTAACACCTCTGGTGCTGTCTGAATGAACAGGTAACAAATACCTGTCGCATGAGAGAGTGAAGTGATGTTTGGTCGAATGGTGAAAGTGGCAATGGTGGTTGCAGTGCTGTCTACAGTTTCAGGCTGTTGGCCGTTCTGGGGTCCAGGCGGACCCGGCGGGCATGGAGGCGGTGGTGGGCATGGCGGCGGCGGTCACTATGAAGGTGGCGACCGCGGTGGTCCGGGTGGCGGCGGCCCTGGCGGGCGTCCATAACGCCCCTGCGTTGATTCAGGCTGCGACGGACTATTCGTCGCGGCCTTCCATCATGGTCCGTTTGAGCATGACGTACACTGCGCCTGCGCCACCATGTTTGGCCTGGCACGAGCAGAAACCCAATACTTGCAGGTGTTGTCGCAACCAGGTGTTGACGTGGCTTTTGATCATCGGCCGCTTGCCATCGAGGCGCACTGCCTTGCCATGGGTAACACGCACGCAGCGGATTTCCAGTTTGGTTGCTTCTGCAAGAAACTCCCACAAGGTTTCCCGTGCGACCTCAACGGTCATGCCGTGCAGGTCCAGGCTGCCTTCGAAGCTGATCTGGCCAAGCTTCAGCTTGCGCATCTGGCCTTCCTGAACGCCATCGCGTGACCAGCTCAGCACATCCTCTGGTCCGACATCGATTACGAACTGATCAGACAATCCGTCGACTCTTGTCGAGTCGGTGCGCACCGTCGCGGACTGGCGTAGTTTGGCCAGGAGTTTGCGGTCGGTTTTCGGTTTGCCTACATCTGCATATTCTTGCTTGATGGGCTTGACGCCGCGTAACTCGTTTTTGAACAGGGAAAAGTCATCGTCTTGCATGTCAGCCTCCGCGAAGGAGGCTAGTTTAACCAAGTCGTAGTGTCAGCGGTGGCGTGATCCCGATATAGGCGCAGTGAGGCGGGACCGGCTAAAGCCGGGAAGAGGCCGGTACAGCCAACAAAATGTGGTGTCAGGAAGGCCGCCTTCCCGGTTAAAGCCGGTCCCACGACATTATCTGCACGGCCTTTCAGTCATGCTTCTTCATCAAGTGCGGCGACATGTTCAGCCCGTTTCTACGGCGTCGGCCCAGTCGGCAGCGGCGCCAAAGCCAGATGCCCGCATAAAGGACCAATAGACCACCCACTATCACCAGGCCGGCGCCAAGCGGGCTGGCATTGAGTTCACCCAGCGCTTGAGGATGGCCGATCAGGCTGGAAACACCTGCCATTGCCAGCAACACGCCGAAAGTCGCCAACAGGGCAGCAATGGCTGAACCAATGCGGACGCCCCAACTGCCCGATCCTTTTGGACGCAGGCGACGGGCATCAAAACCGTCGGATACTTTCATTCTGATTTCCTCCAGAGTATCGGGGTCTGACCCGGACAAGCGTCAGCGGGTTCCCGTCGTCAAGGAATCAGAGGCAAATGGCGGGTATTAATGGATAGGCGGTAATGTGAACAGCGTCACATGACCGCGCAAACGACACTGGCTACAGGAAGCCAGGCGTGGGGCAGTCCGGCGTTGAGTGATCATGCTCGTAGCCGGGCAGGGCAGATAATTGAAGAGGTGCAGCGCGATTCAGATCAGGTCTTTGGTCAGGGCAAGGGTCGCGAAGTTATCGTTCATGATCGCCATTTCAGTGCGATGAACGATATGTGCGTTAACAACGCCATCCGGGCTCGGCAGGTCGCGCGTCGCACAGGCATCGTCTACCAGGGTGCAGCGATAGCCATAATCCTTTGCCGCACGCACTGTGGTGCTGATGCTTGAGTGGCTCATGAAGCCGCAGACAATAAGGTCCAGATGACCAAGGCTTTGCAGCAAATCGTCCAGCCCGGTGCCGTTGAAGGCGTTCGGCAGGCGTTTTTCAACCACCTGTTCACCTTCGAGTGGCTTCAAATCAGGCATGAATTCGCCGCGTTCACCTTGAGGATCAAACAGACCGCCCACAGTACCAAGGTGGCGGATGTGCACAATCGGGTTTTTACCGGCGCGAGCTGCGCTGACCAGTTTGTGGATATTGGCTGCCGCCTCATTCACGCCGGTCAGAGCCAGCGGACCACTGAGGTATTCTTTCTGTGCATCGATAATGATCAGCGTGGCATTGCTCAAAGTGGCCGCTGCATAGCCACGGCCGCTGAGTTGAAACATGGTCTTTGGATCGGACATCTGGGGCTCCTTTGTGTGGGGCTTTTGCGACATTCTCCTCCGCTTGAGCGGTTCTGGGAATGGCGGCGATGAGAAGCTCCGGTTTCTCTGGCCTTTAGCGGCCTAGATGTTTCTCAGCGGCCAGCATTATGCCTTGATTAAAAAGCTGCGTATCCAAAACCATCGTCGTACGTGAGGCAGGTCAGTAATGGCACTCGGGCATCGTGTGTTACGGTCATGGCTGCTAGAATCTCAAGACGTATTCCAAGGAGCTTGCCCCAGTGATCACATCCCGCTTGCGCACTGTGCGCGACCATATCCGTTGGGCGGTCAGTCGCTTTCACGAAGAAGACCTGTTTTTCGGACATGGTACCGATAATGCCTGGGACGAGGCGCGCCAGTTGGTTCTGGGTGCACTCCATCTGCCTTGGGAAATTGCCGACAGCTATCTGGATTGCCGTCTGGAGCTTGATGAAATTTCCGAGCTGCAGCGTTTGATTTCACGCCGCATTGACGGGCGTGTGCCAACCCCTTATTTGTTGGGCGAGGCATGGTTTTGCGGCATGTCGTTCATCGTCGATGAGCGGGTATTAATCCCGCGCTCACCGATTGCCGAACTGATTGAAAATCACTTCGCGCCTTGGCTGGCGAATGAGCCAGCACGCATTCTCGACTTGTGCACTGGGTCCGGCTGTATCGGTATTGCTTGCGCTGATGAGTTTCCTGACGCCGAGGTGGTATTGGCTGATCTGTCTTTCGAAGCGCTGGAAGTTGCCAACCAGAACATCGAGCGCCACGGCGTGGATCAGCGTGTCTACACCGTGCAGGGCGATGGCTTTGACGGCCTGCCAGGTCAGCGCTTTGACCTGATCGTCTCCAATCCGCCTTATGTTGATTCCGAAGATTTCGCAGACATGCCGGATGAGTACCAACACGAGCCTGAACTGGCCCTGGCCTGCGGCAGTGACGGTCTGAATCTGGTGCGGCGGATGTTGAGTCAGGCGGCAAATCATTTGACCGAGAAGGGTCTATTGATCGTTGAAGTGGGCAACAGCCAGGTTCACGTGCAGGCGCTGTACCCGGAAGTTGAATTTGCCTGGCTGGATTTCCTGCGCGGCGGCCACGGGGTATTCATGCTCAGTGCTGCTCAGTGTCGCGAGCACCAGGCGCTGTTTGAATCGCGGGTCTGATTGATAAAAACTGAAGGCGCTCGCGATGAGCGCCTTCACTTTGAAGGCTAGCGGTGCGTTGCAATCCAGATCAATAGCCCGGCCTGGAAGACTGCAAACGTCACCAGGCAGGCAATGGTGAAGCGCAAGCCACTGTCTTCACGCTTGTACTTACCGACCCGATCCTCGTGCTGACGGATCAACCCTTCCTGCTCGATCATTTTTTTCTCGGCGCTTTCCAGCATCTGTGATGCTTCGAGAATCTCGATGATCTGAATCTTGTCGTTATTCCAGGTGCTGTGCAGGTTGCCAACCTGTACTTCCTTGAAGCTACCTTTCATGTGCTGCGCGTCGGCGTAGGCGACTTCGAAGCCCTGAGTCTTCAGAAAGTGGTCGCGACGCAGGCGAGTGTCTTCGTTCAGGCCGTCCTTGCTGGGCAGCGCGAAGGTCTCGACTTTGTAAGCCGACCATTTTTTCTGCGCCCAGTGGATACCTTGAGCCATCAAAAAGCGACCGATACCGCGGTTCCATGGCTCGATCTGCAAGCCTGAATCAGGGCCGAAGCGCACGATATGCTTTTCATGATCCACCCAGACGTCCAGGTGGTTTTGCTCACGACGCACCCGTTGCCCTGGCAGCTGGATGTTCAGACGCAGCAGGCTCACTTCCTTGCTGTGACGTTCGGCACGGCCAAACTGCACAAAGCGCAGCGGACGGCCGCCGGTCGCGCGGTCGGTCTGCAGCGGGGCCAGACGCAGCATCAAAAAGTGTTCCGGCTTGACGTCGTCCCACAGTTGCGCAGGCGCTGAAGCTTGCGCTTCAGCGACTTCGGTATCTTCAGTGGTTTTGGGTAGCGCTGTTGTTTCTGTCATGTTTACGGCAATCCTGTCCTTGACCCTGTGCAGCAAACACAGCGCCAGCAAATCCCTATCGGCCGGTTTTACGAGTCCTGAAGGGTCTCCATGATTTCCTGACGTCAAATTTCCTTGATCACGCCGCGGGCACCGCTTCGATAAAACGCAAAATGCGCGTGGAAAGCTCGCTCGACAGAGGGAGCTGCGGATCCTTGTAAGACGCCAACTGACGTTTGATGTCGTTTGGCACGATGCGCAAGACGTGATTCATACCCTCGATCAAGGCCAGTTCTGCATCGGGTTTGGCCTTTTTCAATAACTCTGCGTCACCAACACCCACCTGAATGTCATGCCGACCCTGCACGATCAGTGCGGGGACCTGCAGTTTGCCGAATGCGGCGGCAGGGTTTTGCCGGAACAGTGAAATCAGATAAGGCTGAACGCTGGGTCTGAAGACGACTTCCAGCTCTTTCGGCACAGCGTTGTCGGTCTTGCCCGCCTTTATTTCATCAATCAGTTGATTGCTGCGCTGTAGCAACGGTGGCGGCAAACGGTCTTGCAACTGTTCGCGCAATACCTCGTCCACCGGGCGCCCGGTACCTGCCACGGATATCACTGCGGCGGCACCTGCCTTTTCAGCGGCCAGGGAAGCGACGAGCGCACCTTCGCTGTGGCCCAGCAGGATCAATTGACCAAGGCGCGGGTCAGTCTTGAGTTTGCGGCCCCAGGCCTCGGCGTCGGCGACGTAGGCTTCGATACTCAGATTGCGCTCGTCAGGTGTTGCGGCCTTGCTCGCGGCGACACCTCGTTTGTCGTAGCGCACGCTGGCGATGTTGTGTTTGGCGAGGATCCGCGCCAGCCGTTTCATGCTGTCGTTGCGCCCACCGTCCGGGTTGTTGCCATCACGATCGGTAGGGCCGGAGCCGGCAATGATGAGTACCACAGGCACGGGCGCGCTGGATTTAGGCAGTAATAAAGTGCCGGACAATTCACCCGTCGCGGTTTGCAGGACGATAGGGCGCTGCAGGACTGACGGGGTGGCAGCGTGAGCAAGCCCGGTGAGCAGGGGAAGGATCAAAGCGATAACGCGTAGCATCGTTGGGCCACTATCTGATGGGATGCCGATTGGACGCGGCCAGACGAATAAGGTTCGAGGATGAACTACGCGAGCAGCCTGCGTATACTGGCGGGTCTGTTTTTATCGATCTGGTTTTTTCGCTGATTTATCGGAGCGTCCGCATGTCCGGCAACACCTTC
This sequence comes from Pseudomonas sp. HP_14, assembly GCF_055283875.1. Lineage (NCBI taxonomy): Bacteria > Pseudomonadati > Pseudomonadota > Gammaproteobacteria > Pseudomonadales > Pseudomonadaceae > Pseudomonas > Pseudomonas sp. HP_14. Next base: position 132,866 of record NZ_JBTOQI010000008.1, on the reverse strand, counting down.
GGCAAGCTGTTCACTGTCACCACTGCTGGCGAAAGCCATGGTCCGGCGCTGGTTGCCATCGTTGACGGCTGCCCGCCGGGCCTTGAGCTGTCGCTGCAAGACCTGCAAGTTGATCTGGATCGGCGCAAGCCCGGCACCAGTCGGCACACGACCCAGCGTCAGGAAGCCGATGAGGTGGAAATCCTCTCCGGCGTGTTCGAAGGCAAAACCACCGGCACCTCGATTGGCCTGCTGATTCGTAACACCGATCAGAAGTCCAAGGACTATTCGGCGATCCAGGACCAGTTCCGTCCAGCTCACGCCGATTACACCTACCACCACAAATACGGCGTTCGCGATTATCGCGGCGGCGGTCGCAGTTCGGCGCGAGAAACGGCCATGCGCGTTGCGGCCGGTGCTGTCGCCAAAAAGTATCTGGCGAAGATGGGTATTGTGGTCCGCGGCTACATGAGCCAGCTGGGGCCGATTGAAATCCCTTTCAAGACCTGGGATTCGGTTGAGGAGAACGCGTTCTTCTGTCCCGATCCTGACAAGGTTCCGGAGCTGGAAGCCTATATGGACCAGCTACGTCGCGACCAGGATTCGGTCGGTGCGAAGATCACAGTGGTTGCCGAAGGTGTGATGCCCGGTCTGGGCGAGCCGATCTTCGACCGTCTGGACGCCGATCTGGCTCACGCGCTGATGAGCATCAACGCGGTCAAGGGCGTGGAAATCGGCGCTGGTTTTGCCAGTGTTGCGCAGCGTGGTACCGAGCATCGTGACGAGTTGACCCCGGCAGGTTTCACCTCGAACAATTCGGGCGGGATTCTCGGTGGTATTTCATCGGGGCAGCCCATTGTTGCGCACCTGGCTCTCAAGCCGACCTCCAGCATCACTACGCCAGGCCACTCGATCGATGTGCACGGTAATCCGGTGGATGTGATCACCAAAGGGCGTCATGACCCTTGCGTAGGCATCCGCGCTACACCGATTGCCGAAGCAATGATGGCCATCGTGTTGTTGGATCATCTTCTGCGCCATCGTGGTCAGAACGCCGATGTTCAGGTGACAACGCCCGTGCTGGGTCAACTGTAATGCCCGAAGGCGTTGCTGCTGCCAGGGCAAACTGACGTGACGCATCCCCCCGCTGGACAGCTGCCTTATTGGCGGCTGTCCAGTTTTTACGTGTTTTACTTCGCTTTACTGGGCTCGACAGCACCGTTTCTGCCGTTGTATTTCAGTCATCTCGGGTTCTCCAGCGCGCGAATTGGTGAACTGGTGGCGATCCCGATGCTGATGCGTTGTATCGCACCCAACCTCTGGGGCTGGCTGGGGGATTACACCGGGCGTCGTTTGGTAATCGTGCGCCTTGGCGCCATCTGTGGATTGCTCGCTTTTTCCCTGATTCTGGTTGAGCAAAGCTATATCTGGCTGGCGATGGTCATGGCCCTGCACGCGTTCTTCTGGCATGCGATCCTGCCGCAATTCGAAGTCATTACCCTGGCGCATCTGCGAGGTCAGACGTCCCGCTACAGCCAGATTCGGTTGTGGGGCTCCATCGGTTTTATTCTTACCGTAGTGGGCGTGGGGCGTTTATTCGAGTGGTTGAGCCTCGACTATTTCCCCTATGTGCTGGTAGCGATCATTTTCGGGATTGTCATCAGCAGTTGGTGGGTGCCCAATGCGCACCCCGTCGTGTCCACGACTCATCCGGAAACGGGTGGTTTTTTCCGGCAACTGAGGCAGCCAGGGGTAATGGCTTTCTATGCCTGCGTCGGGTTGATGCAGTTGAGTCACGGCCCGTATAACACCTTCCTGACCCTGCACCTGGATCAGCTGGGTTACGGTCGCGGGTTGATCGGGATGCTCTGGGCAGTTGGCGTGGTTGCTGAAGTGCTGATGTTCATGGCCATGAGCCGGATATTGCAACGCTTCTCGGTACGTCAGGTGTTACTGGTCAGTTTTTTATTGGCGGGATTGCGCTGGTCATTGCTGGGCAATTTTGCCGACCATCTGTCGGTGCTGCTCTTTGCCCAATTGCTGCATGCCGCCACATTCGGCAGCTTTCACGCGTCTGCCATCCACTTCGTGCAACGTAGCTTCGGCCCGCAGCAGCAAGGTCAGGGGCAAGCACTGTACGCGGCGCTGGCCGGTACGGGCGGTGCATTGGGGGCGCTTTACTCCGGTTACACCTGGAACTTCCTTGGGGCAGGCTGGACATTTACCATCGCCAGTGTCGCGGCATTGGCCGCTGCCATCATGGCGGCTACACGAATGAAAGAGGAGCGGGCATGAGCCGCGAACAACTGACTCAGGCAATTATCGACGCCGGACGTTTTCTATACGGGCGCGGCTGGTCTCCCGCGACCAGCAGTAACTATTCGGCGCGGCTGTCTGCCAGCGAGGTATTGCTGACCGTCTCTGGCAAACACAAGGGGCAGTTGGGCATCGACGATGTATTGGCCACTGATCTTGACGGCAATAGTCTGGAGCCGGGGAAAAAACCTTCGGCGGAAACCTTGCTGCACACGCAACTCTACCGCTGCAAGCCGGAGGTGGGTGCCGTACTGCACACTCATTCGGTCAACGCGACCGTTCTCTCTCGTCTGACCGAGGCAGATCACCTGATCTTCGAAGATTACGAACTGCAGAAAGCGTTCAGTGGCGTTGTCACGCATGAATCACGGGTCGTGGTGCCCATCTTCGACAACGATCAGGACATCGCGCGTCTGGCGGCTAAAGTGCAGCCCTGGCTAGATGCGCATCCCGATTGCGCCGGTTACCTGATTCGCGGCCATGGTTTATATACCTGGGGCGCGAAGATGAGCGATGCGCTGCGGCAAATCGAGGCGTTTGAGTTTCTCTTTGAATGCGAACTCAAGACCCTGGCCATACTGAACCGATAACGTTTTAGCATCAGCCCGAGCGACCTGTAAAAGTCGCGGGACAAACCGAACCGAGCCGAGGAGCGCAGCCATGAGCAGCCTGTATGTTTATCACCAGTCCAGCCCTGAGCAGCCACATAAAGTCCTGACCCACGTCGAAGATATTGCCTCGACCCTGGCCGAGCATGGCGTGGGCTTTGACCGCTGGCAGGCAGCCACGCCGATTACCCCGGGTGCCAGCCAGGAAGAAGTGATCAGTGCCTATCGTGTGCAAATTGACCGGCTCATGACCGAACGCGGTTACGTCACGGTTGACGTCATCAGCCTCAACAGCGATCACCCGCAAAAAGCTGAACTGCGCGCGAAGTTCCTCGATGAACATCGGCACTCCGAAGATGAAGTGCGATTCTTCGTGGCCGGTCGTGGTTTGTTCACGTTGCACATCGGTGAGTATGTCTACGCCGTACTGTGCGAAAAGAATGACCTTATTTCAGTACCTGCGGGCACGCCGCACTGGTTCGACATGGGCGAGAATCCACATTTCGTGGCGATTCGCCTGTTCAACAATCCTGAAGGCTGGGTCGCGAATTTCACGGGTGAAAAGATCGCCAGTCAATTCCCGCAGCTCGACGATTTATAGGATTCGGTTTCCATGACAATCAAAGCGGTCCTGACCGATATCGAAGGCACTACCAGCGCGGTCAGTTTTGTATTCGACGTGCTGTTCCCGTTCGCGGCGAAGCATTTGCCGGACTTTGTTCGCCAGCAGGCGTCACGCCCTGATGTTGCCGCGCAGTTGCAGGCGGTGCGCGAGGACAGCGCGGAGCCGGACGCTGATGTCGAGCGTGTCATCGTGATTCTGCTGGCGTGGATAGCCGAAGATCGCAAGGCAACCCCGCTCAAGGCGTTGCAAGGCATGGTCTGGGAGCAAGGCTATAACGCCGGTCAGCTCAAGGGCCATGTTTACCCTGATGCAGTCGAAGCTCTTCAGCGCTGGCATGAACAGGGTTATGGCCTTTATGTTTATTCCTCTGGCTCGATTCAGGCGCAGAAGCTGATTTTTGGATGCTCCGAGGCAGGAGATCTTTCAGGGCTGTTCAGTGGCTATTACGACACCACCTCCGGTGCCAAGCGTGAGGCGCAGTCGTATCGCAACATCACTCAGGCCATTGGGCTGCCAGCCGGGGAGATCATTTTCCTTTCGGACATCGTCGAAGAGCTGGACGCCGCAAAGGCCGCAGGCATTGCTACTTGTGGGCTGGTGCGTGTGGGCGGCAAGTTGCCAGGGCACGTCAACGTGGTCAGCTTTGCCGACATCGACCTGTCTGCATTCTAACGGCGAGTGGATGTGCTCCGCTCGTAGGCATCTTCGCGCCGTCACCTGCTGAGCCGAAGGACGCCGAGAGTTCAGTTCAGTCAGCCCCATCCTGCGGAAAAGTAGGATGGGGCTTTTATTTGAGTAGGTAATACCTGTTTATTTCGAGTGTTGTTCTTCAGCACTTTTAATCGTGTAGTTTTCTGATTGATCCAGCTCTGGCGCAGCCTGACCAACAATCAATTCAATCCTGCGCCGTGACTGGACAGAGGAGCGAATTGCGATGGGAAGTGCGGGATCAATCAACTCGACCGAAAATCCACTCATACAACAGATGGTCAGAAGCATTCATGAACTGGACAGTCATCAGGCCATCGAAAATGCGCTGGAGTGGTTGCGGCAGGAATGTGAGTGTAAACGGGCGATATTTTGCCAGTTCAGAGGCTCGATGCTGCTGACGCTGGTGACCTCTAATGTCGATCCTCGGTGGAGTCAGGATTACCGAAGGCACCTGCTGCTAATGGACGATCCAGTGGTCAATCATTACCGCGAACAACTGGGGTTTATCGACTGGAAGTCAGCTTTCAAGCGTTATCCAGGCCCTGCCAGCTATGACCTGGCGGTGGAAAAGTATGGGCTGACACCCGCGTGTTCCTATGGGTACACAAGTCCGGCCCGAAGCTTTCAGGGCGTCACATCGATTTGCTCGCTCAATGGCTTGAGCCGGGGGATTAAAGGCGCAGACAGGTATCTGCTTTCCAGTCTGGTGCCTGTGCTCCATCTGGTCGGGAGAGGGACGAAATTGCGTTCCAGAGGGCTGAGTGAAAAGGAAATCGAGATACTTGAGTGGGCTCGCGACGGCAAGACAGCCTGGGAGATTGCCACGATTCGACAGGTGTCTGAGGCCACCGTCAAATATCACCTCAAGAGCATTTACAGCAAACTCGGAGTGTCCAACAAGGCTCAAGCGGTGGGCGAGGCGTTATGCCAGGGGATCATCAAATGAATGACACCTGTTAACTGAACCGGAGCCGGGAGATTACTGCTGAGGACTGGACTGCGGGATAAGAAACGCTCAGGCAAAAAAAAGCCGTGAAAGCCAACAGGCAATCACGGCTAAACAAAGGGAGCGAAGCGTTTGAATCGGTGCAGCGTGAAACGGACAGTTAAAACTCTCGAAGCTCTGGATCAACAGACCCTGGATCAACGGGTGTGATACGTCGGCAAGTCGAAGCGGTGCTGGCTTTGCAGCATGGAAATTGCCGGCAGGTCACTTGCCTGTCCAGCCAGGTCACGGCGGATAGCACTGATCACCCACTCAAGCTGCACCGGGGTGTGAAGTTGGGCGTAGGACACGGAGCGGCGGATTTGCTTGCCCTCGTTATTACGCAGAGAGAGCAGCACACCACCATCTGGGCGAGCTTGAGTTGTGACGTCGAATTCGGAAAATACGGAAGCGAATTTTTCTTGGATAAAAGTCATGTCTAGCGGCTCCATTGCTCATGGGATAACAAGCTTGGTAGTACTAGTGCAGTGACTGTGCCAGTATTTGCATTCGATAAAAATCCTTTAAAAACAGATACTTGCACAAATCTGGTTTTTTCGGATTCGTGCAATATGCATGAATGGCTATCGGGCATCCTGCATTTTGCGGTTTTTTTCAGGTTTTTTTCAGCGGCGAGGGAACTTTGCTGCGCAGAGCAGAAAGGATTCAGCGGGTGGGTCGTGGCATGTTGCGTAAATACTCCGACCGCGCTTTCTGGTTTTTATTCGGGCATCCAATAAAAAAGATGGGACGGACGTCTCATCAGTCGATGAACGGTGGTTTATGGCTCTACACCTTGACCCATGACGAACGGCTCTGGAGACTTGTGGTCATTAAATTGAAGGAGGAGAGCTGTCGTGCGGATACTCTTCTCACACTTGGATACTGCCGGAGTTACCCATGTCAGATCACCACACCAGCAATCAACCTGTACAAATGAACGACGAGGAAGCTCTGGAGTTTGCCGAGCAGGTTTTTGACGTAGCCCGTCGCGGTGACGCAGTGATGCTGGACAGGTTGTTGGAGAAAGGCCTTACACCTGATTTGCGCAACCACAAAGGCGACACGCTGTTGATGCTTGCCAGCTATCACGGTCACCAGGATGCCGTGCAGGTTTTGCTCAAGTATCAGGCTAACCCGGAGATTCGTAACGACAACGGCCAGAGCCCCATTGCAGGCGCCGCGTTTAAAGGCGACCTGGCCGTTGTCAAATTGCTGGTCGACGCAGGGGCTGAAGTCGAGGGTGCCTCTGCTGACGGTCGCACGGCATTGATGATGGCGGCCATGTTCAACCGGACCGAGATTGTCGACTACCTGATCAGTAAAGGCGCCAACCCCAACGCCCGTGATGCGAAGGGCGTGACGCCGCTGGCTGCCGCGCAGACCATGGGCGCAGCAGATACCGCAGCGCAATTGGCTCAACTTGCTGGCTGAAATGTAATACCGGCGTAAGTGATAGAGGCGCGAAGGATTTGTCGGTATCCTTCGCGCCTTTATTTTTGCTCGACATCAGGACCTCCCATGAAGAATCAACTCATCGAATTAATCGGCAAAATCAGTTCGGGTTGCATGGGGGAGCAGGATATCGAACGTGTTGCGGATGAGGCTGCCCAGGCGTACGCGGATCCGTCGGCATTTCTGACGGCCAATCCCGATATCAACTACGACGACACGTTCCCTATTCCGTTGGGCGAATGGGTCGTGGTGGGGAGCCTCCCCGATACTGTTCTGTTCCAGGCTGACACTTACATGGACCTGTTCGCGCAGATCGTCGATTCATTTGGCAAAGATGTCGCGTTCAACATCAAGCCCAAACAACTGGCAAAGATTGATGCTCTGGTAGCGCTCAACCGCATTCAGATCCAGTTGGGCAGCATGAACAAGGAAAACGGCGGCTATGTGCTGATGAATTTCAGCCAGCCGTTGGACGATGAACTGCAGGCAGTGTTGGTCTATGGCAGCGATCAGGCACGAGTGCTAGAGCTGTGTGCCGCGCTGAACATCCAGGCAGCGCCAGCACTGGAGGCGCTGCGCAGCCTTTAAACGCCTAGCCCAGCGCCGTGTCGAGGAACATCATCACCGCAAAGCCGCCCATCAGCCCCAGCGTTGCTGAAGTCTGATGGCCATTGCGGTGGGTTTCCGGAATGACTTCGTGGGACACCACAAAGATCATCGCGCCCGCAGCCAGACCCAGGCTGACGGGGTAAGCGATGGCGAAGCCGCTGGAGATCCCCAGACCAATCAGCGATCCGATAGGCTCCATCAAGCCGGAGCCTATCGCGACCAGCATCGCTTTCATGGCAGACAAGCCGGTAACGCGCAGCGCAAGTGCGATCGCCAGCCCTTCAGGAATGTCCTGAATCGCAATGGCGGTGGCCAGCGGGATGCCGACTTCCATATCGCCATTGGCGAAACCGACACCAATGGCCATGCCTTCAGGCAGGTTGTGCAAGGTGATCGCCAGCACGAACAGCCAGACCCGGTTGATGCGCTCTGAATGCGGCCCCTGACGGCCGACGCTTTCGTGCTCATGGGGCGTGAATTTGTCTAGACCGAGCATCAGCAGCACGCCCAGCCCCAAACCGACGACCACGGTGCCCGCAGCGAGTGGTCCGCTATCGGTGATCTCACGAGCTGCAGCGAGCCCCGGCAGGATCAGTGAAAACGAGCTGGCCGCAAGCATCATGCCGGCGGCGAAGCCCAGCATGACGTCTTGAGTCCGCTGGGCAACATCTCTTAGCGCCACCGCCATGACTGCGCCGAGTGCTGTCGCGGCGAAACCGGCAGTGCCGCCCAGAAGCGCGTAATGCAGGTTGTCCTGATTGGCGCCATAAACAGCGTTGTAGCCGCTGGCAATAAACAGCCCGAGTACGACCAGTATCACCAGCAGAAACCCCAGGCTGAGCAGGGGAGTGGACTGAGCCTGGGCCAGCCACGAGGCCCAGAGCGATCTTGGTTGTGCGGGTGTTTGCATGACTGGCTGACCTGTCTGGAAAAATCTGAACGTCAATGCGTAAAAGCGGACGTGACTCGATTCGGAACGCAAAAATATGCCGTTGGTTCAACGGAACCCTGTAGGAATGCCACTATCCTAAAGGGGCAATTATTCAATCTGGAGTGACATCATGGGTTCGACGTTTAATAGTCTGGTAGGGCTGATCATATTGGCCCTCGATATCTGGGCCGTCATCCACGTATTGAAAAGTGGCGCCGAAACCGGGATCAAAGTCCTCTGGATATTGCTGATCGTGTTGATGCCTGTGCTGGGGCTGATCATCTGGGCACTCGCTGGCCCACGGGGTAATGTGCGGATTTGATATCTGCTGGCATCGCGCTGTAAAAAACGAGTGAACTGTAGGAGCTGCCGAAGGCTGCGATAGCGGCGTATCAGGTTAAATGCTTCGCAGCCTTCGGCAGCTCCTACATAAAGCGCATCTTCAAACTCAGGGATTTTTTAACAGAAGCCCAAGGTTTTCAGTGGTTACAGCACCCAAGGTTCGACCTGTCATCTTTCCCAACGTAGAATGCGCGCCTTTCTTATGGGCGGCTGGCCGTCCTGTTTTCAGCATTCATCAGGGACCTACCCATGAGCGATTATCAAGAAACGTTGTACGAGGGTTACGGCCAGCGTTTTCGCATTGAAAAAATGCTTCACGAAGTGCGCACCGAGCACCAGCATCTGGTGATTTTCCAGAACCCGCGCATGGGCCGGGTGATGGCGCTGGATGGTGTGATTCAGACCACTGAAGCCGACGAGTTCATCTACCACGAGATGCTGACTCATGTGCCGATCCTGGCGCATGGCAAGGCGCGTCGCGTGCTGATCATCGGTGGCGGTGACGGCGGCATGCTGCGTGAAGTGGCCAAACATGGCACGGTCGAGCACATCACCATGGTGGAAATTGACGGCACCGTGGTCGAAATGTGCAAGGAGTTCCTGCCAGAACACTCCAAAGGTGCCTTCGATGATCCACGTCTGAATCTGGTGATCGACGATGGCATGCGTTTCGTCGCGACCACCGAAGAGAAATTCGACGTGATCATTTCCGACTCCACCGATCCGATCGGTCCTGGAGAGGTGTTGTTCTCGGAAAACTTCTATCAGGCCTGTCATCGCTGCCTGAACGAAGGCGGCATTCTGGTCACGCAGAACGGCACCCCGTTCATGCAGCTCAGCGGTGTGCAAACCACTGCAGGGCGCATGCGTGGGCTGTTCGCGGACTGGCATTTCTATCAGGCGGCGATCCCTACTTATATCGGCGGCGCAATGACGTTTGCCTGGGGCGCGACTGATCCGGCGTACCGCAAGCTGCCACTGGAAACCTTGCGTCAGCGTTTCGCAGGTAGCGGTATTGTTACTCGTTATTACAACCCTGAAATCCATATCGGGGCGTTTGCATTGCCTCAGTACGTGCTGCAAGCGGTAAACAAGCCAAGCAACGACTGATACCCCTACAAGGTTACGCAGACATAATCTGTCCATGGTCAGGCTATGTCTGCCTAACACTCAATCGGCGGCGTTTGCCGCTCATTAGCCACTACGAAATTTTCACGCCTTGTCATAGAGAATTGCGCGCGATTTTCAGTCGCTTGCAATGGGTGTCGCTGTGGTCGGGTCTTTTTCATCCGGCTTCTTACTGTCGAAGGTAAAACATCTGTCATGCATCGCTGCTAAACCGCGGGCGATCACGTAAGATTTGCGCCCTTCGTTCGCCAATGCCAGTTCATTGCCGAGCGCACGCTTTTCGAACCCTACTCTGAATCCAACGGATCCTAGAACAACATGGCTAAACCGGACGCTATGATTCATAAGCACGCGTCGTCGCGCTCGCTGCAACCTACCGTCAAATCCCACCTTGCGTACACGCTGCTCAGCGCTTTGGTGTTGATGGTGATGTACACGCTCTTGCGCGTTGCCTTGCTGGTTTACAACCGCGAGATGATCGGTGATACACCGGCCTCGACCTTTGTTGAAGCGCTGTTCAACGGTATGCGTTTTGACTTGCGTCTGACGGTTTACCTGATGATTCCGCTGTTGCTCTCGCTGTTCAGCGTCCGCGCCATGGCTGCGCGAGGGTTCTTCCGTTTCTGGTTGACCGTGGTCGCCAGCATCACGCTGTTTTTCGGCCTGATGGAAATGGACTTCTACCGCGAATTCCACCAGCGCCTGAATGGCCTGGTGTTCCAGTACGTGAAAGAAGACCCCAAGACCGTTCTAAGCATGTTGTGGTACGGCTTTCCGGTGGTTCGCTACCTGTTGGCATGGGCCGTGGTCACCTGGCTGTTGAGCCTGGTGTTCAAAGGCGTTGACCGGGCGACTCGTCCGCGTCGTGAGTTCAGTGTCAGTAATTCCAGCAATCGCAATGTTGCGCCCTGGTATGCCCGTATCGGCGTGTTTGTGGTCTGCTTGCTGATTGCCGTGGTTGCCGCACGGGGTACGCTGCGTCAGGGGCCGCCACTGCGTTGGGGTGATGCTTACACCACCGAATCCAACTTCGCCAACACGCTGGGCCTGAACGGCACATTGACGTTGATCGCGGCGGCCAAAAGCCGGATGTCCGAAGATCGCGACAATATCTGGAAGGCGACCTTGCCACAGCCCGCGGCTCAGCAAACCGTGCGGGACATGCTGCTGACCGCCAATGACAAGCTGGTAGAGCCTGATCTGGCTGCCATCCGCCGTGATTTCACGCCGCCGGTGGAAAATACTCTGCCGATCAAGAACGTCGTCGTCATCCTCATGGAAAGCTTTGCCGGTCACTCGGTGGGCGCTCTGGGGGACGAGGCGAATATCACCCCTTACTTCGACAAGCTGTCGAAAGAAGGCCTGTTGTTCGACCGCTTCTTCTCCAACGGTACGCACACCCATCAGGGTATGTTTGCGACCATGGCGTGCTTCCCGAACCTGCCGGGCTTCGAGTACCTGATGCAAACCCCTGAGGGCGCGCACAAGTTGTCGGGCCTGCCGCAGCTGCTCAGCGCGCGTAAGTATGACGATGTGTATGTCTACAACGGTAACTTCGCCTGGGACAACCAGTCGGGTTTCTTCAGCAATCAGGGTATGACCACGTTCATTGGTCGTGGCGACTACGTTGATCCGGTGTTCTCCGATCCGACGTGGGGCGTTTCCGATCAGGACATGTTTGATCGTGGCGCTCAAGAGTTGAAAGCCCGGGGTGCAAATGGCAAGCCGTTCTATGCCTTGCTGCAAACCCTGTCCAACCACACGCCTTACGCGCTGCCGCCAAAATTGCCAATGGAGCCTGTTACCGGGCACGGCTCACTGGATGAGCACCTGACGGCCATGCGTTACTCCGACTGGGCGCTGGGGCAGTTCTTCGAGAAGGCCAAGAAAGAGCCGTATTACAAGGAAACGTTGTTCGTGGTCGTGGGCGACCATGGTTTCGGCAACAATCAGCAAATCACTGAAATGGACCTGGGTCGCTTCAACGTGCCGCTCCTGCTTATCGCACCAGGCATGCAGGAGAAGTTCGGTCAGCGCAGCAGCATTGTCGGTACGCAGATCGACATCGTGCCGACGATCATGGGCCGTCTTGGCGGCGAAACCCGTCACCAGTGCTGGGGGCGTGACCTGCTTAACCTGCCTGCTGGCGACAAGGGCTTCGGCGTTATCAAGCCCTCGGGCAGTGAGCAGACGGTTGCTCTGATCACCGGTGACCGGATCCTGATCGAACCCAAGGAGATGGATCCGAAGGTGCTTTCCTACACCCTTGGCCGTACACCTCACGCCGAAGTGATTCCAGATGCACCGGACACCCAGGCGTTGCGCGAGAAGCTCGACAGCTTCCTGCAAACGGCGACCAAGAGTCTGCTGGATAACACTGCCGGGGTCGAAGCCAGCAAGAACTGATCCCGTGGTGATGTAATGCAAAAAGCCCCTCGCGCAGGGGCTTTTTGTTGCCTGGAGTACGTCCGGTCTATCCTCTGGTGCGAGCTTTTGCGAGGCGTCATACCTGAACCACTGCGCCACCTTTTTCGCCGACAAGACCATACGTCCCCGTTATTCCGACGCACTGCCGTGATCACAAATCCTGTGAACGAATGCCCGCGTCAAAAGGTCAAGATCACGTAAGCCGCATTGTCGGCTGCCGAGGAGACCTTGATGAAACAGTGGACCATTTCGTATCTCGACAAAGACGGTGTGCAGCAAAGCCATGCTATGGAGTCCGAGCATCGTCCCAGTGACGAGGAGGTTGCTCGTCGTTTGCGACCTATATTGTTTCCGGTGGCTGATGAGCTGGACATGAATGACCTGGAAGGCCGGACAGCCGAGCCTACGGCCAAGTCGTTGAAAGACCAGAACTCCGTGCAGATCCTCTCCATCAAGGAGGCTTCCTGATCACGCGGAAAAAAATGCCCTGATCGGGAATTGGCAGAAGGCCGATGATGGGGTTACTCTGCAAGTGAGACGGGTGAAACGCTTCTCCCGTTTTCTCCATGTCGATGCCGGTCCGCAATTGGATACGGCCTTGTCAGCTACATGCTTGATCCTGGGGCGGCAGAGTATCTGCCGTGGACGACCTGCAAGGGCGCGTCATTCGGGAATGTTGAAACTCTATCTATCGTTGAATAGGAGGACGTTTCATGAGCACAGCCTATCAAGAGGACATCAGCAGTAACGTACTGCGCCGCATGAAAGAAAGCGGTTTTGATTTTGCACGTATACATCCCATTGAGTTCTACGCCGTTTTCCCGGATGAGGAACGGGCAAGGCAGGCCGCGGATCAATACCGTGGTGAATCGCTGAATACTCAAATCAACGTTCGAGACGACGGTGCCTGGCATTTGCAATTGAGCAAGGTGATGCACGCGACCTACGACGGCATCGGTGATTTCGAACAGGACTTCCAGACCGCAATCACGCCGCTTGACGGTGAGGTTGAGGGTTGGGGAGTCAGGCAGGAGATCAGGCGCTTACACGCATGAGTTTTACCGTGACAGCTTGAATGACCGGCCGATTTCGGGGCGTGTGCCCGGGAGTTGGCCGGTTTTAGTTTGCAGGCTCTAAACGCAAGACTGAGTATGAGTTGTTTCTGCCGGTGGGCTGAGTAGGTGGGCGACAGGCAAAAAAAGAGCCACTCAGAGAGTGGCTCAAAGGGAAGTTCGGTGAGAAGTCGGTGCTGGTAGCGCTGCCGTGTTTTTCGACAACGACTTGAAACGGGGCATACAAATACGCTGTGTTTCGGATGTCGTTGATTATCGGGAAACAATATCGTCTCGTGAAATCAACTCTGGCTATGCTGTTCATAGCTTTTGCAGTTGAAATACGCTTCCGAATGAAGCGTAGGAGAATTGGTTGGGGAGCTTATTGCACAGGAATGGTGCGGGTGGCTTTCTGATTTTATGTAACCAATTGATATTTAAGCGTTTATGCCGATGGCACGGGCCTTGCGAAGGCCCTTGGTGTCCGTGGTGACAAGGAGTACGGCATGATCCGCACCTTTTATGATGAGATGTACGATGCTGGCGGTCTGGTCCGCCCGCATTATCGGGAATTTGCCCGCTGGTTGGGTGAAACGCCCCCTGAGCTTCTGGCTCAGCGCAGGCGTGAGGCCGACTTATTGTTTCATCGCGCCGGGATCACTTTCACGCTCTATGGTGACGAGCAAGGCACCGAGCGCCTGATTCCTTTCGACACGATTCCGCGCAGCATTCCGGCCAGTGAGTGGCGGGTTGTTGAAAAGGGCTGTATTCAGCGCGTCAAAGCACTGAACATGTTCCTCGCTGACCTCTATCACGAACAGCGCATTATCAAGGCCGGGGTCATTCCTGCCGAGCAAGTGCTGGCCAACGAGCAATATCAGTTGGCGATGCAGGGGCTGAATCTACACCGCGATCTTTATTCGCACATTTCCGGCGTGGATCTGGTTCGTGACGGCGACGGCACCTATTACGTGCTGGAAGACAACCTGCGCACTCCGAGCGGCGTGAGTTACATGCTCGAAGACCGCAAGATGATGATGCGTCTGTTCCCCGAGCTGTTTGCAGCGCAGCGTATCGCACCGATTGATCATTATCCGAATCTGCTACTCGACACGCTGAAGAGTTCCAGCCCGCTGGACAATCCGAGTGTGGTGGTACTCACTCCAGGTCGCTTCAACAGTGCGTTTTTCGAGCATGCGTTTCTTGCCCGGGAAATGGGCGTGGAGCTGGTTGAAGGGGCAGATCTGTTCGTTCGCGACGATCGTGTGTTCATGCGCACCACCGACGGGCCTAAGGCAGTCGATGTTATCTACCGTCGTCTAGACGACGCATTCCTCGACCCATTGGCGTTCAACCCTGATTCGATGCTGGGTGTGCCAGGCCTGCTGTCTGCTTATCGCTCGGGCAATGTGGTGTTGGCAAACGCCATCGGTACGGGTGTCGCGGACGACAAGTCGGTTTATCCCTATGTCACGGACATGATCCGTTTCTATCTGGATGAAGAACCAATTCTGCAGAACGTGCCGACCTGGCAGTGCCGTAAACCTGCTGACTTGTCTCATGTGCTGGCCAACCTCCCGGAACTGGTCGTCAAGGAAACCCAGGGATCGGGTGGCTATGGCATGTTGGTCGGGCCTGCCGCGACTGCTGCGGAAATCGAGTCGTTCCGCGCCCGTATCAAAGCCAAGCCGCACGCTTACATCGCGCAACCGACGTTGTGCCTGTCGACCTGTCCGACGTTTGTCGAGAACGGCATTGCACCTCGCCACATCGATTTGCGCCCGTTTGTCCTTTCTGGTCGTGAAACCCGCGTCGTACCCGGCGGGCTCACCCGAGTCGCGCTGCGTGAAGGCTCGCTGGTGGTGAACTCGTCTCAAGGTGGCGGAACAAAAGACACCTGGGTGGTCGAGGATTAAGGATGCCTGCCAATGCTAAGTAGAACTGCCTCGGATTTATATTGGATGTCGCGTTATCTGGAGCGCGCGGAAAACCTCGCCCGGATGCTGGACGTCAGTTATTCGCTGTCTTTGATGCCTCAGGACGGACGTGGTGACGGCCTTGATGAGTTGGCCATGCCGCTGCTGATCACCGGCACTCTGGATCACTATCTGGAGCGTCATGGCGAGTTGCATGCTGAACGGCTGCTGCATTTCTTCGCACTGGATGCGAGCAACCCGGCCAGTATCTACAGTTGCCTGGGCGCTGCGCGGGCGAGTGCTCACGCGGTGCGCGGGCGAATTACTGCGGACATGTGGGAAAACATCAATGCCACATGGCTGGAAATTCGCGGTATCGCCGAACAAGGCTTGACCCGTTATGGCATGAGCCGGTTTTGCGAGTGGGTTAAAGAGCGCTCACACCTGTTTCGCGGTGCGACTTACGGCACGATCATGCGCCATGACGCGTTCCGTTTTATTCGTCTCGGGACCTTCATCGAGCGTGCGGACAACACCATGCGCATGCTCGATGCCCGCTACGAAATGCTCGAACTTCGTGGCAATGACACCAATGCAGTGGCCGACAGTTCGGCTCACGGTTATTACCAGTGGAGCGCTTTGCTGCGGGCGCTGTCGTCTTTTGAGGCGTATACCGAGTTGTATCGCGATGCACCAGGTGCAAGGCAGGTCGCAGAGTTGCTGTTGCTGCGCCCTGATGTTCCTCGTTCACTGAGTGCCTGTCTGGAAGAGCTGGACCAGATCCTCGCCAGCCTGCCTGGCGCCAACGGCCGCCCGGCGCAACGATTGGCCGCGGAGCTGGATGCACGTCTGCGTTATACCGGGATCGACGAAATCCTGGATGAGGGACTGCACAAGTGGTTGAACGAATTCATTCCTTTGCTGGCCCAATTGGGTAACGCAATCCACACTTCTTACCTGGAGGCTGCATGAGACTCTCAATTAGCCACGAGACCACCTATCACTATGAGGATCAGGTCCGCGCGAGCATCCAGTATCTACGCCTTACGCCCCACGACAGCGAGCGCCAGCAGGTGCTCAGTTGGCAACTGACGCTGCCACGTCCGGTGCGTGCGCAGATCGATCCGTTCGGTAATATCCTGCATGTGTTGAGCATGGATGAGCCGCACGAAGCGATAATCATTGGTGCACGCGGTCAGGTTGAAATCGATGAGAAGCGTGAGGCTGAACATGAAAGCCAGTCGCCTTTGCCATTTCTGCGTTTTACACGCCTGACCGAGCCGGACGAAGCGATTCGCGCTTTTGCCAGTCAGCAATGCAAAACCCGCAAAGACCGCACGGCGCTGATTGATCTGATGCATGCATTGAATCAGCACATCACCTATACGCCGGGCTCCACCGAGGTGGACACGAGCGCTGCGCAGGCGTTTGCCGCAAGGTCGGGCGTTTGTCAGGACCATAGCCACGCATTCCTGGCCTGCGCTCGCAGCCTGGGGATTCCGTCACGTTATGTCTCGGGTTATCTGTACAGCGAAGACAGCGAGCATCTGGCCAGCCATGCCTGGGCTGAGGCATGGATCGATGATGCCTGGTACAGCTTCGACGTCACCAACCAACTGGCCATTCCGGAGCGCCACTTGAAACTCGCGGTCGGCCTCGATTATCTGGACGCTTGCCCGGTTCGTGGCATGCGGCGCGGTGGCGGCTGTGAGCAGATGCATGCGAAGGTGCTGGTATCGCCAATGGCGGGCGCACCCAAAGTCATGATGCAGGCGCAGCATCAGTGATTGCCGGGGGCGCCATCAGCCATTGATGCCGAGGCGCCATTCCTGAACGACCGCATCAAGCCCTCTCGGCAACAAGTTACCTCCTACCTGACACCGCGCTGAACAGGTAGGAGCGAACTTGTTCGCGAGGCGTCATGCCTGAACCACCGTATAAAGCCCTCTCGGCAACAAGTTACCTCCTGCCTGACACCGCGCTGAACAGGTAGGAGCGAACTCGTTCGCGATGCTTCCAGACCCGCGCTGCGCTTATCGTTATTCTTTCGCTTTGCGCCGTGCCGCCATGTGCTCCAGATAGGCAATGACCTGATCCAGTTCGGTATCCGACAGCACTTCTTTTGGAATGGAGGGCATCTTGCCTTGCGGCCATTCACGAAGGCTCTGCGGGTCGCGAATGTATTGGCGCAGGTATCCTTCGCTGAAATACTCCGTGGGGCTGTGAGGCAGGTTCAGGTCGGGGCCCAATTGTGAGTCCCCGGCCGCATTCAAACGATGGCAGGCCAGACAATTTTTCTGGAACAACGCGAAACCCTTGTTCACCGGATTGTCAGCCGCCAGCTTAGGGTCGGGCAGTAACGCGGGAAAGCGTTCGCTGACGGACGCCAGTACGCGCAGGATACTCATTGCATACGGCCATTCTTCGCGGCCAATGCCATCGGCCTGAGGATCCGTCCACACCAGATAAAACGGGCCGGCGCTCTGCGTACCGTTGCTGAGGGGCGGCCATGGATGAGTTGGGTCTTCAATGGCCAGCCAGGCTTTTGAGCCTTTGGGCTGCATGACCGGCGCTGCTGGTATCTCCGCCGCAAAGCCGTCGGTTGCAACAGCCTGCAGGTGATCCTGCGGCGTGACCCCTTCAAGCAACGCCGCGAGCGGTATGGCGCGATAGCTCATCGCACGCTTGTAGGCGACGTCCTCATCAATCTTGATGGTCTGAATCTGCGGGTGCGAGAGCAACTGACTGGTCTGCCAGATGTTGACTTGATCTTCTCGTTCAATCTTCAGCTGTGCGGCTTGCAGGGAGCATTGAGGGGCTAGTGTCAGAATCAGCACGGCCAGGGAAAGGATAAAACGCAAATCATCACTCCCCAGGATCGTCGCTGATATCGTAAAGGGCGTTGTGCAGCTCTTCGTAGTTACCACCGTTGATAACGCTGTAGTACCCGGCTTTGTTCAGCTTGTCCTGAGCCTTGCTGGCTTTTTCGTTACTGCTGCTGAACACGACGAACACGACGTTGCGGTCGTTGAGCACCTGCTTCATCTGATTGACCAGGCGCTGTTCTTCAACGCGCACGGCATTGAGCACTGTCCCTGCGTCGTAATCAGTCTGGCTACGCACATCGACGGCCAGTTTCCCTTCTTTCAGCGCTGCTACCGCCACTGCCTGTTCGACTTCGCCTGCTGCGGCACTGCCGCAAAAAGCCACCAATATCAGCGCCAACCCTTTATTCATCGTGACTGCCTCCTTTCCCTTGAGAGGAAAGATTGGCACAGATGCGCGTCGTCCGGTAGGGCGCTGACATGATCAAAACCTGATTGCCACGAGGGCCTCATCCAAACAGGCGACTCAGGTTTGGCAAGATCAACAACAGGGTGGTGGCGAAGACAATGAGTCCGGCCTGACGTACTTTGGAATGCTTGAACATGGCTGTCCGCCTTTTTTGTTATTCCTGAGCGACAAAAGCTCGCCGAATTCTTAATGAATGTCCGGGCAGCTGGCAAAGGTGATTCATTGAGCAACCGGTTCGGCGAAGCCGCCGACAAACCAAGCGCTACCTGTATTTCTTATCGCGCTACTGTTGCTACAAAATTAACCTTAGAGTCCACGAGCGCTGCTGTTTAGAACTATTTCGTATTTAGGTGTCACTGTAGCGAATTAATGGTTATATAAAAGTCTGCGTTCCGGCGGATGCTCCCTTAATAGACGCTTCCAGCAACGTCCGCTGTGCCTCAGGCCCCGGCAACCGTTCGTCAGTGTCGGAATTTTCCTACGCTGGTCTTTGTGCTCTCGATTGAATCCCTGTCACTTGCGGCTAATGTGTCTTCAAATGACTCACCCATAACAATAAAGTGATCGAGGACTTCATGAGCGAAGCATTGATTTTCGATGCGGTACGCACGCCGCGTGGCAAGGGCAAGGCAGACGGCGCGTTACACAGCGTCAAACCGGTGAACCTGCTGGCCGGGCTTCTCAAAGCCCTGCAAACGCGCAATGACCTGGACACCGCCGAAGTCGATGACATTGTTCTGGGGTGCGTCACACCAGTAGGTGATCAGGGTGCGGATATCGCCAAGACCGCTGCCATGGTCGCCGACTGGGATGTCAGCGTGGCGGGGGTGCAGGTCAATCGCTTTTGCGCGTCCGGGCTTGAGGCGGTGAATCTGGGTGCCATGAAAATTCGCTCCGGTTTCGAAGAGCTGGTGGTGGTCGGTGGTGTCGAGTCGATGTCTCGCGTGGCCATGGGCAGTGACGGTGGTGCCTGGGTACTGGATCCGCAAACCAACATGCACTGTCACTTCACGCCTCAGGGCATCGGCGCTGACTTGATCGCTACGCTTGAGGGATTTTCCCGCTCAGATGTTGATGCTTTTGCGCTCGACTCACAGCACAAGGCAGCCCGTGCGCGACAGTCAGGAGCCTTTCGCAAATCACTGATTGCGGTTCGTGACCAGAATGGCTGTTTGCTGCTGGATCACGACGAATTCATTCGTGCCGACTCGACACTGGAAGGTCTGGGCAAGCTTAAGCCGAGCTTTGAGATGATCGGGCAAATGGGCTTCGATGCCACCGCGCTTCGGGTCTACAGCCATGTGGAGCGTATCCGGCACGTGCATACCCCAGGCAACAGCTCCGGCATTGTCGATGGCGCGGCTGCGATGCTTATCGGCTCAGACGTCAAGGGCAGGGCGCTTGGACTGCGGCCCCGTGGTCGAATCGTCACCACCGCTGTCACCGGCACCGACCCCACCATCATGCTCACCGGGCCAGCACCTGCCACACGCAAAGCGCTGAGCAAAGCCGGGCTGACGGTTCAGGACATTGACCTGTTCGAGGTCAACGAAGCCTTTGCTTCGGTCGTGCTCAAGTTCATCAAGGACCTGGACGTCGATCCGCTCAAGGTCAATGTCAATGGTGGCGCCATCGCCATGGGCCATCCTTTGGGTGCCACCGGCTGCATGATCCTCGGCACTTTGCTCGACGAACTTGAAGAGCGTCAGTTGCGCTACGGCCTGGCGACCTTGTGTGTGGGCGGCGGCATGGGCATCGCTACCATCATCGAGCGCTACTGAGTCCTTTCCCGCATAGCAGAGAGCATTTTCATGACTGAAGCCATTAAGTATGAAAAAGGTCAGGACCAGATTGTCGTCCTGACCATTGATATGCCAGGGCAAAGCGCGAATACCATGAACGCGGTGTATCGCGACGCGATGGCAGCAACAATTGTCAGGCTGCAGGCAGACAGGCACTCCATGGCCGGGGTCATCATCACTTCGGCCAAGCAGACTTTTTTTGCCGGCGCAGACCTTGATGAACTGGTACAGGTTGGCAAAGACCGTGCGCAATGGTTTCACGACATGGTGCAGACGCTCAAAGCTCAGCTTCGTAGCCTGGAAACCTTGGGTAAGCCAGTAGTTGCGGCAATTAACGGGACCGCACTGGGCGGTGGCTGGGAGATCTGCCTGGCGTGTCAGCATCGTATTCTGCTGGATGAGCCTCATGCTCAAGTCGGCTTGCCGGAGGTCACGCTCGGCTTGCTGCCGGGCGGCGGCGGGATCGTGCGCACGGTGCGCATGCTTGGGCTGGAAAAAGCGTTGCCGTATCTGCTCGAAGGCAAAAAACTCAACGCCCGGCAGGCGCTGGCGGCCGGTCTGGTGGACGACATCGCACGTGATCGCGATGAATTGCTGAGTAAGGCGCGCGCCTGGATTCTCGCCAATCCCGACGCACTGCAACCGTGGGATAAAGCGGGCTATCAGCTACCGGGCGGAACCCCCTCACATCCCAGGGTTGCGCAGATGTTAGCCATTGCACCATCGATCCTGCGCAGTAAAACCCAAGGTTGCTTTCCCGCTCCGGAAAAAATCCTCTGCGCTGCTGTCGAGGGCGCGCAGGTGGACTTTGACACCGCCCAGTTGATCGAGACCCGCTACTTCACGGAACTGGTGACCGGACAGGTTGCCAAGAACATGATCGGCACTTTCTGGTTTCAGCTGAATGAAATCAAAGCAGGCGGATCCCGACCGCACAATCTGCCTGTGGTCGTCACCCGCAAAGTCGGGGTGCTGGGCGCAGGCATGATGGGCGCTGGTATCGCTTACGTCAGTGCCTGTGCAGGTATTGACGTGGTGCTTAAAGACATCAATCTTGCGGCTGCGCAAAAAGGCCGCGAGCACTGCGCTCGCCTGTTGGCGAAACAGCTTGCCAACGACCGGATGAGCGCCGAAAAAAGCGAGGCTATTCTGGCGAGGATTCACTGCGCCGAGCACGATGCCGAGCTGGCGGGCTGTGATCTGGTCATCGAAGCGGTGTTTGAAGACCGTGCGCTCAAGGCCAGAGTCAGCGCTGCGGCCGAGCAGTTTGCGCTCAAGGATGCCGTTATCGCCTCCAACACCTCGACATTACCGATCACCGGTCTTGCAACCGCCGTGACCGAGCCTGAGCGTTTCATCGGCCTGCATTTCTTCAGCCCGGTAGACAAGATGCAACTGGTTGAAATCATCAAGGGCGCGCAGACCAGTGACGCGACGCTTGCCAGGGCTTTCGATTTCGTTCAACAGATAAAGAAGATTCCCATTGTCGTGAACGACAGCCGTGGTTTCTTCACTTCAAGGGTGTTCGCGACCTTCACCCATGAAGGTATTGCCATGCTCGGCGAGGGTGTTCCAGCGCCCATGATCGAGACCGAAGCGCGCAAGGCCGGTATGCCGGTAGGGCCTTTGGCTGTTGCTGATGAGGTGTCGTTGAGTCTCATGGCTCACATCCGCGAACAGACCCGCAAGGATCTCCAGGCCGAGGGCAAGGTGGTCAAGGAACATCCGGCCACGGTGATACTTGAGCTGATGGTCAATGAGCACAGGCGCCTTGGCAAAGCGGCTGGGGCAGGGTTTTATGATTACCCGCAAGACCAGCCCAGGCATCTCTGGCCAGGTCTGTTAACGCGCTTCGAAAAAACCGGCCCGCGGTTAGCTTCACAGGATGTGCAGGATCGACTGTTGTTCATTCAGGCGATTGAAACCGTGCGCTGCCTGGAAGAAGGCGTCTTGTTATCCGTGGCAGACGCCAATGTGGGGTCGATATTTGGCATTGGCTTTGCCGGTTGGACAGGGGGGACGTTGCAGTTCATCAACCAGTACGGCCTGCCGGAGTTCATCGCCCGCGCTGAGTACCTTGCCAAGCGCTATGGCGAGCGGTTCGAACCGCCTTCTCTGTTATTACACAAGGCCCTCAAAGGGGAACGGTTTTATAAACGACGCTGATACAGCGGCGGTTCAGGTAATCGTGCAAAGACCTCTGAAAGGACTCTTGCCTTGGCATGCCCGTTCAAGGCAGGCTTGAGCAGTGCACTATTGCCTTTACCGCTTCAGGTACTTTCTATGTCGCTACGCATCTGCATTCTGGAAACCGACGTCCTGCGTCCCGAGTTGGTTGATCAATACCAGGGATACGGACGGATGTTCGAACGGCTTTTCGCGCGCCAGCCCATTGCCGCCGAGTTCGAGGTCTACAACGTGATGCAGGGCGTCTATCCACCCGAGGGCAAGCGTTTTGACGCGTACCTGGTAACCGGTAGCAAAGCTGACTCTTTCGGTACCGATCCGTGGATTCAGACCCTGAAAGTCTATCTGCTCGAGTTGTACCAGCGTGGCGACAAGCTGCTCGGTATTTGCTTCGGACACCAGTTGCTGGCATTGCTACTGGGCGGCAAGAGTGAGCGTGCAAGCAAAGGCTGGGGCGTGGGTATTCATCACTACACACTGGCGCCTGCCACTGCATGGATGACACCGGGCATGGAGAAGCTGACCTTGCTGATCAGTCATCAGGATCAGGTCACCGCCTTGCCGGAGAACGCTACAGTGATTGCTTCCAGCGAGTTCTGCCCGTTCGCGGCTTATCACATCAATGATCAAGTGCTGTGCTTTCAAGGGCACCCGGAGTTCATCCACGATTACTCACGGACGTTGTTGGACATCCGCCAGGAGTGCCTGGGTGAAACGGTGTACCGGACGGGTCTCGCCAGCCTCGATCATGACCATCATGGTCTGACCGTGGCCGAGTGGATGATGCGGTTCGTGCAGCATAAAGCTGTGGTTTAAGGTATCCCTGACAGCACTTCGTGGGGCCGGCTTCAGCTCAGCCGGGAAGGCGGTGTTTTTAATCGTACAGATGTAGCGGCTGTACAGGCCTCTTCCCGGCTAAAGTCCCACATGAAGTCCGGGATCCTCAAAGCCATCCCGAGCGTTTGAAGCTGGCAAACAATCCCCCACACACGGTCACGATGGTGCCAAGCACCACGTAGTAACCGTAGTGCCATGTCAGCTCGGGCATGTTCTCGAAGTTCATTCCGTAGATACCTGCAATTGCGGTTGGCACCGCCAGAATCGCTGCGTAAGCGGCAAACTTGCGCTGCACGATGCTCTGCCGTGACGACTCCAGCAACAGGCCGATCTCAATTGTCTGGCTGGCAATGTCCCGCAGGTTGCCCAGGTCTTCCATCTGCCGCTTGACGTGAATTTCCACGTCGCGGAAATAGGGCCGCATGTTCTTGTCGATGAAAGGAAAGTTGAGCTTCTGCAGTTCTTCGCCGACTTCCACCATGGGGGCCACGTAACGCCTCAGTCGCAGCAGGTCTCGGCGCAGGCTGTGAATACGCTGGATGTCGCTCTCTTTCAGTGCCCCGTTGAGTACGCTGTGCTCAAGTTCTTCCAGCTCGCAATGGATGGCTTCGGTGACGGGTTGATAGTTTTCAGTGACGAAATCCAGCAAGGCGTAGAGCACGAAGTCTTCGCCATGCTCAAGCAGCAATGGCCGTGCTTCACAACGTTGGCGCACCAGCCCGTAGGACTTGGAGTGGCCATTGCGCGAGGTGATGATGTAGCCCTTGCCAGCGAAAATGTGAGTCTCGATGAACTCAAGTCTTCCGTTCTCCCTGACGGGTGCATAGGTGACGATGAACAGCGCATCACCAAAGGTTTCCAGCTTGGGGCGGCTGTGAACCTCAAGAGCGTCCTCAAGGGCCAGTTCATGCAGATTGAATTGCTCCTTGAGGCTGGCCAGTTCTGTCGCGCTGGGTTGTTCCAGACCGATCCAGACAAAGTGGCCGGGCTTTGCAGCCCAGGCTGCGCCTTCTTCGAGGCTGATATTGCAGACTTTCTTGCCTGCGCTGTACACCGCAGCGGCAACGACTCGACCCATTTGTTTTTGCATCCTGAGAATGGCGGGTATGCCCGGGCAGCGGGCTAACGATTAAGAGTCGGTAAAGCCTGCGGAGTTCGCGGGCTTGAGTGCGCCCGCCTTGACGGGCGACCTGATCTCAGCTCAGAGCGTGATGCTGGTCCGCTTCGATAGCTGCATCCAGCGTTTCCAGCAACGCTTTGCGCACTTTCAGCTTGGTGTGCTTGTGGGCGCTCATGTTGATCTTTTTCAGTTGCAGCGCCACCGTGCGTGCAGCTTCAGGCAGTTCTTCGACGCTGACCAGTTTGTCGAGAAATCCAGCGTTTACGGCACCGGCAGGATCAAACATTTCGCCGTTGATGACCGAGCGATGGAAGGCTGATTTGCGCAGGCGATCCCGTGCCAGCTCGATGCCGACGTGGTGCATGGTCATGCCGATCTGCACTTCATTCAGGCCGATGCTGAACGGCCCTTCGACGCCAATTCGATAATCCGCGGACAGCAACAGGAAGGCACCCTTGGCAACGGCATGACCTGGGCACGCGATCACAATAGGAAAGGGGTGTGCGAGCATGCGACGGGCCAGTGTCGAGCCCTCCTTGACCAGGCCGATGGCCGCTTCAGCACTGGATGTCATGACTTTCAGGTCATAGCCACCGGAAAGAATCCCGGGCTGGCCGGTGATGATCACCACCGCGCGGTCTTTTTCGGCCTGATCGAGCGCGCTGTTGAAAGCGGCCACTACCGCAGGAGAAATGGCGTTGACCTTGCCATTGCTCAGGGTCAGGGTGGCGATACCGTCTTCCAGTTGGTAAGAGATCAAATCACTCATGGCAATGTTCCTTGTTATTGACGTGAGCAGACGTTACCCACCCCGGAGGGGCAGGTAAAGCAATGACTACCGAGTCAGTTTTGTTCTGATCGCCACGGGCCTGTGGCCGCTCATTGAATAGGCGAACGGCCGCTGAATAGCGCAACCTTGCCCACCACTTCAATGCTCACCTGAGCGAAGTGCTGTTCAAGAGCGCTGCGTAGACCAGCCACGCTATCGCTGCGGTTACCGAAAATCCCTTTCTTGTTGTAGATGTCCATCAGCTTGCGGCCAAAACCATTGTGCTCGGCAGCATCCCCGAGAATTGTCGCGCCAAACAACACGCCGTTTTCCTTCAGGCAGGGTTTAAGGCTGCTGAACACCTGAGCCTTGTCGACCATGTTGCCTGGCAGGCAATGCAGTAGATAGAACAGAGAGATCGAGTCGTAGCGACCATGCTGCGAGGCATCCAGCGGCTTGAACACATCGTGCTGCAGGGTATCCGTGTCAGGGCGGCCGAACCGATCTTTGGCTGCCTGAAGGCTGCTGGGGTTCAGGTCCAGTAACGTGACATGGGTGGTATCCGGCAGGTGGG
Source organism: Pseudomonas sp. HP_14 (assembly GCF_055283875.1). Lineage (NCBI taxonomy): Bacteria > Pseudomonadati > Pseudomonadota > Gammaproteobacteria > Pseudomonadales > Pseudomonadaceae > Pseudomonas > Pseudomonas sp. HP_14. The sequence goes on along the minus strand of NZ_JBTOQI010000008.1, from coordinate 107,199 downwards.
CATTGGCCAGGTAATAACCGGTGCCGACACCGACATCAAGATGGCGCGCGCCTACATGTCGGTCAAAGAAAGGCTGCAATACTTGTCGGGTAGGGCAGTGCCAGGCAAAACGGTTCGATATACCCAGCACCCAGGCGTCATACAGTTTCAGCGTGAGAGGAGAGTAAACGGCGGCTCCGGCTTCGGACGAAGTACTCATGCGTGCCTCACTCCTGAATGTCGTTCAACTCGCAGTATTCAGTCCATTCCATGCCCAGAGCTTCAGCCACCTGCTGATGGGTGTTGTGACGTATTTCCTTGAGTTGTTCTGGCGTTTCAGCGATCAATTGCGCCGCCAGCTCCCAAGGCTCAATGCCCTGAGCCTCTGCCTCGTCTTCAAAGGCCCACTTGATCTGATCCTGCTGATCCTTGGCGCTGAGGTTCTGGATTTCGTCGCGCAGGAGCGGATTGGTCTCCAGGTACTTGGCCTGAGTGACGTCGTTCCATTCGAGCAGATTCATTAGGTTCTCCGGCAGGTGTGCAGCGAAATCGATCATCTCCGGCGGATAATGCGCCGTAGCGACAGGAAGCGCGATTGTGCTTGATTGAGGGGGGCGCTGCCAGTGCCGCCGGGCTTTTGGTGTTCAAGAGTATTCAGACTCTCAATCCGCCATCGCCATCCGCAGTGCCACTGCTGCTTCCAGCAGCTTATGCGCCTGAAGCGCCACGCAGGCGGATAACCCTTCGTCGCCAGCCTCCTTGAGCATGACGACCAGATCCAGCAATTTGCCGACTTCAGTTTCGATAGTGCGAATGGATTCTGAGACTTGATACCGGGGTGAATGGGCCATTAATTTCTATCTCCGCCAAGCAGGCCTCGAATATAGAGCAATGCCCGGTAGGAAATCACCCTGGCCAGCATCAGCATTACCCTTGAACCTGCATCGCTGAATTGCACACACCTGAGCGCTGGTGGGTATTTTGCTTAACCGCATGAAAATTCTGAAAAAACCTTTGCGTTCGTAAAAGCTTTCGACTACATTAGCGCGCCTCGACAGACCAACGGTGTGACGAGATACGGTGAAGTGTCCGAGTGGCTTAAGGAGCACGCCTGGAAAGTGTGTATACAAGAAATTGTATCGAGAGTTCGAATCTCTCCTTCACCGCCAAATTCGCAAGGCCCCGGTAGCTAATAGCTCCGGGGCTTTTTGCTGTCTGGCTTCCACAAAGCTCGTCCAAAATGCGTACACCGGATGAGTACACCGCATGGTTTTAGCAATGGCACGACCGACCCGTGACGCCCGTGGCGTGTTTGAGTATCGCCGCAAGGTCCCTCCACATCTTCAGCCGCTGATGGGCAAGAAAATGTGGAAACAAAGCCTTAGCACCAGAGACGAAGCGGTTGCATTTCGCCATGTACTCCCCGTGATGGAGGAGTGCGCACAGGCGTTCGCCTTGGCTCAAGGTATGTATGACGGCAGCGTTCGCTTGGATGCCGCAGACGTTCAACAGCTCGCCGCGCGATGGTTCAGAAAGGAACGTGCCGAGCTGGAGCGTACCGGGGACTACTGTCACTGGCTGGTGGAAGGCTGGGATTCAAGCCTTGCCCCCTCTGACGGTATGCCGATCGGGCGCACCTTCGATACATACCAGTCGATAGTCGACCCAGGCTCTACCGCCGAAATGGCGCGTCACACTGACCCCGCAATTCAGGAAATGCTTGCCTTGCACAAGCTACCGCCCATTGCTACTGGTACGGCTTTACACCACCAGCTTGCCGAGGCGTTCTGGATGCACCTATGCGACCTGTCCTATCTGTGTCTGTCCCGGATGAATGCAGGCTCGCGCTACGTTGCTCCTCCCGTGATAGCACCTGCCGCCCCACTGTCGTTCGAACGCGCCGCCATCGCGAAGCGTGAAGGTCGCACCATGATGGACGTATGGGAGGCTTACAAGACCGACCGCGCTGCGGGGAAGGGCGCTGCGACCGCTACCACGCTGAATGACTACAGAGGCATTGTCCAAGCCTTCGTCGAGTTATTTGGCGACATTGCCATCAGTAGCTTCACCAACGAGCTAGCCCAGGAATACCGCCTTATGCTGGCCCGTACGCCTGTTAGTAAGGGCAAAGGTATTCGTGGTCTGACTGCCCGTGAGCAAATAGCATTGGCTGAAACGAACGACCTGCCCAAGATTGAAGCGGGCACCATTAAAAAGCGTCTGCGTGCAATGTCGTCCGTTTTGTCGTTTGCGAAGGACATGGGCTGGATCAAGACCAATCCCATCTTGGACTCAGGTGCCTCGAAACGTGTCGCCCGCGACAGCGCTAAATCCAGCACCAGCGGCCGGAAACGTAAGGAGTACACACGGGCCGAAATGACCTCAATCTTTACCAGCCCTGTTTATACGAGTGACTGGCGTCCGAAGGTAACTGACTTGGGCAACGCCCTGTATTGGATGCCCCTTCTTGCTGCTTATACTGGGGCAAGGCAGAACGAACTAGCACAGCTTTTTGTACGTGACGTCCGCACAAGCCCTGAAGGCATCGCGTACCTAAGCATCCTGAACGATGTCGAGGATGACGAAGGCGACGGAAGACGGGTCAAGACCTTGAGTAGCCGCCGTGACGTACCTCTTCATGCTGACCTGTTGCAGCTCGGGTTCATGGTCTACGTTGAATCGCTCCCTGCATCTGGCCAACTGTTTCCCAAGCTGACCCAGGACGCTGGTGGTAAATTCGGCACGTCGTTTGGTCGTCATTGGGGTCCATACCTGAAGGAGGTAGCCGGGGTCGACAGCCCTGCAGCACCTATGCACGGCTTCCGCCATACGTTCAAGACGCTATGTCGAGGTGCTGGCATTCCGGACGACGTGCATGAGTCGATTACAGGGCACAGTGGTGGCACGGTTGGACGTACTTACGGCAGTATGCCTCTCGAAAGGAAGGCAGAGGAGCTGAAAAAGTTCCCGAGCATCGCCCGTGAAGCCGGACTACTACCAGCGGCGGCCGCCTGAGACCAATCCCAGCCCGTGATAGCTGTCTGGCCGCAACGCGATAGCGACCCCATCCCATGAAAACTACAGGGGGCTGGACAAGGGACGTGAACATTGCTGCCACAAGATCCAGCACTTAAGACTCCCGAGGAGACGCTCCCCTCGGGTAAGCAAGCCCTATATCAGCGGGCGTTCCGGCTCCTGTAGCTCATTGACGGGTTTACCATTAACGCCCAGGCTGGCCAACTGGTCCGCCCTTTCATTGTCGGGGTTGCCGCTATGCCCTTTGATCCATACAAATTGCACGTTATGCCGCTGGAGCAACGAGTCAAGGCCTTGCCATAGGTCGACGTTTTCGACGGGCTTCTTGTTGGACTTCCGCCAGCCCTTTGCTTTCCAGCCTTGCATCCACTCGTTGCAACCCCTCACGAGCATTTCGTTATCACTGTATAGGGTCACGATGGATGGGGCTTTAAGGCGGCTTAGGGCTCGAATGGCTGCGGTCATCTCGGCCCGCACACTAGTTGGCGCGACACTGTCGTTCAGCAGCCCTGCGACTTCAAGGACAGCTCCGTCGTCGCGTCGTAAGACAGCTCCAAAGCCGCCGATAGCAAATGGACTGCCATTGTTCAGGCAAGAGCCGTCTGTGTGGATGGTGTAAGTGCGAATCGTCATGGTGTATTCCTGATAGGTAAATTTTAGGCGAAGCAAGGCCGCCCCCTGAGCAACGAGTGCGGAGGCCTGCCAGTGGAAAGGCTTGGTTTGCGGGGCGCGTGGAGGATTGGGAGGTCTGAGACCCCCTCACCTGGAGCCCTCGGTTAGAAGTCTGTAGAGGCCCTAGGTGAGCCAGCCGAGGGCGGGGGTTGTCTCTGAGCATTCAAAGCCGCTACTGCAGCTCCGAGGTCGATATGGTCGACTCCTTCACATCCAGTTTCGTCGTAGTCGTCATTCACAGGCTGGCTTACCTTCGGCTTGTACTTCTTCACCAGGTATTCAGCAGCCTTGGGGCGCTGGGCATCGGCCCCCAGTTCTTCCAGCGAAAGGACGACGTCGTCTAGGTCATACATGCCATCGGTGCCCAATAGCGCTTGGATGACTACCATTTTGATCTTGTGCCGCGTTGCGGCGGCGGAGCTTGGAGACACCGGCTTACGACGCCTCTGCTTGTGAGTACGCCAGGTGATGTACTGAAGACCATGCCTCGCCATACGGTCCCAGTAGTCCTGAAGCTGCAATTCCGCCTTGTCGCGGCTGGCGTCGGGATCAATTTTGCCCGCCTCGATGCCGTCCTGACGGATAGCGCTACGGAAGCGCTTGATGGTCGACTCCGACACGCCTAGAAGGCTTGCTAATTCATCAACACGAAGTCTCCTGTAGGTATTTCGCTCCTGATTCATGGCGGACCAAGCATTCTCGGTACGCTCATCCTGACTCATGCCCTGAACCACGTCCTGATTGGATAGGCGGCAGGCATCCAGCGCATCAAGAAAGCCTAGGCCTGGCAGTATTCTAGCCAGTACCTGTGCAGCTCCTTCTTTATGCAATGCCTCCAGCCGGTGGTGGCCATCGACTAAGAAGAACTTGGTAGGCACTGAATGCGGCTTATCAGCACCCTCTGCAAGTACCCAATCGCACTCGGCGGCAACTACATGTATCGGTGTTTTCTGCCCCCTAGACCGGATGCTTCTTCTTAGGTCGGCAACATGGGCCTTGTAACGCTTGCCGTCATTGTGTTCTTTAAACTTCTGCATCCCGACGTTGCGGTTCTGCAGTCGCTTGTCCGTGACAATAGAGTCTAGGCTGATGTGAATTGGCTGCAGTGTGGTAAGTGATTCCATTGCAGTAGCCTTAGCGCGTCAGTACAGACGGGAGGAGGACTTCCCCGCCACGGCGGTAGACCGGTCCGACTTGGAGCCAGTGGTCAGCCTGGTGGTCTGGCGTAGATAAATCCAGAATGTCACGGTCAGTCCAGGACAGGCCAGCCGTAAGGGCCACCTCAAGGGCTTCCCCCAGGCGGACGTCACGACGCTTGGTTTCTGTCAGTCGTTCGGCTATGCGAATCAGCCGGGCAACGTGGTCGCGGAGCATGTAGATATTGAAGCGGACAAGGTTGTCCGGTAGTTGGGGTTTCATTGGTAGGTATTCCTGCGGTGATAGAAGCGCCGACGCCCCGCACTGGAGGAACCAGGCAGGGTGGGCGACGGTGGGGTTCTGCTAGGACTGGTGACAACTCACCAGTGGCGACACGAACGACCAGTACCCGAGGTGACGGGAAGTTTGAAGGTGGTTTGTGGGTAGACTGGTGGTAAATAGCTGGAGGGGTTATCAGTCAATCAATGATTGGCCCTAAATAGGGAAGCAAGCCAATTGCAGGCTGACCGAATCAACCAGAGGCCATCTTCTTGGCGCGCTGCACGGTGGCCGTACTAGCCCCTGTGGCCTCTGCCGCGTTCCGTACGCTCATACCGCTGGCCAGGCATTTAAGAATACGGTCGTGCTTTTCCTTGTCGATGCCACGCCCTTTGTACGCCTTCCTGTCTACTGCCTTCTTGATGCCTTCGGCCTGACGACGTCGACGGTCTTCGTAATCCTTCCGGGCCACTGCGGTCAGCATGTCCAGCAACATGTCGTTAATAGCCGCAAGCATTCTGGACGTGAAGGCGTCAGCGGCTGTCGTAGTCTTCGCCATGAACTGGTGAGACGTAGGTAGGTCCAGCGAAACGACTTTGACCTCCTTGTCCTTGATGACTGCACGGAGCTTCTGCCAGTCGGCCTCGGTTAAACGTGATAGCCGGTCAACCTGCTCGACCAGGAGGATGTCACCCGGCTGTGTTTGGCCCAGCAGCTTGAACAGCTCAGGTCGCTGCAAGGAGGCACCACTTTCGTTCTCAACGTAGTAGTCGGCAATCTTGTGGCCCTGGCTTGCTGCGAATTCAGTGAGCTGGTCCCTGGCGCGGTTGGCATCCTGTTCGGCAGTAGAGGCACGAAGGTAAGCGCGGATAAACATGGGTCGACGGTCCTTGTGGTCGTATAAGTGTGGTCGATAATAGTGTATTCGTATAAGTAGTCAATAGACTTTATACGAACATGATCTGTTCAAGGTTCTCCGTGCTCGCTGGTGTATACCCAATCGACCACCAGGTATTCAGAGAGCTTACTGCCTGTTGAACGTGGACTATGAGGTCTGGTTAACCCTATTCTTCGTAATCCTCTTCATTGTCATTACTCTCGGTTGACTGGCTTTCATCCACATATTCCTCACAACCGTTGTTGAATGAGGGAGAGGGAGTGCTACAGGAAGATATATCGTCGATGTCGTTTTCCTCCGCCCATGCATACCCGGCGTCGTGGCCTTCGCCAGCCAAGGCTATGCTGGGTGCTGCGGTCAGCACTAGTAATGTGATTGCTATGTATCTCAAGGTCATGCCAGCAGTCTCGATGGGTAAGCGCGTAGATGCATGGAACCCCATGTGAAGAATCTTCGCTAGGCAAATTAGCCAAGGAGCTGGGCGTAGGGGTAGGGGGGGAAGTGGAATTACCGTTCTACTTATCTAGGTCGTTCAGATTTTCCAGATAAAAAAAGCCGCTCTTCAACGCATCAGATAACGTCCCACCATCAAGCACGTGGCTAGGTACAGGTATCCTCCAGCCCGTTGGTCAGACAGCTCCTACAGTGGCCTTTATCGACATCGTGTGCTGTAGATCTAGCCTATACTTGCTACCTATGGGAGGCGCTGGATGCCTCCTGCCAGAGAGCACAAGGAGAAGTGTGATGGATAAGCAGGCCCTATTTGAAAGATGCATGGCTTTGAGTGCCAGCAGTGTTTTGTATGAGCGACAAATCGGCTGGTCAGGACAGTGGACTTTGATGGGGGACTTCGTTGTTTGCGGCCAATGCCTAATCGCGCAGCCTATCGATATGGCGCATCAAAGTTTTGTGCACGCGCAGAATTGCGTTGCTACCCAGCATTGTCCGTACCCTTGGCATGAACTGCGTAGTATCTTAAATCATCTACCTGACATGCCGCCTAAGCCTAGTAGTTTGGAGGCGCAGGGTATCCATCCTGGTCGGCAGCGGTAATTTTTGGAGTGTCAAAATACCGTGCTTGTGACGACCCATGCCTTGGCTTTGAGGTAAATGGCGCTGAGCATATGACGTGTAAAACTATTGTTTTCCGACAGGTCATCAGCTCCCTCCTTTATCGGCATTCGGCGTGGCCTCCTCTGGTAACGGTGTGCAGGAGCCTAAATGACTGACTCATCCAGTCCTTACTCGATTTCCCGCAGCGTGGGCTGGCATATGCTTTGTAAGGCTTGGCCTTGGGCTATGTAAATTTCCTGGGCCGGAATCACAAAAAAAGGTGAGATGTTAAGCCAATACGATAGACTGTATCCATACCAAAAAACGACATAGAATTAAGTCGTGGAATTTTGAGAGTATTCTTCGTATAGGGAGCAGGAATTGGATAATAACGTCGGGTTTGTATCGTCAATTCGAGTAGTGTCAGATTTTGAAGAGCTTGTACGACGTTTTGCCCAGAAAATATTTAGCGCTGATGCTTATCTTGTTGGTGGGCCTTATGATGGTGGTAGGGATCTAGTGTACGTTGTGCGGGGGCGAGAAGTGCGACAGGCCCTGCAGATCTCAATACAAGAAAAACAACTAGAAACTAAAATTGAAGAGGACTTAGAAAAAGTCTCTTTGCTAGTGAGTGAGCATAACTATCCACCTATATTGAATTTCTTTTGGTCCTACACATTAAGTGCTAGCAGAGAAGATGCTATTAAAACTAGCGCAAGAGTTAATTATGGTATAACTATAGAGTTTTATGATGGTAATAAGATTGCTCAGAAGTTGACGAATGATTATCCTGACTTGTTGCAGTTCTTGTTGGAGGGAATTCATAAATATAAACCGACGTCAAATGCGGATATAGATATAAAGCAGAGGGCATTTTATGATTATCTTGTTCTAAGCAAAGATACTGCGTTGTTGAAGCATGTGATTGTCGACTCTCATATAGTTTCAACTCTGTACGGGCATCAGCTGAAGGTTTCAGATTTGACGGAGTCTATTACCGCGCTTGGCGTTTTGGCCGGTGTTGCGAAATCAAGAATAGGCAACCTGAAACGCATGGGGCGAATAGAAGTTGTAGGCGATGATGTAAAGCTTACTGAGCATGAAACTGTCCGGATTAATAATGTTGCTACCAAAGATGAAGCTAGGCGTGAAGAAGTTATAGAAGGTATTAGGTCGATTGTTCGTAAGTATACGGATAGTGATATTTCAGCTGATATTCTTGATCTTATCAAAGAGGCTTATGGTGCTTCTGTAGATATCCAGGTGACTGAGGAGAATTTTGAGCCGCCCAAGGTCTCTATAGTCAGGAAAGCGATTGAAGATATTTCGACGCTCCTTAAGGTTGCAGGTGGATTGTCAGAAGAGAACGCAAAGATTGCATCTCACGAACTCGTCGAAGCGTCTGCTGAAAATGAATATCTTTCTAATTATTGCTCGGCCCGACTTTGTATTGGTTTGTTGAATCAATCGAAATTGGAACGATATGTTGAGAATAAAGGTTTTTTCCTTTATTTGGATGCTCCAGTGCTTATTCGCTATATGGCTCTCATGCGGTATCCTGATGAGCTAGTGGATGGAGCATTTGTAACTGTCAAAAATCTTAAGGAAAGTGTTAGGCACCTAAAGACAAAGGAGATCAGGGTTACGCTAGAGCATTTTGAAGAGACAATTCGTCATTTGGAGAACGCTGAGAAAGTCAGCCGTTTTGCTAATGATGAGTTGATACAGAGGCTGGGTGATTCTAAAAATATTTTCTTCAACCTGTATCTTCGAGTGAAGAAGCGCTCTAGGGAAGGCTTCTCTTTTTCAAGTTTTCTAGACAGCTTTGTCGGTTTTGAGGGAGGGCATGTTAGCGGTGCGGCAAATTTCAACGCGCTAATTACTTGCTCGCGTCAATTTCTTGAGATGGGTGGTATCAAGCTCATTTCGAATACTAAGTATGAGGGTGAGGTTTTTTATGACGACATCATGCGTCGTTTTTCTCGTTACTCACCTGTGCGCAGAAAGAGGCAAACTCTCAAAAATGACATTATTGCATGTCAGATTCTAGGTGAGGATGGCAATCACCTGGATGCTTCTGGGATGCTGCAAACTCCAATGTTAATAACGTGGGATACAACTCAGCAGTTTCTAAGGAAAGCGTACAGGGAAAAACACCCACACGCCGAATGGCTAGTTTATATGCCTCAACGAGCTATTGAGCGTCTTTCTATGATTGATCTCAGGATTGATAGTGCGGATTTAAAAGATAGTGTCCTTGCGTTAGTGGATGAAGATTTCTTCAAGGACTCAAAGAATGGCAGCTTAATCGACACGCTCGCAATTTTTCTTGGGGACGATCCTGGAGAGACAGGAGCAGTCATTAGTCTCTTGACGAAGCTAACAAGGCGCATAACTGAAGAGGTTGATGACGCACGTCATGATGAGTTAGAGAGCTATAATACGTTGAATGAAGTTCTTGTTTATACGCAGCGCACGTTTAAATCGGATTTCGCGTTAATTAGAAAAATCTTTTCTGACCAGCGCTTTGAAAAGGATCTGATAGCGCTGTTAGAGTCGACCATTAAGGGGGATTTTGATGAGAAGCAGAAAGAGCGGTACAGCGAATCTATAAAGCAGTTTCTTAGTGCTAGCATGATTGGCGTCGAAGATTAGTAGTTCAAGATCTTCTGTACCCATAATAGCTTGTGGGTAGAGAGGTGAAGTAGGAGTCGGCGACGCTTTGAAAGTTGTCGCTCCTTGATGGCTACTAATGTATTTGCAGCGAACTCTAAACGCAGTAACCCTTGGCTTATCAATAATGCCAAGGGTTTCCGTTCTTGTAGTTTATTAGAAACTGGGAGCTTATAGTTAACGGTGTCAGGTAGAACCTAAAAAACCTAGGCTAAGTGCGCCACAACGTCGTCAATCGACGCTAGTAGGTGCTGACCCTCGCCATGCCACTTAAACCCCAATTTGCCCCCAAAAGCCGTTGCGCTGCTGTTTGTTTGCTCTAGACCAATGTACTCAAAAGGGATGCTATCGGCGATTTTAACAAGAAAGCGCATCAGATTCTTGCCGTTTCCCTTACCTCGATCCATAAACCCAATCCTTGCAACCACCAGTGTATTGCTTCTCCAACCTGTGGCAGATAGTGGGGTAACCCTGAAGTACAGGTCATACTTAGCCGTCCTGGCGTCAACAGTGCTGGGAGATATGCCCAGCGTAACGCCTGGGTTTTTTAACCGAAATGTATCCTTCAGATACTCCGATAGCTGCTCTGCAAAGAATTGGGTTCGTTCACTGGCCTTCAGCATCTCGTCTTCTGTAGGCATAGGTTCACTCTGATATCTGTGGTTGAGCCTCCTGTTTTACCAGCCTTGCGCGGCTTTGTCTCACTCACATTATCCCAATTCCATTGCTTGTGCGCCCCTATATCCCTTTGGAATTCGTTGTTAATGGGTAACCGCGATTTGCCAGCTCAGGTATAGCGCCGTCGAATAAATTAGCGCTAGGCTTGGATGCCGTCACTAAGGGATGAAGTGCTGCTCTCGTGATTTCTAATCAGAGGAAACAGCGTTTGATGGGGGCTCTGAACACGCTTGAAGCAAATGTGGACTGGGCGGGGCAATTATCACTTCTGATAAAAGCGGTGTCGTTAATGTTGCAGATAACTTGGCAGTTTTGAGCTTCCGACTGGTTCGAAGCATAAGACGGTAAGCGCTGGGCTTTTCATGCGTACTCCTTATGTGTACACTTTTCTGTATTGATTGAGATGAAATGCCACTAAACACAGGGCTTTGTGAGGCTTTGGTAGAATCGAGAGTTCGAATCTCTCCTTCACCGCCAAATTCGCAAGGCCCCGGTAGCTATAGCTCCGGGGCTTTTTGCTGTCTGGCTTCCACAAAGCTCGTCCAAAATGCGTATACAGATGGTCTTTGCAATGGAGCGACCGACCCGTGATGCCTGTGGTATTTCGGGAGGGTATTGTGGAAAATCTGACTTCCGATTCATTGCGAACAACGGCGCCCTCTACGAGCATTACACATGTTCTAGGGGCATTGAAATATAGGAATGATGATGCCGAGCGACTAGAAATTTATAGATGCTCGTAACCCTTGCTCGGCATGCCACTCATCGCTTATCTTTCACGATAGGCGCTCCAAGGAGCAATTTTCGCAGCTTTCGGGGTATCGCTAGTTACCTCAAGGACTTGCTAATGACTGAAAGCTTGCTCTATAGAATTTTATTTGGCACTTTTAGTAAAATACTGGATAAAATCAATCCGCATCGGTCCCGAAAAGGTGCTCATTCAAAGGTTGTTTTAATGAAATTGACAATAGAGAAGGGACACTGCTCCATGGGTTTCGCTTCCTCTGGAAGTGGATCTTGTAGCGAGTAATGGTTGTGCGGGATGTGTAAATGATTTAGATATTTGCCTAATGTAAGATTGGCCATAGCTTAAAGAGGCTTTACCAAAAGCTGTGTGGTATAAACGAATACATACGCGGCCCCTACGGATCGAGAAGTTATCGGAATGATAGTCGAGTGTGCCGGGGAGAAGAAATCTTACTGCAAAAGGCGTCCCTCTCGACTTTAAATGCCTTGAGGAAAGTATCATATTTTGACGCGGCGTCCGATGACAAGGCTTTAGGGTTGGGAGCTTGCACAGAATGAGTTATTTGCAGATTCCATCCTGCTAATAGCCCCTCATCATGAAGGGCTTCCCCGGCAAGGAGGCAAATGGATAGGCTTAGCCTATACTGTAGATCTACTTGGAACATCTCTGATCAAGGCAAGTAAGAGGGTGTTTTGCCGGGGGGGGGGTAGTTGTTTAGTTCAATGTTTTTAGTTGTTAAAATATAGCTCGAGCTATAATGGGCTTCTCTCACTTTTACCGCTATTAACAAAAGCATTCCGCCGCTGAGCAACGGACCCCACGGGCGGCACCCAAAGGAGATGTTATGGGAAAGATTGATGTGCGGCTTCGGAAGGCTGAACTCGAAAATAATTATTGCCTCTTATTGACCTCAAACAGCGTGGAGAAAGAAGCGGTGAAAGCCGTGATGTCAGCTTCAGCAGATGCTGAGGTCAGGCAGATAACTTCGGGGGCATATCTCGGATTTCTTGGAGAATCAGTGGTTCTGCACCTTTCAGGCGAGTCGGGTGTTTCAAGAGATCTTTCCATAGGAAGAATCGCTAGTGCTTTCCTGCGAAACTCCGAGATGCCAGTGCCGCGATTGGTGATTTTAGTCGGTTTTTGCTGGAGGAATCCCGCAACTACGCCGCCAGAAGCTCTTATTGTTAGCAATGAGGTGTGGTGCGCTAATGTGCTGCACGCGGCGGCGGGTGAACTGCATCCAAAAGGGAATTGGCATATCAGCTCTGTGAGCATCGATGGCAATCAGGTCCAACGCATAAAGTCTGACCTAAGAAAAACCTCTCCGAATGTAGAGATTGGTAACATAATTAGTGCAGAGACCCTCTACAAGGATAGTGGGCTTCGCGATCAGTTGGTACAGAGCATGCCAGGGACACTTGGCGGAGAGATGGAGGCGTTTGCGTTCCTATCTCGAAACTTTCCTTGGCTGATCTTAAAGGCGGCTTCCGACAATGGAGGAGATGATTTTGATAGAAGTCGCCAAGAAGAAAAGGCAGGACTCGCTGCACAAAATATTTTACCTCTGTTGCAATCATTGGAATTGGATAGTTCGATTTCTCTAGAGGATTTCTCGCGAACAGGCCCTCTCAGGGAAATTCTTGAAGAGGATACGATCATATTTGATGCCTTGGGGCACAGTATTGATCAATTGAATGACGACCTCGATGAAAGGTTTGGTGCACAGTTAGAGTATAGGCTGAAGCGTTATGCATCGCCGGACGGCTACGGTGCTGACTTCTCGCGTCATTGTGTGGATGGGCTGCTGGAACTCACGCAAAACGCAATTCGCCACGGTGGTGCAAACAAAGTATCCATCCAGTTTTCATCCTCTAAAGTCACGTTTCGGGATGATGGTAAAACCTATGATCCAAGGTCACTATTGGTTGGCGGAAGGGGCGGTGCGCGAGCTCTAAAATATCTCCTGAAATATGAAGAAACTGGGGAAGTGCAGTTTACAGTCCCTGCAGGTGCAAGTGGAAACACGTATGTTATTGAACTGCCCCTTGTGCACGCTGTATTGACTACTGCTCGTCAACATTGCAGGCTAAGAATTCGGGACGGTGTTATTGGACTTCCATATGGGAAGCCTGTAATTGTTCAGTTCGCGCCGAGCTGTACGACGTTGTATCTAGATACGACTCCATTTCGTATGAGTTCGAGGAAGTTCGTTCTTGCTGACGAAATTAAGCTACTGGTAAGTCAGGGCAAAAAAATCTACGTTGGCTGCGGAAATTCGGACGATGTGAGCATGTACAAGGAGGAGTTCCGTGAGCTAGACCAGTCTCAAGTAATCGTGTTTATCGATCCCAAACTGCCACCTCGACGGTGGTAAGTAATCGTATTGAGCGGATAGCATATTGTAAAAGGGGGCTTTCGAATCTCTCCTTCACCGCCAAATTCGCTACAAACGAAACCCCTGACTTCCTTGAGAAATCAGGGGTTTTTCGTTTCTGGCTTTCCTGGAGCCTCTCAGCAGACGCTGAGTAAAACAGGGTTCAAGCCTGCATCAAGCGCCAAACCCGCCATCAATCGTCAGGCTTGCACCGGTGATGTAGCCCGCTTCAGGGCCTGCAAGGTACGCGACGAAACTGGCGATCTCTTCGGCATGGCCGTAACGGCCTACCGCCATCAACGGAATCAGGGATTCAGCGAAATCACCGCTTGCCGGGTTCATGTCAGTGTCTACGGGGCCGGGCTGGACGTTGTTGATGGTGATGCCGCGAGGGCCGAGGTCCCTTGCCAGGCCTTTGGTCAGGCCGACGAGGGCGGATTTGCTCATGGCGTACACGCCGCCGCCGGCGAAGGGCATGCGATCGGCGTTGGTGCTACCGATGTTGATGATGCGACCGCCGTCACCCATATGCTTCGCTGCGGCTTGTGAGGCAATGAACACGCTGCGCACATTGATATCCAGCGTACGGTCAAAATCTTCCAGGCTGAACTCTTCCAGTGGGCCAATCGCGAGCACGCCTGCATTGTTGACCAGAATGTCGACCCGACCGAATTTTTCGACGGTGAGCGCGACTGCGTTGCGAATGGCCTCGGCATCTGCGCTGTCGGCTTTGATGGCCAGGGCCTTGCCACCGCTTGCGGTGATGCTGTCCTGCAGTTCCTGCGCCTTGGTTTCTGAACTGACATAAGTAAAGGCCACTGCGGCGCCTTCATCGGCCAGACGTTTTACGATGGCCGCGCCGATGCCGCGTGAGCCACCCTGTACCAGGGCCACTTTAGTGCTGAGAGGGGTGTGCTGAGTCATGTGATTCTCCTGAGCAATTGCGAGTGAGTGAATGGCGAGCAGTATCCGGCGCAGATTGCATGCTGAGTAGACGGTAATTGCGATAGTCTGAGTAAACCAAAAGTTTAGAATCCGACTCATGGATAACTTCAGCAGCATCGAATGCTTTGTGCGCAGCGCCGAAGTCGGCAGCTTTGCCGAAGCAGCCCGGCGTCTGAGCCTTACCCCCGCAGCAGTGGGCAAAAGTGTCGCCAAGCTTGAGGCGCGGTTGGGCGTACGCCTGTTCCAGCGTAGTACCCGCAGCCTGACACTGACAGAAGCCGGACACCGTTTTCTGGCGGAGGTTGGGGCTAGCTTCATCACCATTCAAAATGCCGTTGCCAATCTGGCGAGCTCGGAAGGGCAGCCAGCCGGTACGCTCAAAGTAAGCATGGGCACTGTATTCGGGCGGCTTTACATCATGCCGCTGCTGGCCGGGTTTCTGCATCGTTACCCGGCAATCACACCGGATTGGCATTTTGATAATCGACAGGTCGATCTGATCGCCCAAGGATTTGATGCGGCCATTGGCGGCGGTTTCGACCTGCCTCAAGGCGTCGTAGCACGCAAGCTGGCACCTGCGCATCGAATCCTGGTGGCGTCACCGGGTTATCTGGCTGAACAGCCACGCATTGAGCACCCGGAAGATTTGCAGGCACATCCGGGGATTCTGATCCGCTCGCCCCAGACCGGCCGGATCCGTTCCTGGCCCTTGACCAGTCGCGCGCATGAGTACAGCCCTCTGAGCCTGAAGCCGCGCATGACCATGAGTGACTCGGAAGCGGCATGCTCTGCCGCCGAGCAAGGCCTGGGCATTGCTTTGGTGAGCATGCCATTCGCCGTGCCTTATTTGCGTAGCGGACAGCTAAGCCGCGTGTTACCGGACTGGTATGTCGATGACGGCAATATTTCTCTCTATTACAGTGAGCACAAATTGCTGCCGGGCAAGACTCGGGCATTTGTAGATTTTGTGCTTGAGCAGTTTGCCAGTCAGGGACTGGCCAGAACATTCAGTGCGGTATAACCCTTCTCAATGGAATTGTTTCAACATGGATATTCAGGCCAACGCCGCATTACTGATCATTGACATGCAACAAGGCATCCAGCATCCAAAACTGGGGCGGCGCAACAATGCTCATGCAGATGAGCAGATGCTCAAATTGCTGCAAGCCTGGCGGAGAACGCAGCGGCCGGTCATTCATGTCAGGCATTTTTCCCGCGAGCCTGAATCGGTGTTCTGGCCTCAACAGTCCGGCGTTGACTATCAGCCGGCTTTTTTGCCGATGGAAGGCGAGCGCGAATTGCGCAAAGAGGTGCCGGATGCGTTTTGCAATTCGCCGCTAGAAGAATGGTTGAAAAGCGAAGCCATCACTCAGTTGATCATAGTGGGCGTCGTGACCAATAACTCGGTCGAGTCCAGTGCGCGATCGGGCGGCAACCTCGGCTTTGAGGTGATAGTGCCTCATGACGGATGTTATACCTTCGACACACCTGACTTCTTCGGTACCCCGCGCAGTGCGGAAGATGTACATGCTATGTCTCTGGGCAATCTGCATGGAGAGTATGCGACGGTAATGGCCACCGAAGCGCTATTGAGCAGACTCTGATCAAGGGTTTTGCAGGAACACCACGTAACCTTTAAACCAGGCATTGTCTTGCAGACTGGCTGGCGCTTGCCATTCGCCGCCCTGCATCAGGCCGATCTTGAACGGCAGGCCTAGTCGAGCCACACGGGGCAGGTAAGCGTCGTAGTCGGGAATGCTGTGGCGGCCCTGATAGGTTTGCACCACCACCTCATCGATCACGCCTTTGAGTTCGCCGATAACAGCGGTATCTGCATGGCTGCTCCAGTCCAGCAAGCCGGTGATACTCAGGCGATAGTCCGCAGGCAGGCGTTTGCGCACGTCGCGCAGAAACGTCACGTATTCGTCGAGGTAGCGGGTACGGGCGTCAAAGTCGATCTGGACACCGACCACCCGGCTTCCTGTATCACGCCAGCGTTTGATTTGACCCAGCAGCTGCTTATAAACCGGTTCAGGCCAGCGCAGGGTGTGAGCGCGATAGACGATCCAGATTTCGCGCTGAGGCAGTTTTGCCACGGCCATGCCTTGAGCGACGAAGTTGACTCTGCGGTGCTGTTCGCTGCGCGAGCTGCTGACCTGCCCCTGCAAGAGGTAAAGGGTTTTCGCCTGGGCCAGCACGGGCTGTGCGGTAACGCCTCCCCATAGCCAGAATGCATCGTGCTCTTCGGCGTTCACCGCCGCACTGGCTGAACCCGTTTGCAGCAGGCAAAGCAACGTCAGCCAGGTTCGCAGCGAAATTAACAATGGGTTACCAGTAATACTGCAGCGACTTGCTCCAGGGCGTGTCGGCAAATTCACTTTTGAGTTTTTTGAACCATACCTGGCGCTCTGCGGGTACCACGGCTTTACCGCCGCAGCCGTTGTTGCCTGACGGGGCATAACAGTTGATGGCGCGATACAGTGCGTAGGCTTTGTCTTCGTGGCCTGCTTTCGGATTGACGATCACCGCCTGATAGGCTGTGTGCCGGGCGAATACTCTTTTCACGTAACCAGGCGGTGTGCCGCCAAGTACATCGGGGTTGCGCTTCTCGTCCAGCGGCATGCCGTCCAGGTGGTTGCTCCGGATGAATTCGCCCATGCAGTTCAAACCTCGAGGGTTGATTGCATCTTTGGCCAGTACGGCTGCTATTTCAGCAATGCCAGGGCAGGCGTAGCCGGAGTCAGCTTCGTTGCCTTTCCAGTGAAACAGACTCAGCGACGGGCCTTGGTTGTGTACATAGCCAAGGCTGTAGCCGAGTTTCTCTGGCGACGGAGCATCTGGCAGCCGCTTGAGGTCATCGCCAAACCTGGCGAACTGACTGCGCATCAAGTCTTTGTAAAGCAGTACGAATAACGCAGTATTGCGCTCTGTTTCGCTGGCGCCTTGTGTCGTCTGCTGGATCAAGAGGTCCGCATCGGCGGTCTTGCTTAGCAGGATATAGCGCAACTTTGCCGCTTTGATGGGCGAGTCTGCGGCAAACACTTTGGCCAGTTGTTCGTCTCGCTCGTAACTCATGGCCAGTGCCAGTTGCAGTTGTTCGTTTTGCAACGGCAATTTGGCTAATGGCAACAACTGCAGCCATAACGTTTGTGCCTGCTTCCAGTCCTGACTGGCTTCCAGAGCCAGCCCTCGCAGCATTTGCTGGCTGAACGCCAGATAGCCAAGTGTGTCTGGTATGTCCGTTGGCAGCAGTTTCAACGCGCCGTCGGGATCATTTTCGACGTACAGCGCAAAAGCTGCCTGCAGATAAGTAAAGAGTTGCGGATGCCCGGCAAAGGCATCCTTCTGCGCCAGCAGAGCGGCTTTGGTCAGCGCGTTGCTGCTCCCTTCGCGCATCCACATCAGATCGTTGACAGCGGCAATGATCGGCGAATTGACAGGCGCCTTGTTCGGAGTGATCAGCTTCAGGTCGGATTCGCGGATCAGCGCTTCATCTGCAGGGCCTGCCGACTGACTGTCTTCCCCCAAAAGATGTGCTTCATAATCGGCGGCGAGCTGATTGTTATCCTGAGTCAGCCAGTGCACCCGACGCAGCAAGCCGCGAGCGGTGTTGGAGTAGGTGCCGAACGGGTAGTTGTCGACGTAGTTCTTGAAGGCACTTTCGGCGCGTCTGGCTGCGGCCAGATCTACGCGATCGGGCTTGAGTTCGCCGTATTCAAAAGCTTTTTCCTGAGCCAGGTTCAGCTCGGTACGGCCAATCATGTAGAGCGCTGTATCCTTCAGCCACTCCTGAGGATTGTCTGCCAGCAGGGTGAAACCTTTGCTCGCTTCGATAAAGCGTCCGCTGTAGAAGTCGGCTGCCGCCTGCAGGTAGTTCACGAATGACTTGCCCGCAACTGACTGGATATTACCCGGCAGCAGGCTGGTCAACTGCTCGGGTTCCCAGCCACAGGCGGAGAGCATTTGCATTCGGCTGGTTGCCAGTGCCGCACGCTCGGCCGGAGCAAGCTGTGGGGTATTGATCAATGTCTGGATGAAATGCGTGGCGGTTGTTTCGTTGTTGCTGCGGCAGCGGCTACCTTCTCCGTCGAGCAATGTATCGCCAGCCACTTGTGCAGGCTCGCGCTTGACGCCCAATGTGGCCAACATCTCATTGAGGCCAAGCGTATCAGGGCTTCCTGACGTATTTTCTTCGTTCTTCTCCGCTGCTGACTGTAAACGGTAATGCGCAAAAGGCACCTCGCCGTACCCTTCCGCCAGGTCATCCTCGGTCAGGGCTGCCGGGGTCAATCCGTGGTCTTTGGCATTAGCGAGCAACAGCCGCAAGTTCACCGAACTGTCGTTACCGGGGCTGAGGAAAGACAGGTTGCTGCATACGTCCAGATGTTCTTTGAGCAGTGACCATGTCGGGTAGCAGGAATCATCGGAACTGGCATGGGCCTGTGAACCGATGGTTGCACTCAGGGCAATGGCCAGAGCAGTGAACAAGCGGGTATGCATGGAACGTCCTTGATATCTGGGGCTCAGGAGGCGGGCGCGGGCGATGATACCTAGCGTCACCTTAACGTCCACAAGTCTCTACAGCATGCGTTTGAGCGTATTGTCTTTGCGCACAGCGTGATGCCAGAGTGCGGCAACGACATGCAAGCCAATCACGTAATAAAAAATCGACCCCAGCAGCTTGTGCAGGTCTTCCAGAGACTCCGCGAAATGTTCGGACAGAGGGAAGGGTGAAGGGATTAATATTTGTGTCAGCGGTATGGGTAGCGAGCCCTTTTCTATCAATACGGTAAACAGCCCCAATAGTGGTTGGGCCAACAGAAATGCATAAAGCAGATAGTGGGAGAGGGTGGCTGCTTGCCGCAAAAAACCTTCAAGGGGCGGAGTGATGTCCGGGGGCGTATGGCGACGTCGCTCTGCAATGCGAAATATAGCCATAACCAACACGACAATGCCGACCCAGAAATGGCTTTGCACAACCAGTGCACGCAGTTCCGAACCCCGTGAAAACTGCGTACGGCTCAGAATAAGGGCGTAGGCCAGCACAATCAAAACCGCCATGACCCAGTGAAGCCAGCGAGCCCTGTAGCTGTAGCGTGCTACGGATGTTGTGTTCACGGTGCTTTCCTTGGTTGATTTTTTGGGGGAGCGGGCCGTCGACATTGCTCGCGTTTGAGCCGCCTCTACAGGAACCGTCAGCGTTGCGGCTTGCCTTTCTGACTATCCGATACGCTCTTTTGCTTAATCTCAACAAATAATCCGTGACCTGTGCAATGACGCTTTTTTGACTGCCTTGCATCTGCTTTGTCAAAAGCAATCCTCATGCCTGAAGTGTGCGTTGCGCGAAAGCGGAATGAGGTATTTTGAGTGCATTAGACGAAGTCGAACGCTTGAATTAAACAGTCGAATTAAATGTTTGCTTTAAAAGAGCGTGCGGTTATATCCAATGATGATGGTAAATGCTGCCTATCTGTTTGACAGCTTTTTCGATTGGATCCATCTTGTCGTGGAACAGATCTGCTTGTGAGCGCGGTTTACGAGTGGGCTTGTAATGTAGCGGGCGCGTTACACCTGCGAGCAGTCAGAGGGACAAACCTTGGATTATTGTGGGGCGTTTAATTAATAAAGGGGCGCCGGGTGAATGGCGGGCCGGCAAATTTAAAAGCGGATTGGTTCTTTCGTAGGTGGCCTTCTTAAAGGTGAGTAGTTGAAGCCTGTTGGTTGGCTTTTAGAGTGCGTCATCGAGGTACCGAAGAATATCGTCACTGAGTCAGGCGCTCTATCGAGCTCCCGCCAAGGCGGCGTGCAGCGCGCTGCGTGGGAGAAATGTCAATGGAGCGTAAAAAATTGATGTTAGTGGGTGGAGGCGATCTTTGCCTGCAAATTCTGAAAATGCTAGTGCCCCGTGATGGTTTTATTTTTTACGTCGCCGGTCGCGATATTGAAAAAATAACCCGGAGTTGTAATTTTTTACGCTTGGGTTGTTTGCAGATGGGAGGAGGGACTTGCACTGTTTATCCTGTGGCGATGGACCTTGCGGAAGGCAACATTGAGGAAAACGCCGGTATCATTCATCGTATTCGTCCTGATGTTATTTTTAACAGTGCTTCCTTGCAGTCATGGCGAGTTATCACGCAACTATCCTCTGTGCACTATCAGGCGTTGGACCGTGCCCGTTTTGGCCCCTGGTTGCCTATGCACCTGGCCCCTGCCTATGAACTCATGCGGGCCATCAAGCATTCAGGCTTAAAAGTGTTCACGGTCAATGCGGCATTCCCCGACGCCGTCAATGTTGTGCTCGACAAAGTCGGCATGGCCCCCGACACCGGAATTGGCGGTGTGGCTAATCTGGTTCCTGCCATTCGACTTTCAATCGCCCGGTTAGCCCTGCGTACTCCCGAGAACGTTCAGGTCAGGCTGGTTGCGCAGCAAGGTTTTTGTCATCAGGTCGCCCGAGCGGGATTGCCGCTGGATGCGCAGTATCGACTCACCTACTGGGTGGACAACCGGGAATGTACAGGAGAGTTTGATGATGAGGTTATTTTCAAGGCGGTGTGCACACACTTTCGCAGTCTGGGTGGGGTAGACATTAATTTCTTTAACGCAATCTCTGCTATTCGGCTGCTCGAGAGTTTGCATGCTGAACATGAAATCATCACCCATGCCCCAAGCCCAAATGGGCTGCCGGGCGGGTATCCGGTTCGGGTGGGCATGGGGCAGGTTATGTTGGCGCTCCCTTATGGGGTGTCGCGTGGCGACGCCATTGCGGTCAATCAGGCGGGGCAGCGCCAGGACGGGATTCGCGCGATAGGTGCTGACGGCAGTGTCAGCTTCGAGTCTGAGAATATGGAAATCATCGAGTCACTGCTGGGGTTCGCTTTCTCGCACATGAAACTTCAGGATGTTCACCAGTGCGCGGCAGAGCTCGGCCGTAAATATAACGACTTTGCAAGCGCTGTCAGTGATGGGCGGTTAAGCCGCTAGATCGGTATTGAACCTGTGCCAGTGCCAGGCTTCATATGATTTGAACATTCATGCTTGAGCACGGACATGGACCCCCGGCCAGGAGCTGCCCGGAGGTCTGACCTGTTCAAGCGACGCGCATTGCACTGGGCTTTTCATCATGAGCGACATCCGCATTGGCATATCTGGCTGGCGTTACGTCCCGTGGCGAGGTGACTTCTATCCGAAAGGGCTGACGCAAAAAAACGAACTGAAATTCGCTTCCAGAGCGGTCAACAGTATCGAGATAAACGGATCTTTCTATGCCCTGCAGTCGCCTGACCTTTATGCGCGCTGGTATGCCGATACGCCTGATGATTTTGTGTTCAGCATCAAGGCGCCCCGCTTTATTACCCATGTGCGACGGCTGAATGACGTGGAAAAGCCCATCGCGAATTTCTTCGCGTCGGGCATTTTTCAGCTCAAAAACAAACTGGGTCCGATTCTCTGGCAGTTTCCGCCCAGCTTCAAATTCGATGCCGAGATATTCGAACACTTCCTGACGCTGCTGCCTCATGACATGAAAGAGGCCAGGCGCTGCGCTGCAGCCTGTGATGAAAAAATGCACAAACCTGGTTATCTGGACATTCCCAAGACAGGTCATCTGCGTCATGCCGTAGAAATTCGTCATGAAAGTTTCAGGGTCCCCGAGTTCATTACGTTGTTGCGCAAATACAACGTTGCGCTGGTGACGGCTGATACGGCGGGGAAGTGGCCGTATATCGAAGACCTGACCAGTGATTTTTTGTACCTGCGGCTGCACGGTGACAAGAAGCTCTATGCCAGTGGTTATAGCGACGCGGCTATTAAACACTGGGGTGAGCGTATTGATGCCTGGCGTCGCGGCTCACAACCTGCCGACGCTCATCTGGTGATGGCCAAAAGCGGTCCCGCACGCAAATCCCGGGATATTTATTGTTACTTCGATAACGACATCAAAGTCCGGGCGCCCTATGACGCACGTCAGTTGCTTGAGCGCTTCGGCCTGGCCCAGGAACTGGAAGTCGCGCCGGGCGATCTGAAAGGAGTTGAGTTTTGACCAGTGCCACAACGCCTGTTGGCGTGCGAACAGCAACCTCTGCAAACGTTTCCCTGAACGTATTGACCATGAATATGCACATGGGATTTGGCTTTCTTAATCGTCGATTCATTTTGCCCGAGCTACGCGATGCCGTTCGTACGGTGTCCGCGGACGTGGTGTTTTTGCAAGAAGTGCATGGCGAACATCAAAACCACGCGCAGCGTGTTAAAGACTGGCCGACCACCTCCCAGTACGAGTTTCTGGCAGACAGCATGTGGACCGACTTCGCCTATGGACGCAATGCGGTTTATCCCCATGGCCACCATGGCAATGCATTGCTGTCCAAGTACCCGATCAGCTTCCACGAGAACCTCGATATATCGATTCATGGCACTGAAGAGCGAGGCTTACTGCATTGCGTACTGGAGGTTCCCCATCACGGCCAGGTGCATGCGATCTGCGTGCATCTGGGCTTGCGGGAACATCATCGTCTGCAGCAGCTCAAACTGCTTGCCGAATTATTGGAACGGTTGCCTGAGGGGGAAGCAGTGATCGTTGCTGGTGACTTCAACGATTGGCGGCAACGCGCAGACGCGGTGCTGGAGGGCACAGGCCTGCACGAAGTTTTTGTCCAGCGCTTTGGTGTCCCCGCCAAGAGCTTCCCTGCACGCTGGCCGTTACTTCGGCTGGACCGTATTTACGTGCGCAACGCGACGAGCAATCGCCCCAAAGTATTGTCCAATCGTCCGTGGTCTCACCTTTCAGATCATGCACCGCTTGCTGTGGAGGTAACGTTATGAGTGACCAGGCGAATAACCGTGGGCAGTGGCAAGACGGCAATTCGGTTGAGTTGCTGATTAATGGCGAAGACTACTTCAGCCGGGTTTTTGAGTGTATTAGGGCCGCACGCAAAGAAGTGCTGCTTGAAACTTTCATCATCTTCGAAGACCGCGTTGGTGAAGCACTGCAACAGGCCCTGATTCAGGCAGCCATTAACGGCGCGCATGTCGTCGTCACGGTTGACGACTACGGCACCTCTGACCTGAGTAAATCGTTCGTCAGTCGCATGCTGGCTGCGGGGGTTCATATCCAGCTTTTTGATCCCCGGCCACGTTTAATGGGCATGCGCACCAACCTGTTCAGGCGCCTGCACCGCAAAGTAGTGGTTGTCGACGGTGAGCTGGCCTTCATCGGCGGTATCAACTACAGCGTCGACCATATGAGCGACACCGGGCTGACCGCCAAGCAGGATTATGCGGTACTGGTGCGCGGCCCTATTGTTGCCGATATACATCACTCGGCCTTGCGCTTGCTCAGCGAAGCGGTGCGAGCCAAAGTACCTGCCTTGAAGGTGGCAACCCAGCACGCGGGCAGTGCGAGAATGCTGCTGTGCGAACGCGACAATGAAGAACACACCACCGATATTGAAGAGCAGTATTTGCAGGCGATTCGCAACGCGACCCAGCGGATTACCATCGCCAATGCCTACTTTTTCCCCAGTTATCGCTTCCTGCGTGAGCTGCGTAATGCGGCGCGGCGGGGCGTCAAGGTCACGCTGATTCTGCAAGGCCAGCCAGACATGCCTTTTGTGCGGGTCTGCTCACGCCTGACTTACACCTATCTGCTGCGTGACGGGGTGAAAATCCACGAATACACCCAACGCGCCCTGCATGGCAAAGTCGCGCTGATCGACCGTGAGTGGTCAACCGTGGGCTCCAGCAACCTTGACCCATTGAGCCTGGCATTGAATCTTGAGGTGAACCTGTTCATCCGCGATCAGCATCTCAATCAGCATCTGCATGAACATTTGACGGGGCTGGCCGCCGCTCACAGTAAAGAAATGAGCCTGAAGGGCGCTGCGCGGGGTCAATGGTGGCGTACGCCAATGATCTTCCTGAGCTTTCACTTCTTGCGCCATTTTCCGGCTATTGCCGGTCTGTTCCCGGCCCATGGCATGCGTCTCAAGCCGCTTCGGACAGCCGATGTGATCCCTGAAGCCAGCGTCATTGAAAACGAACAAAGCAGCGTTGCTCAGCAGTTGAAGTCCAGTTTGCAGTCGGATCAGGAGAAGTCGTTATGAGCAAGGCTTATGAGGCGTCTTCGGATCAGCCCGCGGATCAGTCATCGGACAAGCATGGTACGAAGTGGAAGTGGGCCAAGCGCGCTTTCAACTTGTTCTTTTTCATTGCCGTGCCGGTGCTTTTGTTCTTGCTGGTGAAGAACCTTGATTGGCAGGAAGTGAAGCAAGCGTTGCAGTCTTACAAACTCAGCACCTTGGCATTGGGCGTGGTGATTGCGCTGTGCAGTTACCTGACTTATTGCTGTTTTGATGTGTTGGCGCGGTTTTATACCGGGCACAAGTTGGCGATCAAGCAGATCGTCCCGGTGGCCTTTGTTTGCTATGCCTTCAACCTTAACCTCAGTTCCTGGGTCGGGGGGATCGCCTTGCGCTATCGCCTGTACTCCCGACTTGGCCTGGATGTGCCGACCATCACTCGTATCCTGAGCCTAAGCCTGATCACCAATTGGTTGGGTTACATGATTCTGGCAGGTGGTGTTTTTTCCATGGGCTTTCTGGAGCTGCCCAAAGACTGGGCGGTTGGAACCGGAACGCTGCGGTTGATCGGCTTTGCGTTGTTGGCGGTGTCGGGGGCTTATTTGTTGGCTTGCCGGTTTTCCAAGCGTCGCTCGTGGACCATTCGCAAGCAGGAGATAACGCTGCCATCCATGAAGCAGGCGCTGCTGCAGGCCAGCCTTGGCGCGCTGAACTGGTCGCTGATGGCGCTGGTTATCTATACGTTGCTGCCGGACAAGGCGTTCTATCCAGCCATTCTCGGGGTGTTGTTGATCAGCAGTATTGCCGGGGTTATCACGCATATTCCGGCGGGGCTTGGGGTCCTGGAAACGGTCTTCATGACCTTGCTGCAGGATGAGTTCTCGAAAGGCACGCTGCTGGCGGCGTTGATTGGCTATCGAGCGATTTACTTTCTGCTGCCGCTGACGATTGCTGTGGTGGTTTATCTGGTGCTGGAGAAGCGCAGCAAGAAGATGGGTGAGAGGAATCAGGCTGAGGGTGGCGTCTGATTTGTGTACATATCCGTTATTTAGGTAACGGCTTCTATTGGTTGCGCCCTTACGGCGCCTCACTTTTGATGGATCCGGAAGCCGGCCCAGACAAAAGTAAGCAAAACGCTTTTGCCCACCACTCGGCACCTCGCTGATGCTCGGTGTACCCGCCCGCAGATCCTGAACCGTGGGCCGCCGCAACGGGCCATCCATGGCCCGATGCGGCTAACCCGGCGTCCTGCCGGGTTGCCCACGCTTCAGAATCTGCGCTCGGCCAGCGTGATTTACGGGGCGCCTCAGATCAAAATCAAAAGCAGGTCGAGTAGCTTAGCGATCTGTAGGAGCCGCCCCATTTCCTGACACAGTGCTGCCGTGCAGCACACACGGCCTCTGTAGGTGTTGGGGGTGGAGGGGAGGGCGGGGTGGACCGGCATGGATGCCGGTTTAGCCGCACCGGGCCATGGATGGCCCATTGCGGCGGCCCCACGCATCAATGTCGGATTACGGGCATGCCGAGCCACAGCGAGGCACCTAGTGGTGGGGCAAGAGCGTTTTGCTTACTTTTGCGCTGTTCAAAAGTGAGGCGCTGTAAAAGCGCAACCAATATCAGCCGTTACCGCAATAACGGATATGTACAAATAAGAAACCAAACGCCCACAAAAAAGCCCGCAACTCTCACAAGCTGCGGGCTTTTTCACAGGCGTACTCGAAGATTACTCTTCGATATTGCCCATAGCGGTCGTGTTGAAACCACCATCCACATACATGATTTCGCCGCTGATGCCGGACGCCAGATCCGAACACAGGAACGCGCCAGCATTGCCGACTTCATCAATGGTCACGTTACGACGTAGCGGAGTTTGCGCTTCGTTCGCAGCCAGCATCTTGCGGAAGTTCTTGATACCCGATGCCGCCAGCGTACGGATCGGACCTGCCGATACCGCGTTAACGCGAGTGCCTTCAGGGCCCAGGCTGCCTGCCAGATAACGTACACCGGCTTCCAGGCTGGCCTTGGCCATGCCCATCACGTTGTAGTTAGGCATGGTGCGCTCGGCGCCCAGGTACGACAGAGTCAGCAGGCTGCCATTGCGGCCTTTCATCATCTCGCGACCGGCCTTGGCCAGTGCCACGAAGCTGTAGGCGCTGATGTCGTGAGCGATACGGAAACCGTCACGGGTGGTGGCTTCAGTGAAGTCGCCATCCAGTTGGTCGCCTGGAGCGAAGCCGACGGAGTGAACGATCACGTCCAGGCCGTCCCACTTCTTGCTCAGGTCTTCGAAGACCTTGGCGATTTCTTCATCGCTGGCGACGTCACAAGGGAAGCACAGCTCAGGGCCCGACCCCCAGCCAGCGGCGAATTCTTCGACGCGACCTTTGAGTTTGTCGTTCTGGTAGGTGAAAGCAAGCTCTGCACCCTCGCGATGCATGGCGGCAGCAATACCGGATGCGATGGACAGTTTGCTAGCGACACCGACGATCAGGACGCGCTTACCGGCGAGAAAACCCATGTGTTGTTCCTCTTCAGGTTAATCGACAGCTACTGGTGCCAAAAAGGCGGCTTCCAGCAGCTGCTGTGTATAAGAATGTTGCGGTGCGGCAAAGATTTCTTGCGCATCACCCTGTTCGACCACTTGGCCCTGCTTGACCACCATCAACTGGTGACTGAGGGCTTTGACGACAGCCAGGTCATGGCTGATAAACAAATACGTCAGGTTGTACTTGGTTTGCAGTGAGCGCAGTAGCTCGACTACCTGACGCTGAACTGTCCGGTCGAGCGCCGAAGTGGGCTCGTCCAGCAGAATCAGCGCCGGTTTCAAAACCAGTGCCCGGGCAATGGCGATCCTCTGCCGTTGCCCACCGGAGAACTCGTGAGGGTAGCGGTGCCGGGTTTCCGGATCCAGTCCTACCTCTCTAAGCGCTTCGATAATCGCCGTTTCCTGCTCCGCCGCCGTGCCCATGCGGTGAATTCGCAGGCCTTCGCCGACGATTTCACCGACTGACATTCGCGGGCTCAGGCTGCCAAACGGGTCCTGAAAAACCACCTGCATCTGTCGACGCAACGGACGAATCTGCTGCTGCGACAGGCAGTCTAGCGTCTCGCCCTGAAAACGGATGACACCCTGGCTACCGATCAGACGAAGTATCGCCAGGCCTAACGTCGATTTGCCCGAGCCGCTTTCGCCGACAATCCCCAGCGTTTGCCCTTTGGGCAAACTGAAGTGGATGCCGTCCACAGCCTTGACGTGATCGACGGTCCGTTTGAACAGGCCCTTCTTGATCGGAAACCAGACCCGCAAATCCTCGACTTCCAGCAGCGGTGCACCAGCCGGGTTGGCCGCTGGGCCGCCGCTGGGTTCTGCACTGAGCAGAATTTTGGTGTACGGATGCTGGGGCGAACGAAACAATTCGTCACAGGACGCTTGTTCGACGATGCAACCGCGCTGCATGACACATACGCGGTTGGCTATTTGCTTCACAACGTTCAAATCATGGCTGATCAGCAGCAAAGCCATGCCCAGACGTGCCTGCAGTTCCTTGAGTAATTCGAGGATTTTCAGCTGTACCGTCACGTCCAGCGCAGTGGTGGGCTCGTCGGCAATCAGCAACTCCGGCTCGTTGGCCAGGGCCATGGCGATCATCACCCGTTGCCGTTGGCCGCCCGATAATTCATGGGGCAGGGCTTTCAGGCGTTTCACCGGTTCCGGGATGCCCACCAGTTCCAGCAACTCCAGGGTACGGCGGGTGGCGTCCTTACCGGTCAGGCCTTTGTGCAGACCGAGGACTTCGTTGATCTGCTTCTCGATCGACTGCAGTGGATTAAGCGAAGTCATCGGCTCCTGGAAGATCATCGCGATGCGATTACCGCGAATCTTGCGCAGTTTTTTCTCGTCCAGAGTCAACAGGTCCTGACCGGCATAGCGAATGCTGCCGCTCGGATGACGAGCCAAGGGGTAGGGCAGCAGGCGCAGAATCGAGTGTGCGGTGACCGATTTGCCCGAGCCGCTTTCGCCCACCAGCGCCAGGGTTTCGCCTCGGCGAATGTCAAAATTGATGCCTTCGACCACGCGCTGACAGCCTTCGCCGGACACGAACTCGACGGCCAGATCGCGGATCTCGATCAGATTGTCATTGTTCATTTCATTTCCTTGGGTCGAAAGCATCGCGGGCGGATTCGCCGATGAACACCAGCAGGCTCAACATCAGGGCCAGCACCGCGAACGCGCTGATGCCCAGCCATGGAGCCTGGAGATTGGATTTACCCTGGGCAACCAGCTCGCCCAGTGACGGCGACCCGGCGGGCAAGCCAAAGCCCAGGAAGTCCAACGCGGTCAGGGTGCCGATGGCGCCGGTGAGGATAAACGGCATGAAGGTCATGGTCGAAACCATGGCGTTGGGCAGGATATGGCGGAACATGATCGCACCGTTTTCCATGCCCAGTGCCCGTGCGGCGCGCACGTATTCCAGATTGCGCCCACGCAGGAATTCGGCCCTTACGACATCCACCAGGCTCATCCAGGAAAACAGCAGCATGATGCCCAGCAGCCACCAGAAGTTGGGCTGAACGAAGCTGGCGAGGATGATCAGCAGATACAGCACCGGTAACCCGGACCAGACTTCCAGAAAGCGTTGCCCCACCAGATCCACCCAACCGCCATAGAAACCCTGCAAGGCACCGGCGATGACGCCGATGATTGAGCTGAGCACGGTCAACGTCAGGGCAAACAGCACCGAAATCCGGAAGCCGTAGATCACTCGCGCGAGTACGTCACGGCCCTGATCATCCGTACCAAGCAGGTTTTCCGCGGAGGGTGGGGCAGGGGCCGGGACTTTCAGGTCATAGTTGATGCTCTGGTAGCTGAACGGGATCGGTGCCCACAACGTCCAGCCGCCTTTGGCTTCAAGCAATTCCTTGATGTAGGGGCTCTTGTAGTTGGCTTCCAGCGGGAATTCACCGCCAAAGGTGGTTTCTGGATAACGCTCCAGCACCGGGAAGTACCAACTGCCGTCATAACGTATGGCCAGCGGTTTGTCGTTGGCGATCAGCTCCGCGCCCAGGCTCAGGACGAAGAGGATCAGGAACAGCCACAGCGACCACCAGCCGCGCTTGTTGGCTTTGAAACGCTCGAAGCGTCGACGATTCAGAGGAGACAACTTCATATCAATGTTTCCTGCTTTCGAAGTCGATGCGCGGGTCCACCAGGGTGTAGGTGATGTCCCCGATCAGTTTCACCACTAGCCCCAGCAGGGTGAAGATAAACAGCGTGCCGAACACCACGGGATAGTCGCGGTTGATGGCGGCTTCGAAACTCATCAGGCCCAGGCCGTCGAGGGAGAAAATCACTTCGACCAGCAATGAGCCGGTAAAGAAAATACCGATGAACGCCGACGGGAAACCGGCAATCACCAGCAGCATCGCGTTACGGAATACATGGCCGTAGAGCACGCGATTGTTGCTCAGGCCCTTGGCCTTGGCCGTGGTCACGTACTGCTTGCCGATTTCGTCGAGGAAGCTGTTTTTGGTCAGCAGGGTCATGGTCGCGAAGTTGCCGATCACCAGCGCGGTAACCGGCAGCACCAAGTGCCAGAAGTAGTCGAGAATCTTGCCGCCCGCGCTGAGTTCTTCGAAGTTGTTCGAGGTCAGGCCGCGCAACGGGAACCAGTCGAAATAGCTGCCACCGGCAAACACCACGATCAGCAGGATGGCGAACAGGAAGGCCGGGATTGCGTACCCGACGATGATTGCCGAGCTGGTCCAGACGTCGAAGTGGCTGCCATGTCGGGTGGCTTTGGCGATCCCCAGCGGGATCGACACCAGGTACATGATCAGCGTGCTCCATAACCCGAGGGAAATGGACACCGGCATTTTTTCGATGATCAGGTCGACCACCTTGGCATCACGGAAGAAACTGTCGCCGAAGTCCAGATGGGCGTAGTTCTTGATCATGATCCACAGACGTTCCGGTGCCGACTTGTCGAAGCCGTACATCTTCTCGATTTCTTTCACCAGGGCCGGGTCCAGACCCTGTGCGCCACGATAGTTGGAACCGGCCACCGAGACTTCGGAGCCGCCGCCAGCGATTCGGCTGGTGGCGCCCTCGAAGCCTTCGAGCTTGGCGATCATCTGTTCAACCGGCCCGCCGGGCGCGGCCTGAATAATCACAAAGTTGATCAACAGGATGCCGAACAGGGTCGGGATGATCAGCAGCAGACGCCGCAGAATATAGGCCAGCATGTCAGCGCTCCTCCTGCTCGGCGTCTGCATCGGGTACAGGTTGCTGCGGCGGAGCAGGCTGTACATCCGGCTTTGCCCACCATGTGTCCAGGCCAATATCCGACAAAGCCTTGGCCTGCGGGTGCGCCAGATGATTCCAGTAGACCACCCGCCAGCTCTTGATATGCCAGTTAGGCACCATGTAGAAACCCCATAGCAGCACGCGGTCCAGCGCCTTGGTATGGGCAACCAGACTTTCCCGCGAGTCTGCGTTGATCAGGCCATCCACCAGCGCATCGACTGCCGGGTCTTTGAGGCCCATGAAGTTGCGGCTCCCGGTACGGTCGGCGCTCACCGAGTGGAAGAATTCACGTTGCTCGTTACCGGGCGACGACGATTGCGGGAAGCTGCTGACGATCATGTCGAAGTCCCGCGAGCGCAGGCGATTCATGTACTCCGCCACATCCACGCGGCGGATAGTCAGCTCGATGCCGAGGTCCTTGAGGTTGCGCTTGTAAGGCAGCATGACCCGCTCGAAGGCGGTCTGCGCCATCAGAAACTCCAGTTTGACCGGATTGCCTTGCGCATCGGTCATCCGGTCATCCTTGATGCGCCAGCCGGCTTCTTGCAGCAACTGATAAGCACGGCGCATCTGGGGACGAATCATGCCGCTGCCGTCGGTGGTTGGCAGTACGAATTCATCGGTGAACACTCGATCAGGAATCTTGCCGCGCAACGGTTCGAGAAGCTTCAGCTCCGCAGCAGAGGGCAGGCCGCTGGAGGCCATTTCCGAATTGTCGAAGTAGCTTCTGGTGCGCGTGTAGGAACCGTTGAACAACTGCTTGTTGGTCCATTCGAAATCGAACAGCAGGGTCAGCGCCTCACGCACTTTCGGGTCCTGAAACACCGGGCGGCGTAAGTTCAGGACAAAACCTTGCATACCTTGTGGGTTGCCGTTGGGCAGCTCTTCCTTGATCAACCGTCCTTCGCGCACCGCGGGGATGTCGTAGGCTGCGGACCAGTTCTTCGCGGTATTTTCCAGGCGGTAGTCGTATTGCCCGGCTTTCAATGCCTGCAACGCCACATCGCTGTCGCGATAGTAGTCGTAGTTCATCACGTCAAAATTGTACTGGCCGCGGTTGACCGGCAGGTCCTTGGCCCAATAGTCCTTGACCCGTTCGTAGCGCACCGAGCGTCCGGCTTTTACTTCGGCGACTTTGTAAGGGCCGCTGCCCAACGGGAACTCAAGGTTGCCTTTGTTGAACTCGCGAGTGGCCCAGAAGTGTTTGGGCAATACCGGCAGTTGGCCAAGGATCAAAGGCAACTCGCGACTGTGGCTGTCTTTGAACTTGAACAGCACCCGCAGCGGATCTTCGACGACTACCTTGTCGACGCCAGCGTAGTAAGCCCGGTACATCGGCGCACCGTCTTTGATCAGGGTGTTGAAGGTGAACTCCACGTCTTCGGCACGGATGGGGTGACCGTCATGGAAGCGCGCCTCGGGACGCAGGTAGAAACGCACCCAGGTGTTGTCCGGTGCTTTCTCGATCTTCCCGGCCACCAGCCCGTATTCGGTCAGCGGCTCATCCAGGCTGGAGCGGGCCAGCGTGTCGTAGATCAGGCTGATGTCTTCAGCGGGCGTGCCCTTGTTGATAAACGGATTGAGGCTGTCAAAACCGCCGAAGCCCGCCTGACGCAGGGTGCCGCCCTTGGGCGCGTCCGGGTTTACATAGTCGAAATGCTTGAAGCTGGCGGGGTACTTCGGTGCTTCGTCATACAGTGTCAGGGCATGCTGGGGCGCAGCCTGGGCGGTGCAGGCAATGCCGACCAGCAACAGGCCGCCAGCCCGCGTGAGCAGGGAACGCAACGGGTTCATCGGGTCTTCTCCAGAGGCTTTAACCACCACGCACGCAAACCCAGGGTGTAGGGCGGGGTGGTGACCATGGCGAACCGGTTGCGGTACGCCAGGCGATGATTGTTCAGATACCAGTTGGGGATCATGTAGTGCTGCGACAGCAGGACGCGATCCAGTGCGCGCGCGGCGGCCACTTGCGTGTCCCGTGTCTGCGCGGCGAGCAGTTGATTGAGCAGGCCGTCGACCACCGGATTGGCCACACCTGCGTAATTCTTGCTGCCCTTGATTGCGGCCTGACTGGAGTGGAAGTACTGCCACTGTTCCAGGCCGGGGCTGAGCGTTTGCGCCATGGTCATGCTGATCATGTCGAAATCGAACTGGTCCAGCCGCTGCTTGTATTGGGCACGGTCGACGGTGCGCAAGCGAGCGTCGATACCGATGCGGCGCAGGTCCTCGATAAAGGGCTGTTGAATACGTTCCAGGCTTGGGTTTACCAGCAAAATCTCAAAGCGAAGTTGTTGGTCTTTGGCGTTCACCAGGCCGTGGTCCGATAGCTTCCAGCCTGCTTCGCCAAACAGCTTCAAGGCTTTGCGCAGGGTCTCACGCGGAATGCCGCCACCGTCGGTTTTCGACACGCTGAACGGCTGGGTGAACAGGCTCGCAGGCAGTTGCTCTCGATAAGCCGACAGCATCAGCCATTCGGCACCGGTAGGCAGGCCGGTCGCGGAGAATTCGCTGTTGGGGTAGTAACTCGTCGTACGCGAATAGGCATCGCTGAACAGGGTACGGTTGGTCCATTCGAAATTGAACATCAGCCCTAGCGCTTCGCGCACTCTTGCATCGGCGAACATGCTGCGCCGGGTGTTCATGAACAGACCTTGGGTCTGGGTCGGAATCTTGTGCTCTATCTGAGCCTTGATCACCTGACCATTGGCAATCGCCGGGAAGTTGTAACCCGTGGACCAGTTTTTGGCCTGATGTTCGATGTAGATGTCGAACTCGCCTGCCTTGAACGCTTCGAAGGCAACGTCGTTGTCGCGATAGAACTCTACTTCAACCCGGTCAAAGTTGTACTTGCCGCGATTGACTGCCAGATCCTTGCCCCAGTAGTCCTTCACCCTTTCGAAGACCAGTTGGCGACCGGGTTGCACCTTGGTAATCCGATAAGGCCCGCTGCCCAGTGGCGGCTCGAATGTCGTGGCCTTGAAGTCACGGTCTTTCCAATAGTGTTGAGGCAGCACCGGTAATTCGCCCAAACGCAGGATCAACAGGGGGTTGCCCGTGCGTTTGAACACGAAGCGAATACGGTGGCGATTGAGAATGTCGACCCGCTGCACTTCCTGCAGGGCCGTGCGGTACTGCGGATGACCATCTTTAAGCAGGGTGCGGTAAGAAAACGCAACATCGTAAGCGGTGATTGGCTTGCCATCATGAAAGCGAGCCTGCGGACGCAAATTGAAGACTACCCAACTGCGATCTTCGCTGTACTCGACGCTCTGCGCGATCAGGCCATAGCTCGATGTCGGTTCATCGCCAGACGGGTCGTACTGCCCCGTGCCGACCATCAACGGCTCATTGAGCTCATTGACGCCGTATTGCAGGAAATTGGCCGTGGAAATCGGGCTGCTGCCCTTGAACGTATAGGGGTTCAGTGTATCGAAGGAGCCAAAAGCCATCATTCGCAAGGTGCCACCTTTCGGCGCCTCGGGGTTAACCCAGTCGAAATGCGTAAAACTGGCCGGATACTTGAGAACACCAAACTGCGCGTAGCCATGGCTTTCGCTGATGGCCGCGTAGACGGGAAAGCTCAAGGCCAGGCTGATGATGAGCAGGAAGGGACGTATCACGATCCAGACGGCTTGGGCTTTTGGGTCGTCAACAGTAACAGCTTGTATCGACAGGAAAAAGGGCTGCTGATGAGCGAGGCTCTGCGGGGCGGCTGTCTCATGTGGGAGATTCTATATAGGCCTGCAAGCACAATCCCCGTGGGAGCGAATTCATTCGCGAAGGGGGCGGTACATCCGCAGCCTGTGTATTGCCTGGAATACTGCCTTCCCGAATAAATTCGGTCCCACCGGTCCACCATAAGCCTGAGATTATGGTGGACCAGCGGGAATGGAAAACTCCATCAATGCGGCAAATAAACCGTCAAGGTCTGGCCCGGCTTGAGTGCAGATCCGCTGCGCGGGTTCCAGCGTTTGAGATGTTGCATCTCTACGTTGAAACGCTTGGCAACCAGGTACATCGAGTCGCCTTTCTGGATCTTGTACTGCATTGACTTCTTGTCAGCCGGTTTGGCGCTGGCCGTCGCCGTGCTTTTGGCTTTGGCAGTGTTGTCTTCCATCACCAGCGTCTGGCCAACCTTGAGATTCTGCCCTGACAACTTGTTCCAGCGTTGCAGCTCTTTGACGTCGACCTTGTTGGCCTTGGCAATGAGCGACAGGTTATCACCGCTTTTGACGGTGTAATTCCTGCTCCTGGCCGGTTTTTCGGTGCTTGCCAGTGTTTCGAATACCGGTTGCGAAGGCGTCATACCCGGCTGCGTCGGGATGCTCAGTGACTGACCCACTCGCAAATTGTTGCCAGAAAGCTTGTTTGAGCTCTTCAGCGAGCTGACCGAAACCTGATAACGGCTGGCGAGACTGGCGAGAGTGTCGCCCTTGCGAACCCGGTATTGCTGCCAGTCCACCAGTTCCTGAGGCTTCATGTTCGACAGGCTGGCCGTCAGCAGTTGCTTCTTGGCCGTAGGCACCAATAAATGCTTGGGACCGTCGATCGTCATGTGCTTCTTGAACGCAGGATTGAGCTGGATCAGCTCGTCTTCGTCGATGTTGCCCATCGCAGCAACCTTGGACAGGTCCATGCGCTGGTTCAGCTCAACGACTTCAAAATACGGTTCATTGGCAATCGGATTGAGGTTCACGCCGTAAGCTTCGGGCGCCAATACCACTTGGGACAAGGCCAGCAGCTTGGGCACGTAGTCCTTGGTTTCCTGCGGCAGGGGCAGGTTCCAGTAGTCAGTTGGCAGACCGAGCTTTTCGTTGCGCTCGATTGCCCGGCTGACCGTACCCTCGCCAGCGTTATACGCTGCCAGCGCCAACAGCCAGTCACCGTTGAACATGTCGTGCAGGCGCGTCAGGTAATCCATGGCCGCCACGGTGGACGCCTGAATATCACGACGCCCGTCGTAGAAATTGGTCTGGCGCAGATTGAAGTAGCGGCCGGTTGACGGAATGAACTGCCACAGGCCGACGGCTTTACTGCGCGATACCGCCATCGGGTTATAGGCGCTCTCGATGACTGGCAGCAGCGCCAGTTCCAGCGGCATATTGCGCTCTTCAAGACGCTCGACGATGTAATGCATATAAAGGCTGCCGCGCTCGCCTGCGTTCTCCAGGAACGAAGGGTTGTTGGCAAACCAGAGTCGTTGTTGATCAATGCGCGGGTTCAGGTCGTTGCCTTGCTGCAACTGAAAGCCCTGACGCATCCGCTCCCAGACATCTTGCGGTGGCGCAAGTGGGGCAGGTTTATGAGTAAGAAAGATCGGTTTCTGCTTGATTCCCGCCGCCAGGTTAGGCGTGCGGTGGCTACTGCTGGGTTCGACGTGGCTGGTGGTTTGGCAGCCGGCAAGCGTGGCGCTAACGGCTACAGCAATAGCCTGAGCTAACCGAGTCAATGCGTCTGGATTAATGGTTCTGCGTATAGATGACGACATTGGCTGGGAGATAGTTCCAGGCGAAAATGTCGGGCGATTCTAGGAACACCCCTGCCAATGGTCAACCTTTCAACGATTTTGTGCTCAAGAATGCGCTTTTTAGAACGTATCTTTCCAAGCCCTCAGGGCAGCAAAAATCTCGCTTGGCGACTGATTCCGGGTGCCGCTCCGTTCGTCTGCTTTTTCTTTAACAGATGTTTCATTGGTGCGAATGAATGGGTTTGTGAGACGTTCCAGCGCAAGATTCGAGGGTAAACTGATGCGGTTTTCACTGCGCCACCGGGTGACTTGTGCCAAGCGTTGCGCGATGTCGGTGTTGTCAGGTTCGACGGCCTGGGCGAAGCGCAGATTACTCAGGGTGTATTCGTGAGTGCAGTACACCAGTGTCGCATCCGGCAGCTCGGCCAGCCGGCTTAGCGACTGGTGCATTTGCACTGGCGTACCTTCGAACAGCCGCCCGCATCCTGCTGCGAAGAGCGTATCGCCGCAGAACAGCAGCGGTGCTTGGGATGCCGCATGATAAAAAGCGATATGGCCAAGGGTATGACCGGGGACCGCGAAGACTTCGAAGTCCAGTCCCAGCACATTGATGCGGTCGTTATCGACGAGCGGCACATCCCGGGCGGGAATGTTTTCGTCGGCCGGACCGAGTACGCGGGCCTGGGTGTACTGTTTAAGTTGCTCGACCCCACCCACATGATCGTGGTGATGGTGGGTAATCAGAATGTCGCTCAGCGTCCAGTCAGGATGTTGCTCCAGCCAATTGATGACAGGCGCAGCGTCTCCAGGATCAACCACGGCGCAGCGTTTATTTGCAGGATCCTGTAACAACCAGATGTAATTGTCAGTAAAAGCCGGCAGGGCATCGATCTGTATCATGGCGCAGTTCGCTTGGCGGGAAACAATAAGGCATCTTAGAGTCTGATGACGCTTGATGCGAGGATCACACATGACCGATGAAGCATTCGCACAAGCTGATCCTGAGTGGCTCGCGCTGATCAGTTCAGCGCGTGACTGGCTGTCAGGCCCGCTGGGCCAGCTTTTACTGGAGGAAGAACGGCGGGTTCTGGAAGAAGAGCTCGGGCGTTTTTTCGGCGGCTATCTGGTCCACTACGGGCCTTCAGCCGAAACGCCGCCCGCGGCGCAGCAGGTTCAACGTAATGTGCGCCTGGGAGCACCGTTGCCGGGTGTGGAAATTGTCTGTGAGGAGCAGGCCTGGCCGCTCAGTGAGCACGCCGCCGACGTCGTCGTCATGCAGCATGGCCTGGATTTTTGCCTGTCTCCCCATGGGTTGTTGCGTGAAGCGGCCAGCAGCGTACGGCCTGGCGGGCATTTGTTGATCGTGGGTATTAACCCCTGGAGTACATGGGGGTTGCGGCATGTTTTTGCCAAGGACGCGCTGCACAAGGCGCGCTGCATTTCCCCCTCGCGGGTCGCCGACTGGCTTAATTTGCTGGGCTTTGCACTGGAGAAGCGGCGCTTCGGGTGCTATCGTCCGCCGCTTGCTTCAGCGAGCTGGCAAGCCCGTCTGGCAGGTCTCGAACGGCTCGGCGATGGCTGGCAAAGCCCGGGCGGTGGCTTCTATTTATTAGTCGCGCGCAAGCTGGTGGTAGGATTGCGGCCATTGCGCGAGTTACGTCGCGAGCCAATGGGCAAGCTGATCCCGCTGCCGATGGCCAAGGTCAATCGCGATACCTG
The DNA here is from genome assembly GCF_055283875.1 of Pseudomonas sp. HP_14. Lineage (NCBI taxonomy): Bacteria > Pseudomonadati > Pseudomonadota > Gammaproteobacteria > Pseudomonadales > Pseudomonadaceae > Pseudomonas > Pseudomonas sp. HP_14. Next base: position 69,158 of record NZ_JBTOQI010000008.1, on the reverse strand, counting down.
CGAGCCTGAGTAGCGCTGAAGCCCACCAATTCTGGATGTATTAATGAGCGATACCGTTGAGCTGTTCACTGATGGCGCCTGCAAGGGCAACCCCGGGCCTGGCGGCTGGGGCGCCTTGCTGGTCTGCAAGGGCGTTGAAAAGGAACTGTGGGGCGGCGAGGCCAATACCACCAACAACCGCATGGAGTTGATGGGCGCCATTCGCGGCCTGGAAGAACTCAAACGCTCCTGTGAAGTGCTGCTGGTGACCGACTCCCAGTACGTGATGAAAGGCATCACCGAATGGATGGTCAACTGGAAGAAGCGTGGCTGGAAAACCGCAGCCAAGGAGCCGGTAAAGAATGCCGACCTCTGGAAATTGCTGGATGAACAAGTCAATCGCCACACCGTGACCTGGAAATGGGTGCGTGGCCACATTGGTCACCCCGGCAACGAGCGGGCCGACCAACTGGCTAACCGCGGTGTGGACGAAGTAAGAGGCATCAAACATGCGTAGCGTTGTACTCGATACCGAAACGACCGGTATGCCGGTCACCGATGGCCACCGTGTCATCGAGATCGGTTGTGTCGAACTGATGGGCCGTCGTCTTACAGGGCGGCATTTCCATGTTTACCTGCAACCTGACCGGGAAAGTGACGAGGGCGCGATTGGCGTCCACGGCATCACCAACGAATTCCTGGTGGGCAAGCCGCGTTTTGCTGAAGTCGCCGACGAGTTCTTCGAATTCATCAAAGGCGCGCAACTGATCATTCATAACGCGGCGTTCGACGTTGGTTTTATCAACAACGAATTCGCGCTGATCGGCCAGCAAGACAGGGCTGACATCACTCAGCATTGCACCGTGCTCGACACCTTGATGATGGCGCGTGAGCGTCACCCGGGCCAGCGCAACAGCCTTGATGCATTGTGCAAACGTTATGGCGTCGACAACTCCGGCCGTGAATTGCACGGCGCCTTGCTCGACTCCGAGATTCTTGCTGACGTTTATCTGACCATGACCGGCGGCCAGACCAGCTTGTCCCTGGCGGGTAACGCCAGTGATGGCAATGGCTCCGGTGAAGGCTCGGGTAATACCGCGACTGAAATTCGCCGTCTGCCCGCCGATCGGCAGAAGTGCCGGGTAATTCGCGCCAGCGAAGGTGAGCTGGCCGAGCATGACGTGCGCATGGCTGCCATCGCCAAGTCTGCGGGTGCTCCGGCGCTGTGGGTACAGTTGCAGGAAGCGGCGGCTGCCCAACAGGCGTAAGCCACCGGCTCGACCGATTCATTGGCTGCTTAACGAGGTCATGAGCTTGGCTAATCCGGCACTGAGCATTCGCGTTGCAGACGAATGCTTCGAGGATTACATCCTCAACAGCGAATTCACCTTCACCGTTAGCGGCTATGCGGTCGCACAGGTTGGGCAGAGCGTTGAGCAGTGGCAGGTCGAGGCTGTGGAGCCTTACAGTAAAAACTACGGTATCGATTCCCAGGAGTTTTGCGACTACCGGGATGCCGCTGACAGTACGGTAATGGTCGCCTGGCTGGGCGAGCGGGCTGTCGGGCATGTGGTCCTCAGCCGACACTGGAATGGTTTCGCGCATGTCGATGAGTTGGCCGTTGACGTTTCTGCGCGCCGCAACGGTGTCGCGCGCTCCCTACTGGATGTCGCGCAGTTCTGGACGCGCAAACAGAACCTGCCGGGGATCATGCTCGAAACCCAGAACAATAATCTGGCTGCCTGCCGGTTGTATGAAAGCTATGGTTTCGTGATGGGAGGGGTCGATCATCTGCGCTATCGCGCCATCGACCCTCAAACGCGCGAGTCTGCGATTTTCTGGTATCTATTGTTCAGTTGACAGAAGGACTGGCTTTAGCCGGGAGAAGTGAGTACCAGGCAGTGAAGATCTTAATTTACCGGACCGCTCGCGACCAAAGCTGCTCTTACTCAAACAACCTGTAATTATCTGATTTCATACAGAGCCCGTGGGACCGAATTTATTCGGGAAGGGGCCATCACATTCGCCGCACTTTTATCGTCAGCAATGCTGCCTTCCCGGATAAATCCGGTCCTACCAGTCCTCTGTTTGCTTCACGACAGCGCTGTGTCAGTGATATCGAGCGACCTCGTATGGGTCACTCTCAGGAGGTACGCGTCATGGTAATGCCGGACTGGACCAGCTGAAACTCATCCCCGCCCAAGTGATTGACCCTGTCGCCAATCGCCAGTTTGTAGATTGAAACAGGCTCCGTGCCACCCGCCTCGGCGAGCTGTGATTCCCGGAATTCATGCACTGAATAAATGCGGCCTTCGGCGTCGCGTGCATGAAATTGTCCAACCTTGATTGAAGCCATTTGCTTTGTAACCTCTGAAGATAACCGCCTGTTTACCCCTGCATGCTAACACTGCGCATCGAGCGCCAGGGTCCGTATCCAGCAAGACTCGGACAGACGTAGCACGCAGCGTGCAATCAAGCGAAGTAGACCGCTGTTTTGACGGGTAGTTTGCCTGCGATTAAAAAATAGTCGGCGTCGGGATTTTGGATGGTTTGTGCTGTTTAATCATCCATCGCTGCAATGCAATCTGCACCTGGGCGCCGACTTGATCTATAACTAATGGCTCTTTTCATTCGTTGAAGGACATATCCATGAGTCAGGTTTATTCGATCGCCGTGGTAGTTGGCAGCCTGCGGGCTGATTCCATCAATCGTAAGATCGCGCTGGCCCTCGCCACACTGGCTCCGGCCAACCTGCAACTGAAGATCGTCGAAATCGGTGACCTGCCGCTTTATAACGAAGACATCGATACTGCGACTTCAAGCCCGGAGAGCTACACAGCGTTTCGCCAGCAGATCAGCGCGGCCGACGGCGTGCTGTTCGTGACGCCTGAATACAACCGGTCGGTACCGGGCGCTCTGAAGAACGCCATTGATGTCGGCTCCCGTCCGTACGGCAAAAGTGCCTGGAGCGGTAAGCCTGGCGCAGTGATCAGCGCTTCACCTGGCGCTATCGGCGGGTTTGGGGCCAATCACCATTTGCGCCAGTCTTTGGTTTTTCTCAACGTGCCGTGCCTGCAGCAGCCTGAAGCCTACCTGGGCAACGCCGGTACATTTTTTGATGCGTCAGGCGCCTTGTCCGAACAGACCAGGCCTTTCCTGCAAACCTTCATCAATGCCTACGCCGCCTGGGTTGAGCAGAATCACAAGGCCTGAGCCGACTTATTCGGCAATGCGCTGCTTTATGTACCGTCTGCATTGAAGTAGCCCCCGATAAGCTCCTTTGCTCTTTCAACCCATCGCCCTGTGAGGCGATGGGTTTTCATTGCAAAAGGAACTTGTCATGTCATCCACAGATTCCCCCTGGTTTTATTCCGAGTCGCTCAGTTCGCGACTTCCTCTGGACATTGCCGATGCGCTGGAAGCCGGACGCATCACCGACCAGCAGGCCCGGTGGCTGGAGCTCCTCGTCCAGCCCGGAGATGAGCAGGCGACCCCGCCGCGGGTTGATCGACTGACCCGTGGTGACGACGGGCTGATACACGCTGAACTGGCGGGGGCATTGTTGATCAGCGATGTCACGAATCTGACCCCCGAGGTTTATTTCTGTAGCCCCCTCGATGGCGTAGAAAGGTTCAGCACTCGTCAGGAACTGGTGGCGGGCTTAACCGCGCGGTTCGGTCTGCAAAGTGGTGATCCGGCACAATTTGAATACGAGCAAATCGAAGGCGAGGTGTCCGGGCACCGTATGTTCTCGATCATCGATCAGCAGGCACAACAGCTTGAGCGGCTGTCCCGGCTCTTGCAGCGTTTGCCGTCACTGCGCACCGCCATGGGTGACGCACTGAAAAAAGAGGTTGCTACGCGTTTCCCTGGCTCGAAGCTCAACGTGCTCACGCATATCGCGCAGATCAAACAGGCTGAGAACGGCACGCAAAAAGACGCCATTCTGGGCACACAGACGCTCGTCGATGTGGCTATACGGGGCTTTTGTGGGACGCCTTTGATCAGCGGAATCCGGCAGCAATGGCTGGACATTGAAGGCAATGAGCTGACGGGGGAAGCAGCCAGCTCATGGCAACGAGCGGTCACCAGCGTTTCAGGCACCCTGGCCGGTGTCTATGAAAACCTTCTGGATGATTACTGGCGCACCTGGGTAGCGGACGGCATGACCCTGCGTGATGTGCTCGGTCAGGCATTCATCGGTTGTTTTCGACAGCATTTGCTGACCGCTCGACAGGATTGCACGGTCACCGCTGCTGAATATGCCTTGCTCAAGACCCTGTGTCAGGCAGATGGACTTGTGTCAGGAAGCGTGGAAATGTCTCGGGTTTCGGTCGCGATACGTGATCAGGAGCCGCTCAAGCTGACGGGCGTCGTGCTGATCGGATTCACCTCGGAGCTGCTGTCGGATATTTTCCTGTATTGCGCGAAGCGCGGTTTGCGACGGTTCAACAGCGTGGACGCGGTGGCTGTGCACTTCGCCGGTATCGAAGGCCGCACCGAAATATTCGACTACGCATCGCTCGATGATGAAAAGTTATTGCGTGCTCAAGGCGCGGTTCACTTGAGGCTGGACTCGGTCAGCAACACTCCGCTCATCAGGCTCGCCGAGTCAGTGATTGCACTGCAAAAACGCAACCTTGCCAGCATCCTGAAATCTGCTTTCAAGTCTCCGGCTCAAGCATCGGTATTGCTCGAGGTTGCACTGGATATCCGTCATTTGATTGACCCGCGTCTCGTTATTGCCGGTGAGACAAAGCAATGGAACGAAGCGTTGGCGGGCTCCGAGCAGCTCTGGACCAGCTTCAGTTCACCATCGAGAATCTCTGCATTGGGTATCCAGATCCAGGATGCCAGCAAGGCTGCGCCGCTGCTATGGGCAACGTACCTTCGTGATGCTCGCACGCGGGTCGACAGTATTTTCGACGCTCACCCAACCGTTTCTGAATGTGCTCGCAGACTCCTGAATCGCTATTTTTCGGTATTGCACAGTGGAGGCGTGGATGCACAGCGCATGTGGTTCCGCGATGACGATGACAGCGTTGTGAGTTTGTCGGTGCTGCTTCTGGACCGGGTCACTGGGCGTCGCGGGGCAAAGGTGCCCGAGGATTGCAAGGTTTACGCCGATCCACCTGATTCCGCTTACGCCATGCATCTGTCATGGCTGACGCCGGAGTTGCTCGATCACGTAATGAATCGTGCCCGGCAGAGCTTTGCCAAGGAGTACCTGGATCAGGTCAGGGCATTTTATGGTTCGCAATTGCGGGTACGCGGTTCCAGAGTGATTTCGGCCAATGCTTCGCGCCTGATTCAGGACGGGCTGATCAGACTTGCCCTGAGCATGCATCGCACCTCCGGCGAGGTGAGTAAAAGCGGGCTTGATATGCTTGAGCAAGTGCTGGACCGCCCCTTGTTCAAGCTTCGTGAGCGCTTTGGTTTCGAGGCCGTCGAAGTGTCCATTCCTTACCTGGTGTACGACAGTAATCAGCCACCCTTGCAACTCACCAATGTGTTCGTCCTCCAGCAGCCCTTGAATGGTCATGGCAAACCTCTGCTGTGTTCTGCGATCCTGGGTCTCAGGGAATTCGAAAGCATCAGTGCCCTTCAGACCGATCTCAATGCCAGGCTTGCGTATCCCGGATCCCGGGATAGATGGTTTGACCTGATCGCCGAATCCGACAAGCCCAGGCTTCGGGCGTTTTTCAGGCACGGCGCGACGCCAAACCTCACCATCAATCTGGCCCGTGTCGACGAGGACTTCATCGAGCGCCTGGTCGAGGATGAGCTGAGCAGGCAATGCCTGGGTATTGAACATGCTTACCGCACGGCAGTTCGATGGCAAACCGATGCCGTGTTGTTGAAACGGATGCTGATCCCGATGGAGTCGGACGACAAGGCAAGAACCGTTATTGATACGCTGTCCGGTCGGCTTGAGTACACGTTGATGAAAGGGCTGCTGCCGGATTGGCTGAAAAACGCTTGCGAGCGCGATTTGTCAGCGTTCAGGGGGCTGATGATCCGTTTCTGGCAGCTCTACACATCGCGACAACGGGTTGTCTCGCTTGCATCACTGGATCAATACACTGTTGAACAGGTGCGCCAGCGTTTGCAAAAGGATTTCCCCGCAGCGCAACTCGATCCTGAACAGATATTGATCACGCTGACGCATTACACCGCCGCACCCGTCGGAGCTGGGCAAATTCCCTCGTCGATCCCTGCAGCAACCAGCACGGTGAGCGAATCCCTGTCTGACTTCGCCATCAATCGCTTTTCCAGGTTTCAGGACGCCTCTTTGAGTGTTTCGACCAGTAGCACGACGTCGTTGCCTGCGTCTCTGGATGCGCTCTATGTGCGCAATCTGGCTCGAACTCTGGATGTTGGTAGCAGTTATCAGCAATACCTGAAGGGCAAGTTCAGCGAAACGTCTCCGGACTACCTCGAGCGGCTGGGCCAGTTTATCGAGCAGGCCCCGTGTGCACTGTTGCTCATGGCATTCCAGTTGAGGCTTCAGGGCAAACTGACGAGCACCGCGTATGGCTTCGTCGAGAATCTGATCAATATGCCGGATGGCTTCGCCCGGCTACCCGTAGGCGGGCGAAGCATCATCTTCAGCCCGTTGCAACTGGTGCCAGCCCCTGGCTATCTCCCGGATGTCGCTACCGGGATCTATCTGATCGGCCCACAAGATCAGGATGCCGGGCCATGGATTCTGCATGTTGTTGCCAGCGTGGATTACACCTTCAAGGAATACGCCAGCCAGGCGGATTTTCTCTCCGAACTGCAGACCAATACCGAGTTGCAGGCGTTGGTGATCGAGCGTCTGGATCCAACCGTGCATTTTGTCTACAAGCGGGGGGGATTTCTGACACCTCACCTTTCCTGGGCCACGGGTGGTTTTACCGATCTGGGTGAATCTATACCAGGTCCTGTGCAACTGAAGGTTGAGGCCGTTCAGGAAAACTTCCTGTTAAGCCTGTTTCGGGCTGCGCAAGAGGTGATGTTGCTGATTGCCCGACGAAGCAGCGTAAGCACCGCACAGGACGACCGCGCTCAGTGGCAGCACTTGATGTTGTTGGGCGTCGAGCAGTCCTTGACGTTCTTGCCCGGCAGGGTTGGTGGGCTGGTGAGTTTATGGCAGGCAAAAGACTTGTTACATTCATCGCTGGACTCAGCCAAGGATAAACAGTGGGGCGAGGCCATTGCTGAGTTTGCCGCGGCTTTACTTGTGCTGATTACCACCGGCCAGCAGTTGAATGAAGGCTCTGCGCAACTTCAGGAGAATGACAGCGATCTCGATGATTGGTCCGAACACCAGTGGAACGACCCACAAATGCAACAGGATCTGGACGTCCTTTTGCGACAGTTTGAGGTGCACGACGTTTCTCTGAGCCAACTGGAGAAAGATAATGCACTGCATGTTTTCAGAAACCCTCTCACCGGCAAGCAATACGCCGCAGTCTCTGGCAACGTTTACCAAGTCAGCAACGGAACCGATGGCTGGCACGTCATTGCAGATGAAAAAGAGGGGCCTCAGATCACGCTTGATGCCCAGCAACAGTGGATGTTTGGGATGGGAATTGGCAGGCGGCGTAACGGTGGTGCGCTGACTCGCCTCAAGGCCAACATCATTGACTACAACGTCGAAGACGTTTTTGTAGTAGAGGCTCGAGGGGTGGGCGAGATTCAACGCCTGTATCCACTGAGGGCCACGCAACTGGTCGAAGCCCATCGGCAGGCCAGGGTTTATCTGAGGAACGCCCTGGATAACTTGACGTTACGGTCCCCCAGTCGTGTCCTTGATCCTCGTGTCGAGCGCATATTCAAGGATTTCTTTGGGGTGAGGGCTTTAAGTAACTCGCTTGTCATTCCCGTGAAGCTGGCGATCTCTGATATTTATCGACTGCTGCTTGACCCCACGCTTTCCCCGCATTCGTCACAACGATACGTGGCAGGTACAAACAAGCTCGAGTCTCGGGATGTCACGGCATTCACTTACACGGATGATCCGCTGCAACGAGTGTTTTTAAGTGAGCGTTTCTTCGCGATTCCTTTTGCGCGTCTCAAATCAGCGCAGTCGCGGTTGGGTGGCTTCAATGCCGGCGCGCATTTTCGTGCCACGGCGTTGATTCATGAGCTTTCCCACATAGCCGGGAAAACAGAAGATATCGCCTATCTGGACTCAGAGAGACCCTACCTGGATCTGCTTGAGGATACGGGCGAGTACCGGGTCCGTCTGAAGAGGGAGCAAACCAGAACCCAGAGCAAGCTTTCACATCTGGCCATTCGTGATGATCTGTTTAAAGTCGAGGGTGAGAACGGGACCTGGCGCGACCTCAAGACCGCCGACGGGGGTGCCAAGGCCAAGGTGCTGAAATTGACGGATGCCCCCACCCTTGACGTTGCGCGGGACATTTTTCTGGATGATGCGCGGATACGGGCGAAGGTGATAATGGCCAATGCCGATTCCGTGGCCTTGCTGGTGACACTGCTGGGGCGCGAACGATTTTGACTCAGTGACATGACTTGATATTGGCGTGGGACCGGCTTTAGCCGGGAAGACTGCATTCCTGACGATAGAAGTGCTGCGGCTGTACCGCCCCTCTCCCGGCTAAAGCCGGTCCCACTACGCCAGTATCAGATCAAGTAATGCTTCAGTTCCCTTGCAATCAACAGCCGCTGTATTTCACTGGAACCTTCGTAGATCTGGGTGATTCGGGCATCCCGGTAATAGCGCTCAACCGGGTAGTCCTCCAGATAACCATAACCGCCATGAATCTGGATCGCTTTGGAGCAGACCGACTCGGCCATCTCTGAAGCGAACAGCTTGGCCTGGGATGCCTCTGACAAGCAGGGTTGGCCCGCACTGCGCAATCTGGCGGCATGCAGGATCAGCAAGCGTGTTGCGTTGATGCGGGTGTGCATGTCGGCAAGCAGATTGGAGATGCTCTGATGCTCAATGATTGGCTTGTCGAATTGCACCCGCTCCCGTGCATAGGCCAAGGCAGCTTCAAACGCCGCGCGGGCGATGCCAAGCGCTTGAGCTGCAATGCCGATTCGCCCACCTTCAAGGTTGGAGAGGGCGATGGCCAGACCTTTGCCACGCTCGCCAAGCAGATTGGCTGCGGGTATGCGGCAGTTGTTCAAGGTCACCGCACAGGTGTCCGAAGCGCGAATGCCCATCTTGTGCTCGGAGCGATCCACCACGTAACCGGGGTTGTCGGTGGGCACCAGAAACGCCGACAAACCTTTCTTGCCCAGCTCAGGGTCGGTGACGGCAAACACGATAGCCAGCTGTGCCCGTTTGCCGTTGCTGACGAACTGTTTAGCGCCGCTGATGACCCACTCATCGCCTTGCAGCACGGCGCGCGTGCGCAGGTTATGAGCTTCTGAACCGGCATGCGGTTCGGTGAGACAAAAACAGCCAATGGCGCGCCCACTGGCCAGCTCGGCCAGCCAGGTTTGTTTCTGCTCCTGGCTGCCGTAATTCAGAATCGGGCCGCAACCCACTGAGCTGTGCACGCTCATCAGGGTACCGGTAGCGGCATCAGCCGCAGAAATCTCCTCGACCGCCAGCGCGTAGGCGACGTAGTCGATATAGGTGCCGCCCCATTCCTCGGGAACAATCATGCCCAGCAAACCCAGGTCGCCCATCTTGCTGACCAGCACGTCGTCGATCCAGCCGGCCTTCTCCCAGGCCTGTGCATGGGGCGCAATTTCATTGCGGGCGAAATCGCGCGCCATGTCGCGGATCATCACCTGTTCTTCTGTGAGTTCGATATCGTTCATCGCTCAATCTCCATGGCCGCTGAAAAAACTCTGCACGTGTTCGGCGTTTAGCGCCTGAGCACTGGGCGGGTTCCATTGCGGCTTCTTGTCTTTATCGATAATCAGTGCGCGTACGCCTTCGATGAGGTCGCCACGTTCAAACCATTGTTGGTCCAGATGCAGTTCCAGCGTGAAGCAGTCTTCAAGTGACAGGTGACGTCCGCGCCGCAGCATCTCAAGGGTGACGGCCATGGCCAGTGGAGAGCGTGTTTCCAGCAGCGCTGCGGTACTCAGGGCCCAGCTGTGGGTGTCCAGAACGGCGACTTCACGCAGTTGTTCGATGATGCTGGAGATGTCTGGCTGGGCGAAATAGTGGTCGATGGCGGGGCGAAGTTTTTCCAGAGAAGACCCCGGCAAGTGCTGGCTGGCCACTTTCGCGAGAGCGCCTTGCAGGTCCTTGAGAGGCTGACTGCGCCACTGCAGACGGTCGAGCTTCTTGTCCAGTTCTGCCAGTGCTTCACTGTGCAGGTACCAGTCGGCGAGCCCGCAATACAAGGCGTCTGCGGCACCTATCTGGGTGCCGGTCACGCCCAGATAAATCCCCAGCTCGCCAGGGATTCTCGGTAAAAAGTAACTGCCGCCCACATCGGGGAAGTAACCGATGGCCACTTCCGGCATACCCAGACGGCTGCGTTCGGTCACCACCCGTAAATCTGCGCCCTGCACCAGCCCCATACCGCCACCCAGAACATAGCCGTCCATGAGCGCAACGATCGGCTTGCGATAGCGGTGAATCGTCAGGTCCAGGGCATATTCTTCGGCAAAGAACGTCTGGTGTGTGGTCTCGCCGTTTTTGTAGCTTTGGTACAGCGAGCGGATGTCTCCACCGGCACAAAACGCCTTTTCTCCGGCACCGCGCAGGACTACGGCGTAGATCGAGTCATCACTGGCCCAAGCGTCCAGTTGTGCCTGAAGGCTGCGTACCATGCTTAGATCAATGGCGTTCAGATCGGCCGGACGATTGAGTGTCAGATGGCCGATGTGATTACGCACTTGGGCCAGAATGCTGTTATCGATAAGCGGCTCGTGGGCAGGTAAAGCAGATGCAGTCATTACAAACTCCCTGTTCGTTTTTGTTTTATAGGCTGCGAGAGATGACAATCACGATGCTAACAGTGCAAATTTGCAAAAGACAGCCGGTAAAGGTGCATAGTACTAGGGCGTTCTTGCAGGGTGCGGTTGATATCCATGATGCGTTTGTTCTTGTGTGCATATCCATTTTTGCGGTGACGGCTGACATTGGTTGCGCTTTTACAGCGCGTCACTTTTGAATCCGGAAGCCGGCCCAGCCAAAAGTAACCAAAAGGCTCTTGCCCCACCACTGGGTGCCTCGCTGTCGCTCGGCATACCCGTAATCCGACATTGCTGCGCGGGGCCGCCGCCACCGGCCATCCATGGCCTGAGGCGGCTAAACCGGCATCCCTGCCGGTTTGCCCCACGCAGCAATATCGGATTCCGGCCGGCGTGGTTTAACGGGGCGCTTAAGATCAAAATCAAAAGCAGATCAAAAGCAGAGCGAATACAGCGCTAGCACCCCGGACCGGTAGGAGCGAACTTGTTCGCGAGACGTCAGCACATCCAACAAATTTTTCGTCTGACACACCGCATCGCAGCCTTCGGCAGCTCCTACAGAATGTCCGCAAGCCCAAGAAAACAGGTCGGCTATAAGGCCGCCGCGCTTTTGATTTTGGGCGCCCCGTTAAACCACGCTGGCCGAAAGCAGATTTGAAACCGTGGGTAACCCGGCAGGACGCCGGGTTAGCCGCATTGGGCCATGGATGGCCCGTTGCGGCGGCCCACGGTTTCAGATCTGCGGGCGGGCATCCCGAGCCTAGGCGAGGGACCAAGTGGTGGGGCAAAAGCCTTTTGGGCTCCTTTCAAAAGTGACGCGCTGTAAAAGCGCAACCAATATCAGTCATTACCCCAGAAACGGATATGTACACAAGATGAGTCCCCTCACTCACCACCCGGATCCGCTGGCACCTCACCGTCCTGACTGGTATCAATGCTGACCACCACCGACATCCCCGGTCGCAAACGCTTCGCCAACGGCTGGCCGGGTTCGACAATGATCCGCACCGGAATCCGCTGAGAAATCTTCACAAAGTTACCCGTGGCGTTATCAGCAGGCAGCAGGCTGAACTCCGAGCCGGTAGCAGGCGAAATACGCTGCACGCGGCCGTGCATTTTTTCATGGCCCAGCGCGTCAACGGTAAAGGTGACCGGCTGGCCGAGGCGCACATTGACCATCTGCGTTTCTTTCATGTTGGCGACGACCCAAAGCCGGTCCGGTACCAGAGCCATCAACTGCGCGCCGGAATTGACGTACGCACCCAGACGCACGCCAATCTGCCCTAACTGGCCGTCACGTGGAGCCAGAATTCGAGTGTTGCTCAGGTCAATGCGGGCCAACTCGATGGCGGCTTCGGCGTTGGCCACCGACGCCTCCAGTGAGCCACGGTTGATGATCACGGTTTGCAAGTCTTCTTTGGCGATATCCAGTGCCGCGCGCGCTTCGGCGACGGCGGCAGTAGCCTGGGCATCGGCGGCGCGGCTGACGTCCAGTTCGCTTTTCGAAACAGATCCATCGGTGACCAGCGCCTGGTTGCGACGCAGGTCTGCAGATGCTTTGCGCCCTTGGGCGATCGTATTTTCCAGCGCGGCCTTGCGCTGGGCGATGGTCGCTTCAGCACTGCGTCGTTGTTGCAGATTGTTGGCCAGTGAGGCTTTCTGGATGCCCAGTTGCGCCAGTGACTGGTCGAGGTGCTGGCGGTAAATGCGGTCGTCCAGGCGCACCAGCAGATCACCCGCTTTGACGAACTGGAAGTCCTGCACAGGCACTTCATACACGTAGCCACTCAACTGCGGGCCAATAATCGTCGTCTGGCCTCTTACCAGCGCATTTTCCGTACTTTCTACAGGGCTGCTGAACGGAGGTAGTTGCCACGCGTAGAGCACAATCAGAATGCCGACCAGCGCCACGCTGGCAAAAATAATCGAAGAGATGATGCGCGTCCGGGACGAGCGCGGCTCGCTACTGGCAGGGGCGGCGGCTGGCGCCGGGGGCGGCCCGGAGGACGCGGGTTGTTCAGGGGGCGGATTAGGCCCGGCGGTTGACGAGGCGGGAGGCGTGGTCGGTTCATTCATGAAGGTTGGGCGCCGCTGGAGGTTACGGGAGTGGATGTTGCTGCTTTCGGCGTGCTCGCCATCAGCGGTCTGGTGGTCATCTTCAGCCAGGTCACACGAATGGAAATCCAGACCATGGTCAGGACTGCGATCAGTGCAATCAACATGAATACGTCGTTGTAAGCCAGAATATTGGCTTCCCGGGTGGCCGTAGTGGCGATGGCGCGTATCCCTTGGTTAGTCCGTGACGATGGGTCGGCGATGGCAGAGGCGTAGCTGGCGCTGGAACTCTGCAAACGGGCCTGAACCTGGGGATTTATCAACGTCAGGTGCTCGACTAAAACGCTTGAATGAAATTTTTCCCGCACGATCTGGAACGTGCCGAACACTGCCGAGCCAATCAGCCCGCCAAGATTCTGGGTAATACCAAACAGGACTGAAAAACTGACCATGTTGCGTGGGTTGGCGATCACGCTGCTGATGCCCAGCACCAGCGTCGGGCCTAGAAAGAACGTACCGCCGAAGGCCAGCAGAAACTGGCTCAGGTACATGTTCGATTGCCGGGTTACATTGGTCGAGCCGCTGTCCATCCAGGCGCCGATGGCGATCATCGCAAGGGAAATCAGCAACGGTTTTATCAGGTGCTGCGGGTTGATGGTCCACGCACTGACCGCCAGCCCGGCGACGCTGCCCAGCAACATCACGGCATACAGCGAATGCAGTTGCTCGGAGCCCATGTTCAGGGTTTGCAGGAAGCCTACTGCGCCGATGGATTGTTCCGAGAGGACCACTCGAAACAGAATTACCGCGAGCCCCAGACGCAGGATGGATCCGCTGCCCAGCCAGCGCGTGATCAACAGTGGATTAGTGCGGTTATGCTCGATGGCCAAGCCAGCGCAGATCAGCCCGATCGACGCCGCTGATGCCAGGCCGATCCAGGGTTTTTCCAGCCACCATTCGATACGTCCCAGCGATAGTACGGCGCAGAGCAGGGCAAAGCCTGTGGAAAGCAGTCCGAAGGTCAGGAAGTCGAGCTTTTCGAACGCCTTGAAGCGGTCTCCCGGTGGCAGTTTGAGCATCAGCACGCAACCCAGCGATAGCAGCGCCATGCCCAGCTCGAACAAATAAAGCCCTCGCCACTCGGCAATCTGCAGCAGATCCTCGGACACCAACCGGGCCATGGGAATCGCCAGTTGTGCTGTACCCAACCCCAGCACCAACGCTTTCAGGCGCCACTTTTGCGGGAAGGCCTGAATCATGTAATACAGCCCAAGGGTCGACAGTGCCGCACCGACCATGCCATGGGCGGCACGCACCGCGATGGCCGAATTCAGGTCGTTGACGAACAAGTGTGCAAAAGTCACCAGCGCATAAAGCACCAGGAACAGTTCAGTAAAAGTCCGTAAGCCAAACTGCTGACGAAATTTCACCAGCACCAGGTTCATGGAGACGTTGGTCATCACATAGGCTGCGGGAAGCCAGGCGACTTCTGCCGTCGTTGCGCCCAGCGAGCCTTGTAGATAGGGCAGATTGGCGACCACCAACGCATTACCCAGGCCGCCGGTCAGCGCTACGATGACTCCGACCAGCGCGAATGCCCAGCGCTTTTGGGTGGAGTGCAGCGGCGTGGACGGCGAACCTGGCATGGTTGGCCGTTCGTGCGGAGCCCAGTCGCGCTGAATGTATTTACTGCTCATGCGTGGGTACTGCCTTGTGGCAAGTCTGCGCTTGTTATCGGGTGCAGCACGTCATAGCGGGATCTGAATGCAGTCTGTAGGAGCTGTTGTAGCAGTATGTCTACTCGCCCTAAGACCCACTCTTCAGCAGTCCTGTCTCGCCCGCCATCATCACATCGGCCGCATGAATACTCGCTTCGCGATGCTTGAGCATCCCGCCACTGCGACGGTTAAGCACCGCATTGATCTCCGCCAGAATCGACAACGCAACACTTGCCGGTGTATCGCCACCCAGATCCAGGCCTACCGGGTAGTGCAGCGTTGTGAAAGCGGGCAGTTGACGAGTCTCGCTGCTCATCTCGTCCAGCAAACGCTCGGTTCTGCTACGCGGCCCCAGTTGGCCGATGTAACGTGGCTGCAGGGCGAGCACCTGCCCCAGCCAGTGGCGATCCTGAGTGTAACTGTGGGTCATCACCACCACCGCAGCGTCGTCGATCAGTGCTTGCATTCCGGCGAAAGGCTGCAAGGGCAGGGCGCTGACTTGATCCGCATCGGAAAAACGTTCGGGGCGTGCGAAGTGTGTGCGCGCATCGATCACCGTCGTGTGCCAACCCTGCAAGTGCGCCATGTTGACCAGCGGCACCGCATCATGACCCGCACCGAAAATGACTAGACGGCGAGGTGCCGGGACGTATTCGAGCAGGACTTGAATCGGACCTGAATGGCCTTCATAACTGCGAATCGCTGATTTTTCAGCATCCATCACTGTCTGCAGATCAGCGGCAATGGTCTGGGCCAATAGCCGATCGTGCATCTGCTGCTCAAGCGTACCGTCGGCGTCCAGTGCAACCCGCTCGCCCAGCGCTGTCTGCTGTTCGCTTTCGGAGCCTATGACCGTGGCCAGCGCCGCCGGTCGGCCGCTGGCTTGTACCTGCTTCAGTACCTTGATTGCCAGTGAAGGCGTCTGTGCACTGGCCCGTTCGAAGAGAATATGCACCGTGCCATTGCAGCCCAGCCCAAAACTAAGCTCCGCATCTTCGAGGTCATCGTCATCTTCGCCGGTGCTGTAGGTGCGTATTACCGGCTTGCCTGAAGCCGTCAGCCACCAGGCCTTCTTGCTCACATCGCTTTCCAGGCAGCCGCCGCTGACGGTGCCGGTGGCGCCGCCGAGCTGGGGGATCACCATTCGTGCACCGGGGCGTCGATAAGCCGACCCCTCGACCTTGACCACCGTCGCGATGACTGCGTCCTGCCCGTCGGTATGAGCGAGTGCCAAAGCCTCCAGCAGGCGGGATAGATCATTCATTGCAAAACCTCGGAAATCTGTGTGCACAGCATAGAGTGTTCGGATGCAGGGTCGTCGAAAACGTTCCGTATGCAGGCGTTCAAGCCGCAGAAAATACGTGGTTGCGCCGCTCAGTCAAGACATACGAACGCGTTAAATGCTGACTGGCCAAGGCTGGCTACACTGATGGCAACTGGCTCAAGAAACGCCAATGCGAGAGTTGCCGAGTGCAGCGACTGACGGGGGCATCGCTTTCGCAGCCTTCGGCAGCTTCTACAGGTCCGATGCTTGCCGTGAGACGTGCGGTGCCATGGGCACAGAGGCAGTCCCTGCAGGCACTCAATTCCGGCAGGCAGTCTGCTATTGGATAACAGGCGGCGAACATGAAAACCCCCGACTACGATCACCCCATCCTTATCACGCCCTGCAAAGGCTTGGTTAGCGTGTTCTTCAGAGACACGCTGCTCGCCCGCAGCGATCACGCGCTAGTGCTCGAAGAAGCCAAATACCCGCCCGTTATATACATACCCCGTTCGGATATACGGATTGAACATTACGTTAGAACCGAACATCAAACCCACTGCCCGTACAAAGGCGATGCCCATTATTTCAGTCTCGATATCCATGGGCTGCGTATCCCGAACGCAGTCTGGAGCTATGAACAGCCTTATCGAGCCGTGGCGCAGCTCAGGAATCACGTGGCGTTCTACCCGGATCGGGTGACGTTCGTGAGTGAGTTGCCGCAGGGCTGACAGGACGCTTTTGGGCAGATGCAGGTGGCCAGTGGACCCATGTCCGTTTTTACCGGTTGCTCATAAATGAAATGCTCGACGCCGCACTCCCTGAACAAACAGGTTGCGGCCACGCCGGAGATTCACACTGATGATCAGCCCCTCACGCGAGCCTCGCCAGATTCCAGCGGCCAACGAACTGCTCAAGCGTTATCAGAACGTACGCAGCCGAACCCGTAATCTTGCCGCCCCTCTGAGCGCCGAAGACATGGTAGTCCAGTCCATGCCGGACGCCAGCCCGGCCAAATGGCACATCGCACACACCACGTGGTTTTTCGAGACCTTCCTGCTCAGCGAAAACATTCCCGGCTACGAGCCTTTCGACCCAGCCTTCGGCTACCTCTTCAACTCTTATTACGAAGCCGTTGGCCCGCGTCATCCCCGCCCGCAACGTGGTTTGATGACACGCCCCGGGGTTGATCAGGTAATGGCTTATCGCGAACACGTCGATCGCCATATGAGCAGCCTGTTGCAACAACCGCTGCCTTCGGCGCTAAACAGCCTGATCGAACTGGGTCTTGCTCATGAAGAGCAGCATCAGGAGTTGCTGCTGATGGACATCCTTCATCTGTTCAGCACCTCTTCCCTCAAACCGGCTTACGACCCTCAATGGCTCAAAGACAGCGCCGGGAGACGTGGCCGGTATAAGCCTTTGAAAGGCGGGCTGACCGAGATTGGTCATCAAGGCAGCGACTTTGCTTTTGACAACGAAGGTCCGCGGCACACCACTTATTTGCAGTCCTTTGAAATCAGCGATCGACTGGTCACCAACGGCGAATGGCTGAAGTTCATGGACGCGGGGGGGTACAGTCAGGCAGGGCTGTGGTTGTCCGAGGGCTGGACCATCGTTCAGGAAAACGGCTGGGACGCGCCCATGTACTGGCAACACGACGACGATCACGGATGGCGTTGCATGACGCTGCGCGGTCTTGAGCCCCTTGATCCGAATGCGCCAGTCACGCACATCAGCTATTACGAAGCAGCGGCCTTTGCGCATTGGGCCGATGCGCGATTGCCCACCGAGGCTGAATGGGAAGCGGCGGCGTTGGCAGGGCTGCTTGAGCAAGTGGACGATGTAGCCTGGCAATGGACGCAAAGTGCGTACAGCGCCTATCCCGGCTTTCGCCCTGCTGCCAGCGCGGTCGGTGAGTACAACGGCAAGTTCATGATCAATCAGATGGTCTTGCGCGGCGGGGCCAGCGTGACGTCGCCCAGCCATTCGCGAGCGACGTACCGTAACTTCTTTCATCCGGAAAAACGCTGGGTGGTTTCCGGCTTGCGTCTGGCGCGGGACAGTCGCCAACCCGGTGTGGTTAATCCCCATGACAGCGAGTTCGCCCGTGACGTCATAGCCGGGCTGTCATCACCGGTGAAAAACCTGTCACCGAAATACTTCTACGACGCCTCAGGCTCGCAACTGTTCGAAGCCATCTGCGAGACCGCAGAATACTATCCGACTCGCGCGGAGACTCGCCTTCTGACCGACGTGGCAAGCCAAATGGCCGGGCTGATTCCTCAGGGCGCTGCGCTGGTCGAGTTTGGCAGCGGTGCCAGTGACAAGACCTGTTTACTGCTGGACGCTGCGCCGCAGATCGGCGTGTACGTGCCCATCGACATCAGCGCCAATGCGTTGAATCGAGCCGCGCATCAGCTCAGCAACAAGTACCCGCATTTGACGGTGGCGCCGCAGGTTGATGATTTTACCCGGGCCTTGAAATTGCCCAGGGCAGCTGACGGTTTGCCGCGCGTGGGTTTTTTCCCAGGTTCGACCATTGGCAATTTCACCCCTGAGCAGGCGGTTAAATTTCTCCGTGCGGCCCACAGTCTGTTGGGCGAAAACGCACATTTCATTGTCGGGGTCGATCTGGTCAAGGACCCGCAGACGCTAGTCGCGGCTTATGACGATGCTCAAGGCGTGACCGCTCGCTTCAATAAAAACCTGCTGACCCGAATCAACCGCGAACTGGACGGCACTTTCAACGTTGATGATTTCGAGCATCTGGCGCTGTGGAACGATCAGGACCTGCGCATGGAAATGCACCTGGTCAGCCGAGTGGAGCAAGTGGCCTCGGTGGCGGGGCACACCTTCCATTTCGGCGTCGGCGAACGGCTGCATACCGAGAACTCGCACAAGTTCACCGTTGAGTCGTTTACCGCGCTGGCTGCCAGTGCGGGGTGGTCGGTGAGTCAGCATTGGGTTAGCACCGAGCCTGAGGTGGCGCTGTTTACCCTGCACGCCTAGCGGTGTTTACCTACCGGAAAGCCAGCGCGACGTGCGCTGGCGCTGATCAGCAGTGCCGTTAAAACCCGGCGATCTGGCCCGCCAGTCAGCATGCATCGCCGAAGCTGCGGGCCTTGATCGATTTCCTCAAAGAGCACTTATTGCCTGTGGGTGGCCATCAGAAAATTTGAATGAACACCCAGTACAGCGATCCCGACAGCAGGATCGCCGCTGGCAGGGTCAATACCCAGGCCATGGCCAGATTGCGCAGTGTCCGTAGTTGCAGGCCCGAGCCGTTGGCGACCATGGAACCGGCCACACCGGATGACAGTACATGCGTGGTCGAAACCGGCAGGCCATACATGTCGGCTGCGCCGATGGTCATCATCGCCACGACTTCTGCAGAGGCGCCCTGGGCATAGGTCATGTGGGTCTTGCCGATCTTTTCGCCGACCGTCACCACGATCCGTCGCCAGCCTACCAGCGTGCCCAGACCCAGCGCGATGGCAACCGCGATCTTGACCCAGGTTGGAATAAACCGCGTGGCGCTGTCGATCTGATCCTTGAACAGTTTGAGTTTGTCCTGAGTGTCAGCGTCGAAATTGCCGACCTTGTTTTTCTCCATCAGGCGGATGGTTTCCGAGGTCAGGTACATGTCGTTACGCACGTTAGCGACCGCTTCGGCGGGGACTTTGGACAGCGAGCCATAACCTTTGACCTGAATACCGATCTTGCCCGCCATCACCGCCAGGGCCGGAATCAGCTCCGGGGTTTCCTGTTTGCTGACCAGATACTGCGACAGTGTCTGGCGTGGATCAGCCGGGGCGGGCAGTGGTGCGTTGCGGGTCAGTGCCTGTTGAGTGACTTCGGCGACGGCGGCAAATTGAATGGACTGATCGGCGGGCATTGTGCGGTTCAACGCGTAAGCCATCGGCAAGGTGCCGACCAGAATCAGCATGATCAAACCCATGCCTTTTTGCCCGTCGTTCGAGCCGTGAGCGAAGGAGACGCCGGTGCAGGTCACGATCAGCATGCCGCGAATCCACCATGGCGGTGGCGAGTTGCCTTCTGGCGCTTTATAGAGTGCGCGGTTCTTGATGAATGCGCGCATCGCCAGCAGTAATAACGCGGCACAACCGAAGCCCACCAAGGGTGAAAGCAGTAGCGAGTAACCAATTTTGGTCGCTTGTGACCAATCCACGCCGCTGGTGCCATCGCGACCGTGCATCAAGGCATTGGCAATGCCGACGCCGATGATCGAGCCAATCAGCGTGTGAGAAGACGAGGCGGGCAGGCCCAGCCACCAGGTGCCAAGGTTCCAGATAATCGCGGCGATCAGCAACGCGAAGATCATCGCAAACCCTGCGCCGGAGCCGACCTGCAGGATCAGTTCAACCGGCAGCAAGGCGATGATGCCGAACGCCACTGCACCGCTGGAAAACAGCACGCCAAGAAAGTTGAAGAGTCCCGACCAGGCCACAGCAAAACCTGGCGGCAAAGAGTGGGTGTAAATCACCGTAGCGACGGCGTTGGCGGTGTCGTGGAAACCGTTGACGAACTCGAACCCCAAAGCGATCAGCAACGCCACGCCCAATAATAGAAACGGCGTCCAGGTGGTCACCACGGTACCCATGTCGTCCACGTCTTGCTTGAGGCTATAGGCGGTGAACAGCAAACCCGTGGCAAGAATGGCGAAGAAAATCACCATCGTCAGGGTGCTGGGTTTGCGGTGCAGTTGGGGTTTTGAGGCGCTGGCGTGTTCGAAGGAGTCCGGGGCTAACGTGCTGGTTGCCATGGTGCTTGATCCTGTTGAAGAATGGATTTGCCCATGTTCATTACAAAATGTTACCGAGATGCTACACAAGTCAATGAACTTGGGCTTAGTCAATGTTTTCGGATGATCGGCATGCACCAACAGCTGTCTTGATTTGGAATGCGGTCCCCTGTGGGAGCCGGGCTTGCCCGCGATAAACGATAACGCGGTTTGTCTTCACATCGCGTCTCATGTATCGCGGGCAAGCCCGGCTCCCACGGGAGATCGCGTTTCATTTAAAGAATGCATGGACCTGCCGAGCCTCAGCCCCGTTTTTTGCTCATCGCACTGAACCCTTCCTTCGATTCACTGCCTCATTCCTCATCATTTAACTCACTGGCGGGCCTTCCCATGCGTACTCTCGAATTAGCGGATAAACAGGTTCCGGTTATCGGCCAGGGTACCTGGCATATGGGGGAGCGACAGGACCTGCGTTCGGCCGAGATTCGCGCCCTGTGTCAAGGCATCGAACTGGGGATGAACCTGATCGATACCGCAGAAATGTACGCTGACGGTACCGCCGAACAAATCGTCGGCGAGGCCATTGCCGGGCAGCGCGATAAAGTCTTCGTGGTGAGCAAGGTTTATCCGCATAACGCCAGCCGACAAGGCATCCCGGCGGCCTGCGAACGCAGCCTCAAGCGGATGAAGACCGACTACATCGATCTATACCTGCTGCACTGGCCGGGTTCTTATCCTCTGGAAGAAACCGTCGAGGCGTTCGAGCGTCTGCGTGAAGAAGGCAAGATCGGCCGTTGGGGCGTCTCGAACTTCGACGTGCCCGACATGCTGGAGCTGGGCAATCCTGCCTGCGCGACCAATCAGGTGCTGTACAACCCGGAAGATCGCGCCATCGAGTTTGATCTGCTGCCTTGGGCGCATGCCAACAACCTGCCCATCATGGCGTACTGCCCGATTGGTCAGGGTCAGGCGGGTAACCTCCTGCATCATCCGGCGTTGCACGAGATCGCTTTGCGTCACAATGCGACGGCGGCGCAGATCAGCCTCGCGTGGGTATTGCGTCAGAGCAACATGATCGCGATCCCCAAGGCGGTCACTCCCAAGCACATCGAACTCAACGCCGCGGCGGCTGAGTTGGTCCTGACCGCACAAGACCTCGCGGACCTGGACAGAGCCTGGCCGGTACCGACCCGCAAGATGCCGTTGGCGATGGTTTGACGGACTGATCAATATGAATCACTGAAGGGATGCGATCTTATGTGGGAGCGGTGCTTGCCCGCGATAAGAACGCCGCGGTTTATCCTTCAAACCGCGTCGCCTTTATCGCGGGCAAGCACCGCTCCCACAGGGAATCGGAGAATGCTCAGACAGTGGAACCGCCTCTTACCCATTCAGCTATTCTTGCAATAAATTGCAACAAATCTGCAACAACCGCTTGTCATGATGCGCACTTCGTCCCTTTGCCATGGACCCGGCGCATCACGGCCAGCGAGCATTCATGAACCAAAGCATCGTGCAGAACCACCAGGATTCAGATCTGTTCGGCCTGCTTTACGGTTTCAGTTTCAAGCCTGGAGAAAGCGGCAGGGAAATCGGTTCTGCTGCTGCACTGCACTGCCTGGATTCCAGCCAGGACAGTGAAGAGTTCATCTGGCTGCATCTGAATCTGGCCCATGCGGCTTGTGAGCGCTGGATGAAAACCCATCTGCGCCTGCCGGACGAGTTCTTCGAAGCCCTGCACGAAGGCTCCCGCTCGACCCGTATCGAACATGTGGATTCCGCGCTGCTGGCGGTGGTCAACGACGTGGTCTTCGACTTCAACATGTTGTCGACTGACATTTCCACGTTGTGGGTCTGCACTCACCACAACCTGCTGATCACAGCCCGGCTGCATCCTTTGCGTTCGGTGGACAAGCTGCGTTCTTCGGTCAAGCGTGGCGAGCGGTTTCGTTCGCCCCTTGAGCTGTTGGTGCATCTACTACGGGATCAGGGCGAAGTGCTGACGCAGTTTTTGCGCAAGACCAGCTTGAGTGTCGACAAGATCGAAGATCAGTTGCTTTCCCAGCGGCTGAGCAACAACCGCTCGGAACTGGGTGCCATGCGCCGGGTGTTGGTGCGCTTGCAACGTCTGTTGGCGCTGGAACCTGGTTCGCTGATGCGCCTGCTGCATCGTCCGCCGGACTGGTTGCTGGAGGCGGATGTGCAGGAGTTGCGTCAGTCCACTGAGGAGTCGGCGCTGGTGATCAGTGACTTGGTGGCTTTGGGGGAGCGGATCAAGTTACTGCAGGAGGAGATCGCCGCGAACCTTAACGAGCAGAGCAGCCGCACGTTGTTTACGTTAACGGTAGTGACGGTGCTGGCGCTGCCGATCAACATCGTTGCGGGTTTCTTCGGGATGAACGTTGGCGGTATTCCGTTGGCGAGCGATCCTGAGGGTTTTTGGGTGTTGGTGGCGCTGGTTGCGACGTTTACGTTGATTGCGGGGCGGTGGGCGTTTCGCAAAAGTCGGGATCAGGGGTAGGTTTTTGCGCTTTCGCGCGTTAGGTGGTTTGAGTACATATCCGTTGGTGGGGTAACGGCTGACATTGGTTGCGCTTTTACAGCGCGTTACTTTCGCCTGGGCCGGCTTCCGGATCTTCGAAAGTGACGCGCTGTAAAAGCGCAACCAATATCCGCCATCACCGCAGTAACGGATATGCACACAAGCCGCGACAGCTACGCAAAAACGCTCAAGGCTTGGCTCCGCTACTCTCCCAACCCCCACCCAACGCCAGAAACAGATCAATCTGCCCCATCGCCACCTGCGTATTGGCCGTCGCCAACTGCGCACGCACATCGGTATAAGTCCGGGTCGCCTGCAAATCTGCCAGAAACGAAGCACGCCCCGCCTTGAAGAAACGATGCGTCTGATCCGCTGCCTGCTCCGCAGATTGCGCGGCATCAGTCAGCGCATCGCGGCGTTGTAACAGGGCCGTATATTGCGCCAGACCCGTCTGGGTTTCCCGGATAGCATTCAGCACCACACCATCAAAGCGCGCCAATGCCGCCTGGCTTGACGCCTCAGCCTCATGAATCCGCGCACGAGCGCCGTTCGACGGTACTGTCCAGTTAATCAACGGACCAAAGCCCCATCGATTGGCGACCGGCTTGCCCAGGTTTTCCAACAGACCCACAGTGCCGACCGTCGCACCAATGCTGATGTCCGGGTACAACTCACCCGTCGCCACACCGATTTCAGCGGTCGATGCCGCCAGACGCCGTTCTGCCTGACGTACATCCGGACGACGCTTGAGCAGTGCTGCGCCATCACCCACCGGCATGACCTGCGCGATATGCGGCAATTCATTACAGGTGCTCACGCCCGCCGGTAGTTGATCCAGCGGTTTGGCCAGCAGCATCGACAAACGATAGAGACCGGTCTGACGCAAGGCTTCGTAACGCGGCAGTTCAGCGCTCAAGGATTTGAACTGGGTTTGCGAGCGCGTTACCTGAGTTTCATCACCACGCCCGGCGTCACGCAGACGCTGGGTCAGGCTGACGCTCTGCTGTTGAAGGTTCAGCGACTCCATGGCGATGTCATGTTCTTCGTTGGCGGCGCAGACCTGGGTGTAGGCGCGAACCACGTCAGCCACCAGGGTAATACGTGCGGTGTCGGCCGCAGCCTGCGCAGCGTCGACATTGGCGCTGGCCGCTTCGATGCCTCGTTGCAGCGTGCCGAACAAATCAAACTGATACGAAGTGGTGATACCTACATCACCCACGTTGCCCACCGGGACTTTCTCGGACAGCAAAAACGCTTCGCCGGACTCTTGAAGGCGCTGAGCACCGGCTTTGGCGCTGGTGGTAAAACCGCCCGCAGCCTCGGCTTCGGAGGTCTGATAACGAGCACGTTGCAGGTTCGCGGCAGCGATGCGCAGGTCGGTGTTGGAGGCCATGGCCTGCTGCACCAGTTGATCCAGACGTGGGTCCTGATACAGACGCCACCAGTCAGCAGGCACGGGCGCAGAAATCGTGTTGACCGATTCCCCTGCCAACTCGCCCTGCAGGTCCGCGCGATTGATCGCGGCGTCTTTGGGCAGTTTGTAGTCGGGGCCAACCATCTGACACGCCGACAGCAGCAAGCCAAGCCCGACCGTTGCCGTCAGGCGCGTGAGGTGTGTCATTTGCCAGGCTCCTCTGTGTGAATCTCCTGGCTGTCTTCGATGATCGACACCGTCGCCGTCCGCCCGGCGATCATGCGGAAGTTGTCCGGTACTTCGTCGAAGGCGATGCGCACTGGAATGCGCTGGGCCAGGCGTACCCAACTGAACGCCGGGTTAACGTTGGGCAGCAGGTTGGAGCCACTGGTGCGGTCACGGTCTTCGATACCGGCGACGATGCTTACCACGTGACCACGCAGACGGGCGTTATCGCCGACTACCCGGATGTCCACGCTCTGGCCAATATGAATGCCGTCGAGCTTGGTTTCTTCGAAGTAGCCATCAATGTGGAAGGACGCGTTATCCACCACTGACAGGACAGGTCGGCCAGCGGTGACGAACTCGTGGGAGCGCGGTGCCCGGTCGTTGAGGTAGCCGTCCACGGGGCTGCGAATCACTGAGCGATCCAGGTTCAACTGCGCGGCATCCACCGCGACTTGTGATTCCTGTAACGCCGACAGCGCGCGAGCTTCCCGGGACTGGCTTTCTTCCAGTTGCTCACGGGCCACCAGATTACCGAGGCCACGGTTTCGCTTGTTCTCGCGGCGGGCCTGTTCCCAGGTTTCCTGACGCTCGGCAACCGTCGCCTTGGCCTGGCGTAACGCGAGGCGGAAGCGGTCCTGGTCGATGGTGAACAGCACCTGGCCTTTGCTGACCAACTGGTTATCCCCGACTTCGACTTTCTCGATCAGCCCGGACACGTCCGGCGCGATCTGGACGATGTCGGCGCGGATGTGACCGTCGCGGGTCCAGGGCGCGTACATGTAATACATGACCATGCGCCACACGACGATGGCAGCAAAGGTCACAACCAGCAGAGTCAGGACCACGCGGCCCAAAGTAAGCAGAGGTTTTTTCATTTCATCAGGTATCGACTGAGAGTATCCACGGCGCCGAGCAACAAAGCGTATAGACCTACGTTGAACAATGCCCGGTGCCAGACCAGACGGTAGAAATGGGTACGCGATAACACCGCGTGGACCCCGAGAAACAGTAAATAGGTAATGCCCATCAGCGCGAGAAACGTGGGCACGAAGACCCCGCTGATGTCCAGATCGCCAATCATAGGGACGCTCCGTCAAGGCCGTGGGGCGCAAGTTCTTCGGTTTCGGTCGCCGCGTTGACGATTTCCACGCCGGGTAACAATGCCAGGCGCAGGCCGCTCAGGGCGTGTAACAAATGCTGGCGGGCCGGATCCAGCCCCAGTGACTCAACACTCAGCGCACGGCGGGCGCGGTCCATGGTCATCAACATGCCTTTGGGCGCGGGCAGACGTTCGTTCGCTTTCAGGCAGGCCTTGAAGTGGCTGCCGACTTCTTCCACGACCTGACGCAAGACTAACTGTTGTGCCGCATGCGCCCTGGGTAACCAGGCCAGCATGTCGAGCAGATTCAGCGCCACACGGAGGTCACGCAGGGCAATACCGGTGTCCTGAGCTGTGATAGTCAGACGCGGCAGTTGCTGCATCAGACGATCAAGCATCTGCGCGCCCATGGCACGGTGTTCCGCCAGCGAGGCCGGTTCGCTCAGGGCCACAATGTCGCGCCAACTGAAGCGGGTCAGGCGTTTGACCGCCAGCTCCACGCCAAACGGACGCATGATCAGGGTCCATATAAAGGCAAACAGCAGACCTACCGGACCCGCCAGATTCGAGTTGATGAAGTTCAGAAAGTCCGCGTCATAGGCGCTCTGGATGCTGACAAAGGACGACGTGTTGACGATGGTCAGCAAGGTGCCGAGATAAAAACGCGGCTGAACGGTCAGGGTGCCGACGCAGATAAACGGCACTGCGAAGGCGAGTACCAGCATCGGAAAATCATGCAGGTTGGGCAGGACCACAAACAGGTAAAGACTGGCGAAGAGCACGGACAGCATGGTCCAGAAGAAGAACCGGTAAATCTGTGGAGCCGGATCGTCCATCGCTGCGAAGAAGCTGCAGGACACGGCGGCCAGTGCCACGGCGGCTGCACCGTCTGTCCAGCCGAGCAGAATCCACAGCACCGAGGCCACGATGATCGCCAATACCGAGGTCATCACCGAATAGAGCATCAGCCCGCGATCCAGAAACGGCGTGATGCGCGCCAGCCGCCAATGCCGGTAGACGGCGCGCCATGGCGTCTGATCGTCAGTCTTGATCGCGTGTTGCAAGGTGCGGCAGTCCTGCCACAAGTCAATGAACTCACCCAGCCGATACAGAGCGTTGGACAGCAGCAACTGGCGGCGGTCGTCGAGCTGCGCTTCAGTCGGTTGCAAGCGCTCAAGCTCCTGATGCAAGGCTTCCCATTGTTTTGTCTGCAGGCCGCTGGCGGTGTTTTCCAGCCAGGCGCGCGTCTCGATCAACAGCGGCGCGAGATTGGCGACCAGTTCTGGCGTGCGCCGCTCCAATGCCCATAAAGCGTCATCCAGCGCATCGATCACCGGCAGCAGGTGGATCATGCGGCCGCGCAGCTCTTTGGCGTTGCGCACTGTTTGTTTGCTTGCGCCTTCATGAGGAAGTTGGCCGATCATCAGCTCAAGGGTATTAAAGGTGCCGACCATCGAGCTTCGCAGCGCGCCGACTTCTTCAGTACTCGTGTTGCGCGCCAGGAAGCGATCGCTGTAGGCCGAGGCATCGGTAAACCATTTATCCGCCGCGCCTTGCATGACCGGCGCCAGCCGACGTGGCCAGAACATGCTGCCGACAACAGCCGCGCAGATGATGCCGAGGAAGATTTCTTCAGTACGGGACACGGCGATCTCGAACACCGCTTGCGGGTTGTCCACCACCGGGAATGAAATCAGCGGCATGGTGTAACCCGCCAGCATCAGCGCATAGCTATTGGCGGTGCGCAGATGCAACGACAGAAACAGCAAGGTACCTGTCCACAGAGCAATCACGACGGCCAGCAGAAACGGTGTCTGCACGAACATCGGCACGATAAAGACCGAAGCCGCAGCGCCCGTCAAAGTACCCAGCGCACGGTACAACGCTTTGGAGCTGGTCGGGCCTACGAATGGGCTGGAAACGATATAGACCGTTGCCATTGCCCAGTACGGCCGCGGCATTTCCATGAGCAGGGCGATGTACAACGCCAGCATGGACGCGCCGAAGGTGCGTACACCGTAAAACCAGTCTCGTGCGGGGGGCACGCCGGCGAAGAAATCTTTCAAAGCGACCCCGTGCTGTCTTGATTGGCGGCGTCGCTGAACGCCTTGAAGACCCGCAGGGTCGCTTCGAGGTCTTCCTTGGCCACGCCTTTGAGCACCTCGCGACGCAAGCGCAGCAATTCGTCCTCGATGGCCAGCGCCACGACGCGACCATTTTCGGTGAGGCTCAGGGATTTCGCCCGACGATCCGACGGGTCTTCGGTGCGGCAAACGATGTCGGCGTTGCAGAGCTGGTCCAGCAGGCGGACGAGGGTAGGGCTTTCCATACCTGCGGCGTGTGCAACGGTGACCTGATTCACGCCATCACCAAGACGCAGAATCATCAACAGTGGAGCAGCGCAGGCTTCGGAAACGCCGTAACGCACCAAGGTGTTGTGGCAGATACGGCGCCATTGGCGGGATGAGGCGACCATGCCGCTGCTGATGCTCATCTGCAGGGAATCAAGGGACATAACGGAACCGGTGGAATTAGTTAGCGAGGACATTGTTCGTGACAATATAATTAGCTTGCTAACTATAATCCTGTAACAAAGTCTTACAGTCAAGCCTGAATTGCCGAGTGGCAGTGGGGATTTCAAGAGCCGGAGGAAGGGTAAAGAGGACGATAAAGACACGGGTATTTAAGAAAAGTGCCCGGAGAAGTAATTATTTTCATACCGTTCGTCGGCTATCAGCGAGGGTTTTTTGCCTCTTAAAGCTCGTTTCATGGACGCTCGTCCAAAAAACTGACGTGGTTCACATTTTGAGGTTTGTAGATTTGATGGCCTCTCCAGGTCAGCCAAGGGTCCGGTCAGAGGCGCGAGGAATGATGCCGAAATAGTGGCTTTAGGAGGTTTGTGTTGTTTTATTGACGCCAATCCAGTGCCGTGCACCGTTCAGAAAAAAATCGATTCAGCCGATATGCCAGACGAAGCCATCGGGTAGCCACAACGCCCGGTTTAGAGACCTTTGTCGGTGCGCTTGTCGCACCTTGTGAGCATGCAATGATCGACCTCGCCACCTGGAACCTTTCCATTCCTGTAGGCACTCCATCCGTCATTATCGATACCCCCAAGCTGGTTCAGGGTTATCAGGATGGTTATTTTCGTTCGGGCAATACTTTGTTCTTCTGGGCACCAGTGACGGGGTCCAAAACCGAGAACGCTAAATTTCCAAGGACGGAACTGCGAGAGACGACAGCGGACGGCAAAGTTTACAACTGGACCTATTCCCAGGCGGACAACTTCCTGCGTGCTGCACTCACGGTCAATCAAGTGCCTTCTACCGGCAAAATCGTTATAGGCCAGATTCACGCTTTCCAGAGCACCGAGCCGTTGCTCAAGGTGGAGTACCAGTTCAAGGAAAAACTGCAGACTGGCAATATCGTTGCCAAGTTTCGTCGTGGTCCGGACTCTGAAATCGAAGTGATCAACATTGCTTCAGGCGTGCCTTTGAACGAACGCTTCAGCTACAGCATCCATCTGACTCCGGCAGGCAATCTGTCAGTCAATGCCGCTGATTATGTGTGGAGTGCCAAGCTGGATGCAGGCTGGAAAGACAAGCTGCTGTACTTCAAGGCGGGTGTGTATACCCAGGACAACACTGGATATGCCACCGAAGGCGGGGCTGCAACGTTTTACAAGCTGATCATCAATCACGACAAGAAGGCGTGAATAAGGCTTGGCAGATATCTCACAGGGGAATGCAACACCCCTGTGGGAGCTGGGCTTGCCCGCGATAAACGATAACGCGGTGTGTCTTCAAACCGCGTCTCATGTATCGCGGGCAAGCCCAGCTCCCACAGGATCGGGTCAGATCAATTCCACCCCAATCCCACAGGATCGGGTTAAATCAATTCAAGCCCAGCTTGCCACGCAGGGTCGACAGGTCTTCAGCCAGGGTGTTAACCGGGCCAACCAGCGCTTTGCGGTCGTTCTCTTTCACTTTGTCGTACGTTTCGAAACCGCCATCTTTGGTCTTGTACTTGGCCAGGATCTTGTCCACGGTCGCGAAGTTCTTGTCGACCTTGGCAGCGAACACCTTGTCGGACTTCTCGATTTGCGGACGGAACAGGTCGACGATTTTCTTCGCGCCGTCGATGTTGCCCTGGAAGTCATACAGGTCGGTGTGGCTGTAGCGGTCTTCTTCACCGGAGATCTTGGTCGCAGCGACTTCTTCCAGCAGCGCAGCAGCACCGCCCACTACCTTTTCAGGCGGGAAGGTCAGACCGGCGACGCGGGTTTCCAGATCCTTCACGTCGGCCATCAGCTTGTCAGCGATCGGCCCCTGATCCTTGGTGGTGTTCTGCGAAAACAGTGCATATTCCAGGCGGTGGAAGCCGGTGAAGTCCTCGGCATTCACGCCAGCTTCGTGGTCATCGACACGTGAGTCGATGGACGCATCAAGATCGCTGAACAGTTCAGCCATTGGCTCGATTTCTTCGTAAAACACGCGGGTGGGCGCGTACAGCTTTTTGGCTGTAGCCAGGTCGCCTTTCTTCACTGCATCGGTGAATTTCTGAGTGTGGCTGACCAGTTCACCAATTTGTTCGGTGACGTAGATCTTGTAATCCGAAACCGGCCCTACCAGGTCCAGCGGCGCGGTGGCGGCGAAGACCGGGGTCTGCAGCAGACCTGCGGTGAGCAGCAAAGCAAAAGGCAACTTCTTCATGGGACTCTTCCTGTTGAGGTGGCTTTTAAGGGGGAGCGATTACGCGGTTTTGGTCTCGGACCTGGCCGAAGCCTGAAGCAGTGAACGACCGATGAAGTCCTGGTCATTGATCACACCGGGCAGGGTGAAGAAGTACCCGCCGCCAACCGGCTTGAGGTACTCCTCCAGAGGCTCGCCATTGAGGCGGGTCTGCACGGTGATGAAGCCTTTTTCGAGATCGGACTGGTAGCAGATGAACAGCAGGCCCATGTCGAGCTGACCGTTCTTGTTGACGCCGTTGGAGTAGTTGAACGGCCGACGCAGGATCAGGTTGCGCTGGCTTTCAGCGGTTCGCGGGTTGGCCAGACGGATGTGCGAATCCAGTTTGGTTTTCTTGCCGTGAGGGTCGGCAACATAGTCCGGTACGTCGGTTTCAACCTTGCCGTCCATGGGCGCGCCGGTGGTTTTGACCCGGCCGAAAATCGCTTCCTGTTCCTGCAGCGGTGTGCGGTCCCAGCGTTCAACGAAGTTGCGGATTATCCGCACCGCCTGGTAGCTGCCGTTCGCTGCCCAGCCCGGCTCGTCGCTGCCCGGTTGCACCCAGACCAGTTCGTTCATGGTCTTCTGGTTGTTGGAATCCGGGTTGGCCGAACCGTCGCGGAAGCCAAGGAAATTGCGTGCGCTTTCCGGAGGCTGGCCGGGTTTCTTCGGCGCTTGCGGTGGCACGGTGCCTTCCTGTTTCCAGCGCACCAGCAGCAGATCTGGCAGGTTTTTCACGATGTCACGCAGGGCGTGGATGTTGCTGTCGGCGCTGTTGGCGCAGAACTGAATACTCAAGTCGCCGTGGCAGCTGTCTGCTTCCAGCGCGTCGTTGGGGAAACCCACCATGCGGCTCAGACGCTTGGGCTTGACGCTTTCCAGACCAAATCGCTCGTCGAACAGCGAGTCGCCCACCGACACGGTGATGGTCAGGTTATCCGGAGTGACCACAGGGCCGAGGATGCCGGAGTCTACTGGCGGCAACTTCGGATCGACCTGCGGTACCGTTCCGCCGGTCATCAAGAATGTGATGCGCTCGTTCAGCGTGCGAAACAGACGTTCCAGGTCTTCACGGTCAGCGGCCAGCACATCAAAGGCCACCAGCATGCCGGAGGCCGGACGCGGGTTTACGATGCCGGTCTGGTGGATGCCATGGAATTCATTGTGGTCAGCGGTTTTCTCGCTGTTCGGTGCTTCGGTGACCTGGGCCGGAGCCGCGGCCAATACGTTGCCGCTCAGGCTGCTGCCCGCCAATGCCGCCCCAGCAGCACCGAGGCCGAGCAGCACTCGACGGCGTTGTACGGATTGCGGAGCGTTGCTGTTGTCTGAGTCGTTCATGGCTAATTGTCTTTCTCGAAATCAGTTATTTGGTCGCAGGGAGATCGGTCTCGATTTACTTGTTGGAGCGAGGCTTGCCCGCGAAGCAGTTGGCACGGGGCTGCCAGACACACCGCGTTATCGTTATTCGCGGGCAAGCCTCGCTCCAACAGAAATCGAAAACCCCCGCGGAACGGTTTTATCAAAGCCCCGAAAGCCCCAGCGCTTCGTCTATCCCGTCCAGCGCATCCGCCAGCGCCTTGGCTTTGTCGGCAATCAACTTGCGTTGCACGGCATCCACCTGATCGTAAGGGCGCAGGCCGCTGTCGGTGCTCAGGCCGTTCAACTCAGTGTCCAGTGCCGCGGCGGCTGCATCGATCTGCTCCAGAAGAGGCTTGGCACTTTTGGCCAGCATCGGGCGCAGCAGGTCGATGACTTTGCGAGTGCCTTCAAGGTTGGCAACGAAGCCGTTCAGGTCGCTGTGGCTGTAGCGTTCTTCTTCGCCGTTGCTGCGGATTTCGGCGAGGCTGCGCATGTTGCGGGCAATCACGCTGGCGAGTTGTTCCGGGGCCATGCTCTGCGCCAGCAACTGCTGCTTCAGTGTGGTGACATCGGCTTGCAAACGCTGCGCGACTGGCAGCAGTCCATCAACGCTGTGCTTGTCGAACAGGCCGTACTCGATACGATGGAAGCCGCTGAAACCGGAGTCCTGCTCACGTTTTTCGTAATAGTCGGCGCGGGCGTTGATTACGTTGTCCAGTTCAGCCAGGCGTTGGGCTGCCGGGGCAATCCGCTGATAAGCAGCACGCGCTGGAAGATAGGCGGCCTGGGCTGCGCTCAAGTCGCCCGCTGCAATGGCCTCCTGCAAGGTATTCACCGCCTTGATCAACGCTGAACCCTGCATGCTCAGATAAACCCGGTACTCCGACAACGGGCCGATAAAGGCCACCATCGAGGGGCGCGCCTTGGCATTGGCTTCTGACTCGGCGGTCGGTGTCACGTGCAGCGTGCCACGCGGGTTGCTCAACAGGCCGCAAGTAATCGCGTAGTCGCCGGGTTGCAGGTTGGCGTTGATGACCTGGCTCAAGCCTGGCGCAATGTTTTCCCGCTCTTCAATCACCAGAACGCCATCGAGGATTTCCCATTCAACGGCCCGCTCGGAGCGGTTGACGATACGGAAGGCGTTCTTGCCAGCCGGTACGGTGAGCGCATTCGGCTCGCAGGCATGGGCATGAATGGTGACCACGGTTTCTGCATTGTCATTGGCGGCGCGCTTTTTCATCGCAGCCTGCGATGCGTAATAAAACAGCACGCCTGCAGCAATCATGAGCACCACGGAGCCTGCGACAGCTAATTTCAAGGCGCGAGGTGGCTTGGCTTTATCTGAAAGCCCTGTAGGACGATTCGACATGGGTTGCCTTATTCGTTTGTCGCGGAAGAGGGGTGCGAATGCGCCGGTCGGGTGGGCAAACTCACCACCCGAGCATGGGGCATGAAAAACAGCGCCAGTGCGAAGACCAGATAAATCAGGTAAGCACTCAGGGTGCTGACGGTCGGCGCATCCTGATAACCGAACATGCCCGCCAGTACCGAGCCAGTTGGGCCATCCATCGGCAACGTAGCGCTGATGTCGAAGACCACGGTTTGCAGATGGTTCCAGACACCGGCTTCATGCAGTGCCTGTACCGAGTTGGCCAGGATGCCTGCCGCCACCACGAGGATGAACAGCCCGGTCCAGCGGAAGAACAGGCTCAGGTTCAAACGCATGCTGCCGCTGTAGATGGCGAAGCCCACGGCAACCGCGAGGATCAGGCCGAGCAGGGCACCCAGTGGCGCGCTGGCGCCTTCACTCTGCTGAAAAACCGCCAGCAGGAAGAACACAGTTTCCAGCCCTTCGCGGGCCACGGCGAAGAACACCATGGCAATCAATGCATAGGTTTGATTTTTCGAGCCAGCCAGAGCGGCATCGAGAGATTCGTGCAAGGCATGCTTGATGGAGCGCGCTACTTTGCGCATCCAGAACACCATGGAACTGAGGATCGCGACGGCTAGAAGACCGACGATGCCTTCGAACAATTCCTGTTGTTTTTGCGGGAATTCGGCACTGACCAATTCCAGGCCACCCCCGACAAACAGCGCCAGAGCCACGGCCAGGAAGACACCGATCCACACGGCGGGCATCCACTCGCCACGGCCGGTCTGCTTCAGGTAACTGGCGATGATGCCAACGATAAGCGCGGCTTCAATCCCTTCGCGCAGCATGATCAAAAAAGGAACGAGCATGTTTCACCAGGGTTAATGCGTTAGGCTGGTCTGTCTCAAAGGCGGCAAAAGAGCGCTCCGCCTGAAACAATGCGTAACATAATGATACTCATTATTGAATGCGCATAGTTGTTTTTTTGTGCTGGTTCGTATTTGAGCTGTTTGTTCAGGTGGGGTTCAGGCGGGGAGAATCTGTAGGAGCTGCCGAAGGCTGCGATGCGGTGTGTCAGGTAAATCTCTTCGCAGCCTTCGGCAGCTCCTACAGAAAATGTTCATCAATTCAGGATTTGTAAAATCTCGTGCGCCAACTTCACCCGCGCTTCATTCGGGTAGTTTTTGTTGGCCAGAATCACGATGCCGATCTTCTTCTCCGGAACAAATGCCACATAGCCGCCATAGCCAGTGGTAGATCCGGTCTTGTTGATCCAGACATTTTGCTGCGGTTCGAGCGCTGGATTGATCGGGCTGGCAGGCTGGGTTTCGAAAGCCATTTTGTACGAGTTGCCCTCCTGCAGCGTCTCGACAGTGACCGGATAAGGGTATTGCTCCCAGATCAGGTCCTGGGTCATTTCCCCCACTTTGAAATAACCCACATGCGTATCAGCAATTGCCTTGGCTAATGCACTGTCTGCCTTGCCAGGGTTGATGTTCAGCTCAACGAAATGCAGTAAATCCTTGCTGCTGGATCTCATCCCATAGGCCTCATTGCCCAGCACGCCGCTTTGCAAGCGGACCGGCGCGTCCTGTTTGTTGTAGCCCTGTGCGTACAAACTCATCTTGTCGGCAGGCACATTCAGATAGCTGTTGGTCAGTCCGAGCTTTGGAAACAGTTGCTGCTCCATTGCTTGCTCGAACGGAGTGTTCATTGCCTTGGCGGTGATCATCCCCAGCATGCCGATGCTCGGGTTGGCGTAGGTGCGTTTGCTGCCTGCCGGGTACTCCGGTTTCCAGGCTTTCAGGTAACTCATCAGTTGTTCGGTGTTCTGAACTTCATCCGGCACCTGCAAAGGAAAACCGCCCGCCGTGTGCGTGGCGAGGCTGATCAGGCTGACCTGGTCGAAAGCGCTGCCTTTGAGTTGCGGCAGGTATTGGCCCGGATGATCCTGGAGCGACAGCTTGCCCGTCGCCTGCGCGTAACTGGCCAGGGTTGCGGTGAAGGTCTTGCTGATAGAACCGAGCTCGAACAACGTGTCGCTGCTCACTGCCTGGCCGGTGTCTTTGGATGCAACGCCATAATTGTAGAAACGCTGTTGCCCATTGGACGTGACGGCGATGCTCATGCCGGGAATGTTGTATTGCTGCATGACTTGCGCGGCCGCTTTACGCACGGAGTCATCAAAGTTTGCCGCATCAGTATCTGGTTTTGCCTGAACAGCGCTTGCCAGACAAGTGAAAGAAAGGCTGCACGCGAACAGCAACGATTGAGTCATCAGACGCATCAAGATATTCCTTGGATTCCATTCAGAGCGCGGAAAATATTCGTTTGGACGCCGCGTCCTCAATAAACGTTCTGCCGCAAGGTATTTCCCAAAAGCTCAATAAACTGCCGCGCCGGCGGGCTCAGACTCTGACCGCTTCGGGTGATCAAACCGATGTCACGGCTGACGCCGGGATGGTCCACCGGTACGCAAACCATATCATCCCGGCCCTCGTCAGCCGACTCCGGCAGCAGCGTCATACCCAGGCCCTGGCGAACCAGTGCCAGCACTGTGGACATGTAATTGGCTTCCAGCCCCGGTATCAGCGTCAGTTGTTCATCTGCAAATAACTGCTCGACCCGCTCACGTACGCTGCTGTCCCTGCCGGTCAAAATAATCGGCTGATCGGCAAGCTCACCCAGTTTGATCGATGTCTTCATGGACAGCGGATGACCGGCGGGCACGAACAGGCACAAACGGTCGGTCAGCACCACTTCGAACTCCAGACCGTGCGCCATGCGTGCGCGTACCCCCAGACCGAAATCCACCTCGCCCTCGCGTACCAGCGCGTCGATGCGTTGCGCCACGACATCGCGCAAGCGTACTTCGACGCCGGGGAATTGTTCCCGAAACAGGCGCAGTACGGGCGGCAAGGTGCTGGAGCACATGGAGGGCAGGGCGGCGATGGTCAATACGCCGCGCCTTAACGCCGCCAAATCCCGGGAACCGCTGACGATGTTGTCGAGGTCCAGCAGCAGTTTTTCCATCGGCATCAGGTTGCTTTGGCCAGCGGCTGTCAGGCTTACGTGGCGCGGACTGCGCTCCAGTAATGACACGCCGAGCCAGTCTTCGAGTTGCTGAATCTGCACGGTGAGGGCCGACGGGCTCAGGCTCAACTCCACGGCAGCCTTGGCAAAGCTGCCGCTGTGGGCGACGGCGAGAAAGGCGCGTATGTGCTGAATCGAGTTCTTCATGGTCGTGTGCCTGTTTTTATTCGTATGGTTTTGTTTTTCCGAATGCAGCATGCCGAACATTTCAATTTACAAAGCTTACCTGTGTTTTCAATACTCGTTGAAAACAACAACAGCTCATCCGCCGCGCCAGCGGGAAGGATGACGAACAGGAAGTACCTATGCTCGCCACTCTCGGTGTCATTACCATTCTCTGTCTGCTCGCTGCCGTCATGAGCAAACGCCTCTCACCCCTCGTTGCACTGATTGCCTTACCGATCATTGCCGCCCTGATCGGTGGTTTCGGCCTGCAAACCAGCGGCTTCATCATTACCGGCATCAAGAACGTCGCCCCTGTGGTAGGCATGTTCGTGTTCGCGATTCTGTTCTTCGGGGTGATGACCGACGCGGGCATGCTCGACCCGATCATCGACCGCATCCTGCGCACCGTCGGTACCCGTCCGACACGCATTGTGATGGGCACCGCATTGTTGGCGCTGCTGGTCCATCTGGACGGCTCGGGAGCGGTGACTTTTCTGGTGACCATCCCGGCGATGCTGCCGCTGTATACGCGGCTCGGCATGGATAAACGCATTCTGGCCTGCGTGACGGCCATGGCCGCCGGGGTCAACTTTCTACCGTGGACCGGCCCGGTGTTGCGCTCCTCGGCAGCGTTGCATGTACCGGTTGCGGATTTGTTCCAGCCGCTGATTCCGGTGCAACTGGTCGGTCTGGCCTTCGTGTTTTTCTGTGCCTTTATGCTCGGTCGTCGTGAAGAAAAACGCCTTGGCCTGGGCGCTGGCGCCAATGTGGACGTCGTGCCAAAGCGGGTGCTGGCCGACCACGAAGAGGTGCTGCGTCGGCCGCGTCTGTTCTGGCTCAACCTGATTTTGACCATCGCGGTCATGGGCGTGATGATTTCCGGCCTGGTTGATCCGGTGGTGATGTTCATGCTCGGCACCGTCGTGGCGCTGTGCATCAACTACCCGAATGTCGACGCTCAGCGCGCTCGCATCGATGCGCATGCGAAGACGGCCCTGACCATGGCCAGCATCCTCCTGGCGGCCGGTGTATTTACCGGCATCATGCAAGGCACCGGCATGCTCAAGGCCATGGCCGAAGTGGCCGTGGCGCAGATTCCCGCAGGCCACGGCAAGCTGATTCCGATGGTGGTGGGCTTTATTTCCATGCCGCTCAGCATGCTGTTTGATCCGGACTCGTTCTACTTCGGTGTCATGCCGGTGATTGCTGAAGTCGGCAAGGCGCTGGGCGTCGATCCGTTGCAAGTGGCTCAGGCCTCGCTGCTGGGCGTACACACCACTGGCTTCCCGGTCAGCCCGCTGACTCCGGCGACCTTCCTGCTGGTGGGGCTGTGCAAGATCGAACTGGCCGATCACCAGCGTTTCACCATTCCTTTCCTGTTTGCCGCCTCAGTGTTGATGACCCTGACGGCGCTGCTGCTGGGTGTGTTCTGACTGCCAAACAGCAAACACTGAACTTGTAGGAGCTGCCGAAGGCTGCGATGGCGGTGTGTCTGGATGAATGCTTCGCAGCCTTCGGCAGCTCCTACAGAAAAATTCATTTCAGTTCAAACAATTACCCTTTGTTTGAGAGGACTACCACCATGAAAACCTTACGCATTGGCTCCGGCGCCGGTTATTCCGGCGACCGTATCGAGCCTGCTGTTGAACTGGCCGAACACGGCGATCTGGATTACCTGGTCTTCGAATGTCTGGCCGAGCGCACCATCGCTTTGGCGCAACAGGTCCGGTTGGCCGATCCTGAAACGGGTTATGACCCGCTGCTCAGTGAGCGCATGCGTCGTGTGTTGCCGTTCGTGGGGGGCGGTTCTGCACGGCGTTTAAGAGTGATCACGAATATGGGCGCGGCCAATCCGTTGGCGGCGGCACGCGAGGTGCGGCGGATTGCTGCCGAACTCGGTTTGCATGGCCTGAAAGTCGCGGCTGTGACGGGGGATGACGTGCTGTCTGCGTTGCAGGCCGATCCGCATCAGTTGCTGGACAACGGGGCAACGCTTGGCTCTCTGGGCGAGCGGCTGATTTCTGCCAACGCTTACATGGGGGCCGAAGGGATTTTCGAAGCGTTGCGGGCCGGTGCCGATGTGGTGATCACGGGGCGGGTTGCTGACCCGTCGTTATTCCTCGCTCCTCAGCTATTTGAGTTTGGCTGGGCGGCAGATGACTGGTCGCTGCTGGGGCGTGGCACTGCTATTGGTCATTTGCTTGAATGCGCGGGGCAGATCAGCGGCGGGTACTTCGCTGATCCTGGCTACAAGGACGTGCCGGATCTGGCGCGTCTGGGCTTTCCCCTGGCGGAAGTAGATGCCTCTGGTTCGGCCGTCATCAGCAAGGTAGCAGGCTCGGGTGGACGTATCGATACCGCGACCTGCACAGAGCAGCTTATTTATGAGGTGCATGATCCTGCGGCATACCTGACGCCTGATGTCTGCGCCGACTTCTCTGCGGTTGCTTTCGAAGTCGCAGGTTTGGATCGGGTGAGGGTCAGCGGTGCTCATGGACGTGCGCGTCCTGAAACGTTGAAGGTGTCAGTGGGTTTCCTCGACGGCTGGATTGGCGAAGGGCAGATTTCCTATGGCGGGCCGGGGGCTTTGGCGCGCGCAAGGCTGGCCCGTGATGTAGTGCTTGAGCGTCTGAAACTGACGGGCGTCAGCTATGACGACATTCGCGCCGAACTGATAGGAGTGGACTCGCTGCACGGCGACGAGCTGGGTTCACGCACTGCGGCTGAGCCTTGGGAAGTGCGCCTGCGCGTGGCGGCACGTTGCGCCGACAAGGCTCAGGCCATACGCATCGGCAATGAAGTCGAAACCCTTTACACCAATGGTCCTTATGGCGGAGGTGGGGCCACCAAAGGTTTGCGTCAGGTTGTGGCGGTCGCGTCGTTGTTTGTTCCGCGTTCTGCGGTGACAGCTGTTGTACATCTGGAGGATGCATCATGAGCCGCCCTGTAAAACTGCGCGAACTGGCCCATTCCCGAACCGGCGACAAAGGCGACACCTCGAACATCTCGGTGATTGCCTATCGCGCAGAAGACTATTCACGCTTGTGTGAAGTGTTAACCGCGCAGCGTGTCGCCGCGTATTTCGCCGAGCTGCTGGACCCGAATGCCGGGCCTGTGCGCCGATATGAATTGCCCAACGTTCAGGCCCTGAACTTCGTCCTGCCCGGCATCCTGCGTGGCGGCGTCACCCGCTCGCTGGCACTGGATGCCCACGGCAAGGCGCTGGGCGCGGCGTTGCTGGATATTGATGTTTAGCGGAAAGGCTAACCCGAATAAATTCGGTCCTACCGGGTTCTGCGTCTTGCTCAGGTCTCCGGTAGGAGCGAACTTGTTCGCGAAGGGGCCGGTACATCCACAGGCTGTGTATCGTCTGGAGTGCCGCCTTCCCGAATGAATTCGGTCCTACCGGGTTCTGCGTCTTGCTCAGGTCTCCGGTAGGAGCGAACTTGTTCGCGAAGGGGCCGGTACATACGCAGGCTATGTATCGTCTGGAGTGCCGCCTTCCCGAATGAATTCGGTCCTACCTGTTCATCACCCATGCTGCACATCGGTCCGCTTGAGCAATTGCTTGCAACGGTTCGACAGGTGCACCACCCGCAGATGTTTGCCCGCCTTGGTATAGCGCTCGCGCAAGGTCTGCAATGCTGATACCGCCGAGTAATCGACGAAGCTCAGGTGTTGGCAATCGAGGGTGACTTGAGCAGGGTCTTCAGCTGGGTTGAACTGGTTGAGAAAGCGCGTCGTGGACGCAAAAAACAACGTGCCGTGCAGCGTGTAAACCTTGCTGCCGTCAGCCTCCAGGTGCGTGTCCGCGTACAACTCACGCGCTTGCTGCCAGGCAAAGTTCAGCGCTGCGATAACGATACCGAACATCACCGCAGTGGCCAGATCGGTCAGCACCGTCACGATGGTTACGGCAATGATCGCCAGCACATCGTTGACCGGCACTTTGTGAAGTACCCGCAACGACGCCCAGGCAAAGGTTTGTTGAGCCACTACGAACATCACACCGACCAGCGCGGCCAGCGGGATTTCTTCAATCAGCGGCGACAGAAACAGCACAAACATCAGAATCATCAAACCCGCGACCACGCCGGACAAACGACCCCGGCCACCGGAGCTTAGGTTGATCACGGTCTGGCCAATCATTGCGCAACCGCCCATACCGCCGCACACGCCAGAGGCCATGTTGGCTACACCCAGCGCCACGCACTCACGGTCCGGGAAGCCGCGGCTCTCGGTGATTTCATCGGTCAGGTTCAGAGTCAGCAGGGTTTCCAGCAGACCCACCAGCGCCATCAGAATCGCGTAAGGCGCGATGATCCGCAGGGTCTCCAGATCCCATGGCACTTCCGGCAATGCCAGGCTTGGCAGGCCTCCGGCAATGTGCGCCATGTCGCCCAGCGTGTGGGTCGGCAGATCAAGCAGATAGACCAGCAGACCAACCCCCAGAATCGCGATCAGCGCGGGCGGTATTGCTTTGGTCAGGCGCGGCAGCAGGTAAACGATCGCCATGGTCAGCGCCACCAGGCCAATCATCAGGTACAGCGGTTGGCCCGTGAGCCAGGCGTCACCCACCCTGAAATGTTCGAGCTGAGCCATGGCAATCACAATCGCCAGGCCGTTGACGAACCCGAGCATCACCGAATACGGCACCATGCGCACCAGCTTGCCCAGCCGCAGCACGCCGAACAGGATCATGATCAAGCCGCCCAGCAACACCGTCGCCAGCAGGTACTGCACACCGTGCTGCACCACCAGCGCGACAATCACCACTGCCATGGAACCCGCCGCACCGGAAATCATTCCCGGCCGCCCGCCGAACAAGGCGGTCAGGGTGCAGATGATGAACGCGCCATAAAGGCCCATCAGCGGGTTGAGGTGGGCAACCAAAGCAAAGGCGATGCACTCGGGTACCAGAGCAAAGGATGTGGTGAGTCCGGCCAGGACATCGGCGCGTATACGGGCTGGTTTCATGGGGTACCTGAAAGGGGGCAATGCCGGGAAAGCAAAAAGAGGGGATGTTACTGAATGTGGCTGGTGGGTGCTACACGTAGGACCGGCTTTGCATAGATTCTGTGGGAGCAGAGCTTGCTCGCGATAAGGCTGGATGCGATCTAAAGTGAACCGCGTCCAGCCTTATCGCGAGCAAGCTCTGCTCCCACAAGATTTCATGTCAGCCAACAGATCGCAATCAGTTCACTTGCTCGTATATGCTTTGCACCCCCTCACTTAGCCGAGCGATGCGCTACTCATGAATGCCGTTTCACCCTTGCAGGCCTATGAACGAGCTGTCGAGCAGTTGGGTTTCCAGCCGGACGCTGCGCAACTGCATGCCGTCCAGCAATTGCAGGCGTGTTTCCTGGCGCTGAACGACAACCCGAAAGCGGCGCAGGGCGTTTATCTATGGGGGCCAGTCGGGCGGGGCAAGACCTGGCTGATGGACCGCTTTTTCGAAAGCCTCAACGTTCCGGCCCGGCGTCAGCATTTTCATCACTTCATGCGCTGGGTGCACAAGCGTATGTTCGAACTGATCGGCACCTCCAATCCGCTCAAAGTCGTGGCCCAGGAGCTGGGGCGTGATGTTCGGGTGATGTGTTTCGACGAGTTGTTCGTCACTGATATTGGCGACGCGGTAATCCTTGGCGGTTTGCTGCAAGCCATGTTCGATGCGGGCGTGGTGCTGGTCTGCACCTCTAACCAGCCGCCCGCACAGTTGTACAGCCATGGCCACAATCGTGAGCGATTCCTGCCTGCTATTGCCGCCATTGAGCGCCACATGCAAGTGGTCACGGTCGATGGCGGCGAAGACCACCGCTTGCATCCGGGACTGCTGCATCAGCGGTATTTCGTCACCGCACCGGGGCAGAGCAGCGCGCTGGCTGCTGTATTCGAGACGCTCAAGGGTGATGAAACAGTGTCCAGTGGCGCGGTGCCTGTAGGGCATCGCAGCATCAACAGTATTCAGCACAGCGACTCAGTGTTGTGGTGCAGCTATGGCGACCTGTGTGACCAGCCTTTGGCCGCCATGGACTTTATCGAACTGTGCGACCGGTTCTCGACGCTACTGCTCAGCGAAGTTCCGGCCCTCAGTGCGCCTCAGCGCGAAGCGAAAATCGCCCGTGGTACCGAAGATGCAGTCGAACAGGTGGTGGCTGGGGATCGTGAGTTGCCGCAATTGTCGCCCCACGATGACGGGGTTCGACGCTTCATTGCGCTGGTGGACGAATGTTATGACCGCCGCGTGCCTTTATATGTCGATGCGGCGGTGCCGATGCACGAGCTGTACACCCAGGGCTATCTGTCGTTCGCCTTCCGTCGCACCTTGAGCCGTTTGCAGGAAATGCAACTGGAGCGTTTCATCCAGTAATCAGGTGCGTCGCTGCGCCAGCACGTGCTTGCAACCTTCGAAGATCAGCACCAGCACCGCCAGCCAGATGGGCAAGTAGGTCATCCATTCATCGCGCTTGATGCTTTCGCCCAGCAGCAGCGCGACGCCCACCAGCAATACCGGCTCGACGTAGCTGAGCAAGCCAAACAGGCTGAATGGCAGCAGGCGGCTGGCAACGATGTAGCTGACCAGTGCCGAGGCGCTGATCAGGCCAAGCACTGGAATCAGCACATACAGCATCGGAAATTGCTCACCCACTGACGCGTCGCCGTTGACGATGAACCAGACGCTGATCGGTAGCATGAAGGCCATGTCGAACCACAAACCGCCGAGGTTATCGGTGACCAGTTTTCGGCGCAGGACGAAATACAGCGGATAACCCACCGCGACCAGCAGGGTTTCCCAGGCGAAACTGCCGTGGTTAAGCAACTCGTTGGCGACACCGACCATGGCGCAGAAGGCCGCGACCTTCTGCAGCCGCGACAGGCGCTCGCCATAGACGATGCGCCCGGTGACAACCATCGTCAGTGGCAGCAGGAAATAGCCCATGGAAACCTGCAGGCTGCGGCCATGCAGCGGTGCCCACATGAACACCAGCAATTGCGCGCCCAGCAACAGCGAACATGCGGCGATACCGATCAGCAGTGTGGGTTGATGGCGGATACGTCCAGTGATTTTTCTGACCAGGTGCCAATCGCCACTGAACAGCAGAAAGACCGTCACGCACGGCACCGTCAGCAGCATCCGCCAGCCGAAGATTTCTTCCCCGCCCAGCGGCTTGAGCAGCGATGTGTAGAAGTACATCACCCCAAACAGCACCGAAGCCAGAACCGACAGCAGCACACCTTTATACACAGCAGCCTCTTTACGTTGCGGGCGGTTGCAGGGCGGCCCGGTTCAAAATGGTGCGTAGTTTAGCTGCGCAAACCTATTGGAGCGAGCGCATTACCCACTGGGGATTTTTCAATGAGCTTGCCGTCATTTCCCTGTGGGAGCTGGGCTTGGTCTGGGCGGCATTCCGACGATAAGAACACCTCAGTGTCAGGTGAACTGCGTCCAGTCTTATCGCGGGCAAGCCCAGCGCCTATCAAACAAGAAATAACTAACTGATTTGGAATGCATTTTCTGTAGGAGTGAGCTTGCTCGCGATAGCTTCAGCACAAGCAATATATTCATCGACCAACAGATCGAATCGCGAGCAAGCTCACTCCTACAGGTCCCGTGTTTGCTGCGCGACAGCGTGGTGTCAGGGACACCGGGGCAGCTCCCTCAGTGGAAATGCGCCAACCTAAGATGCCCATTCCTCCGTACCCATTTGGTTAACCCCCAACCTTTGTTAGTCTGCCCTCCATTACCGGACCTTTTGGTCCGCCGTTTTCAAGGAGCCTGCATGACTTCCATCAGCACCCCGGCGCCGGTTGTGCCGGGACGACTGGAACAATTTTCCACTCGCGTGGCGTTTTTCATTGCCGGTTTTGCCATCGCCGCCTGGGCACCACTGGTGCCGTATGCCAAGGCCCGGGTTGG
Source organism: Pseudomonas sp. HP_14 (assembly GCF_055283875.1). Classification (NCBI taxonomy): domain Bacteria; kingdom Pseudomonadati; phylum Pseudomonadota; class Gammaproteobacteria; order Pseudomonadales; family Pseudomonadaceae; genus Pseudomonas; species Pseudomonas sp. HP_14. The sequence goes on along the minus strand of NZ_JBTOQI010000008.1, from coordinate 24,561 downwards.
GCTGGATGAGGGCACATTGGGCTTGTTGCTGCTGTGTCTGGGTGTCGGCTCGATTGTGGCTATGCCTCTTGCCGGTGCATTGGCAGCGCGTATCGGTTGTCGCCGTGTGTTGCTGATTTCCTCGGCAATCATTTGTCTGTGCCTGCCGCTGTTGGCCACGGTTTCGCATTTGCCGTCGCTGGTTGCCGTGCTGTTTGTCTTCGGCGCGGCGATGGGCGCACTGGATTGTGCGGTGAATATTCAGGCGATCATCGTCGAGCGCGCCAGTGGCAAAACCATGATGTCCGGTTTCCATGGCTTGTTCAGTCTGGGCGGCATCGCCGGGGCTGCGGGTGTCGCAGGGTTGTTGAGCATCGGCGCGTCGCCGTTGGTCGCGATGTTTGCCGTTGTAGCGGTTTTATTGATCGCTTTGCTCAAGGCCGCACCGCACTTCCTGAATTACGGCAGCGAAACCGATGGCCCGCCGTTTGCCATCCCGAGAGGCGTGGTGCTGTTTCTCGGCCTGCTGTGCTTCACGGTGTTCCTGTCCGAGGGGGCAATGCTGGATTGGAGTGCAGTGTTCCTCAGTGAGTTACGCGGCGTGGAAACCTCTTACGCGGGGTTGGGCTATGCAGTGTTCGCCCTGACCATGACCGCAGGCCGCTTGTTCGGCGATGCGGTGGTGCGACGTGTCGGCCCAAGGCAGGTGGTGATTTTGGGTGGTCTTTGTGCCGCGACAGGGCTGGCGCTGGCAACCCTGATTCCGTCATGGCAAGCCGCATTGCTCGGCTACGCATTGGTGGGAGCGGGCTGTTCCAACATCGTGCCGGTTTGCTACAGCGCGCTCGGGCGACAAAAGAGCATGCCGGAAAACGTCGCCGTCCCGGCGTTGACCACGTTAGGTTACGCCGGCATTTTGATCGGGCCCGCTGCCATTGGGTTTATCGCCCACTCCAGCAGCCTGGAACTGGCATTCATGGTTGTCGCCGTGATGCTGGTCGGTGTTGCAATCGGCGGGACACGACTCAAGGTCTGACTTATAGCTTGCGGGCCATGCCGGAAACCCGGATTGAACTGCCTTTCTGATCAGTAATCTCAGCGCGAATCCGGGAGCGACTGCCCATGTCCTCGCCCTGCACAATGTCGATGTGCCCGCCGTGAGGCCATTCAAGATCGCGCAGGTAACCGGCGAAGGCCGCCGTTGCCGCGCCAGTGGCGGGGTCTTCATACACGCCGCCCCAGGCAAATGTATTGCGGGTGTGGAACAGTTGCAGGTTTTCCGCATACGCCAGCAAGATCGTGACCCATCCGGCACGGGTCATAAGCTCATGCCCGGCCTGTTGGTCATACTCCATGGCCCGGAGTTTTTCCCGACTGTTCAACACCAGCACCAGATGCTGCGCGCCGCCGTTGATCAATGCCGGTGGAATACGGGCGTCCAGATCGTGTTGGGCGTAGCCGAACAGCTCCAAAGCTTCATGCAGCAAAGCGTCATCAATGGGTCCGCTGTGAGTAGGCGGTGATTGCAGGGCTGCTGAAATCAAATCGCCCTGAGCATGACCTTCGACGCTGATCTGCGCCTGGTTCAGCGTCAGGTTGAACACGCCATCGCCATACTGACCGGCCAGCGCCGCGCCCAGGGCGATCGTCGCGTGACCGCAGAACGGCACCTCGGCTTCAGGCGAGAAATACCGCACCCGAAACCCCTCGGCGGTGGGCGCAGCAAACACTGTTTCGGAAAAACCTACTTCCGCAGCAATCCGCTGCATCGTCGCCTCATCCGGCAAAAAGTCCCCGAGCCACACACCTGCCGGGTTTCCACCTTGGTCGCCATCGCTGAAGGCGGCCAGCTTTAAAACGTTTGTCGTCATGTTGATAAGAGCCTGTAGTGAGAGCGCCGGTGAGTTTCCTCAAAGCCCGGTCAGTACTCCAACCAATAGTCCTTATGTGAAGCATCTGCAAATTTGATCGATGGATGAACAGCGCACAATCCCTGTAGAAGCCGAAGGCAATCTCGGTTTGCTGTGGGAGCCGGGCTTGCCCGCGATAAGGGCGATTCGATTTAACTGACACTCCGAGGTGTCTGCATCGCGGGCAAGCCCGGCTCCCACAGAGAAGCAGCATTCCACTTGAAGATTTTTGAGCGTTACGCAGGCACCATCGCAAACCCGACACCAAAGCGGTTCCAGGCATTGATGGTCGCAATCGCCAGGGTGAGGTTGACCACTTCGCTGTCGCTGAAGTGCTCTTGCAAGGCCAGGTACTGTTCCTGCGACGCTTGCTGATTGGGCAGCAGGGTCATGCTTTCTACCCACGCCAGCGCGGCTTTTTCCCGAGGGGTGAAGAACGCGGTTTCGCGCCAGACGCTCACGGTTTGCAGGCGCGATTCTTTTTCCCCGGCGCGGCGGGCGTCGTTGGCGTGCATGTTGATGCAGAAGGCGCAGCCGTTGATTTGCGAGGCGCGCAACCGGACCAGTTCCAGCAGCGAGCTTTCCAGTCCGGATTTGCCGACGGCGGCCTCAAGGGCGGCCATGGCGCGGTAGGCTTCAGGGGCAACGGTGGCCCATTGGATGCGTTCGTTCATGTTGGCGTTCTCTTAGGTTGAATGCCCAATCGGGCGATGGCGCCAACCTTAACGTTGGGGACTGGCGGTGTGGATAGCCAATCCCCGGCGTTTCGAAGAGACCAATTACCTCAGTAAGCTTCACCGACAGCCAGAATGGTCGCCACTAATGCCTGGGCCCGGGGCACCAGGGTGTCCAGTTCCAGGTATTCGCGATCGGTGTGGACCTTGCCGCCCACCGGGCCGAGGCCACACAACGTCGGGATCCCCAGGCTGGCGGTGAAACCCGAATCCGCACAGCCACCAGTGAACTCGCCTTCAACACTGAAACCCAGTGTCTGCGCCTGCTTCTGATACATCGCCAACAAGCGGGTGCTGTGCTTCGCTTCCATGGGCAGGAAGGTTGTGGCTTCTTTTAGAACAGCGCTGGTACCGGGCAATTCTTCCTCGGCGACGATCCTCTGAATCGCTTCGAATATTTGATCCCAGTGTTTGAGCTCGATAAAGCGCACGTCGAGTTTGGCCCAAGCACTGGGCGCGACGGTGTTGCTGGAGGTGCCGCCGGACATCAAACCCACGTTGGTGGTGATGCCCGCCGGGTAATCGGTCAGGGCATGCAGTTTGACGATCTTGCGCGCAAGCGCCTCGATGGCGCTGGCGCCGTCGGCATGGTTGACCCCTGAGTGCGCGGCGCGGCCAGTGACTTCGATGATCAACGTGGCGCCGCCTTTACGCGCACTGACTACATTGCCGCTGGCCCTGCCGGGTTCGGTGTTGAGCACGGCACGAGCCGCACGCGCGGCGCTTTCGATATGGCCGCGAGCACTGCCGGAACCGATCTCCTCGTCGCCGGTGTATAGCACCTGAACCGGGTAGGGCAATTGCCCGGCGCGCTTCAGCGCCTTGAGGGCAAAGCAGTTAAGGACCAGACCGCCTTTCATGTCAGCCACACCGGGTCCGTAAGCAAGGGTGGCGTCCCGGCTGTAACCTCGGGTTGTGGTGGTGCCTTTGGGAAATACCGTGTCGCGATGGCCCAGCAGCAAGACCGGCTTGCCCGCTGCGCCGGAGACTTCGGCGAGCATCACATCACCAAACCCTTCCACTGGCATGCGCTCCAGCAGGATGCCGTCTGCTTCTAGTTCGGCCGCGAGCAGTGCGCCCACGGCATCGACACCGACTTTGTCGTAGCTGTTGGAGTCAGTGTCGACGATGCGTTGCAGCAGGGACTCCATCGCTTCGCCCTGGCCCGCAAGCCAGTCCAGCGCCTGTTGTCGAGCGTCGCTCATTTGGCCTGCTCCCGCTGTTGATGCTCTTGCGTCAATCGCGAAGCGTCGTTGCCAAGGTCCCAGAACAGCCCGGCCATGATTTGCAGGCTCTCTTTCACCACGGGGGCGAGCAAATGCTCGTTGGGCGCATGTTGCGAGCAGGCGGGGTACGAATGCGGCACCCAAAGCGTCGGCAAGCCGAGTACGTCAGCGAAGACGTCGTTGGGCAGCGAGCCGCCCAGATTAGGCAGCAGAGCCGGTTTTTTGCCGGTGGTTTCGGCCAGGGAGTTCAGCGCCCAATCGACCCATGGACTTTGCGGGTCAAGACGGGTGGCGTTCATCATGTCGATGCGGCCCTGTTTGACTTCCACCTGAGTGAAACCGTGAGCATCCAGATGCGCGCGAACGGCCGGGATGAAGGTGTTGTAGTCGCTGTCCACTACAAAGCGGATATGGCAGTGGGCATTGGCCTTGCCGGGGATTGCATGCACGGGCGCATCGGGGTTGCCGGTCTTGAAGGCAATGACGTCGAGGGTGTTCCAGCCGAAGACTTTTTCGCTCAGGGTCAATTCGGGATTGCCCCAGTTCGGGTCGATTTCCGGGTCGCCAGGACCGCCACCGACTTCGATATCAGCCAGTGCCATCCGCACGGCTTCGGGTACTTCCTTGGGCATCAGCGCGGGAATTTTTACCCGGCCCTGTTGATCGACCATGCTGGCAATGGCGTTGGCCAAGATGATGCCTGGGTTGGACAGCAGACCGCCCCAGTTGCCGGAGTGGTGTGCGCCTTCGCGCAGGTTGACGCTCAGTTCGAAGTTGAACACGCCCCGCGAACCGAGAAAAATCGTCGGCCGTGAAGCCGCCAGACGCGGGCCGTCCGAGGCGATGAACACGTCCGCCTTGAGCTCTTCAGGGTGTGCTTCGCAGAACGCACGCAATCCCGGCGAGCCGTCCTCTTCGCCCATTTCCAGCAGCAGTTTGACATTGAAACCCAGCTTGCCGTCGCGTGCCTTGAGTGTCTGCTCCAGTGCCGTCAGGTTGATCAAGTGCTGACCCTTGTTATCGGCAGTGCCGCGCCCGTACCAGCGCTCGCCATCGACCTTGACCTCCCACGGCGACAGGCCTTCACGCCACTGTGCGTCATAGCCGTTGACCACGTCACCATGGCCATAACTGAGCACGGTTGGCAGTGCCGGGTCTTCGATACGGGTGGCGATCAGCAGCGGGCCGCGCTTGGGCAGCGGGTTGTCGTAGATCTGCACGCTGAAGCCCAGCGCTTCGACATGGGGCGTGATGAACTCCTTGAGGTAGCGATAGAGCTCCGGCAGCTGATCCGGAATCTGGCTTTCAGTGTGCAGGGCGACGCTGCGTTCGAGCAGGGACAGGAATGCGCCGTTGTCGAACTGCTCGGTGGTGTAGCTGATGGCCTGTGAACGACTCATGAGTGGACGAGCTCCAAAGTTTGGGCAGGACTGTCGTGGAGGTGGCAGCGTACTTTGCCGCCGATAATCGAATCATTGGCCGGGTAGGCCGTCTTGCAGGGCGCGAAACAGCTCGGGCAGCGCGGATGAAAAGCGCAACCGGACGGCGGCGACACAGGGTTAGGGAAAGTACCGTGCAGGCCGATGTCGGGAATGCCCAAACGCGGATCGGGCGTGAGCACCGAGTCCAGCAGAGCGCGGGTGTAGGGGTGGCCGGGTTCGGCGAACAAGGATTCACGGGTGCGCTCTTCGACGATACGCCCGAGGTACATCACCGCCACGCGATCAGCCAAATGTTCGATGACCGCCAGGTTGTGGCTGATCAGCAGGTAGGTCAGGCCGAATTCGCGCTTGAGGTCTTGCAGCAGGTTGAGGATCTGCGCCTGCACTGAAACGTCCAGCGCCGAGGTGGGTTCGTCGCAGATCAGCACGTCCGGGCGCATGATCAAGGCCCGGGCAATCGCTACGCGCTGGCGTTGGCCGCCTGACAGTTGGCTCGGGTAACTGTCGATCACGCGTTTGGGCAAGCCCACTACGTCGAGCATTTCTTCGGTCTTTTTGCGGCGCTCGGCAGTGGTGCCGATGTCATGCACGATCAGCGGCAGGGTGACGATTTCCCGCAGGGTCTTGCGTGGGTTCAGCGACGAGTACGGGTCCTGAAAAATCGGCTGGATATGCCGGGACATTTCCTTGCGATCGGTGGCTGCCAGATGTTTGCCATTGACCAGTACATCGCCGCTGGTTGGCGGCAGCAGGCCGAGCAGCATTTTCGCCAGTGTACTTTTGCCGCAACCGGATTCGCCGACAAGGCCCAGGGTTTCGCCGCGCATCAGGCGCAGCGATACACCATCGACAGCCTTGAGGGTGGCCGGGGCTTTGAAGAAGCCTTTGTTCATGCGGAACTCACGACGGATGTCGCACAGCTCAAGAGCGATGTCTTTTTTCATGACCGTGCACTCTCCATCTGCCGAATCGGCTCTGGCCCCGGCGCTGCAAACAGGCAGCGCGCCATGTGGCCGTCGCGCAGTATTTCGGGAATGTTCTGCGCGCAGGCATCAATGGCCTGACCGCAACGGTTACGGAACGCACAGCCTTGTTGCTCGCCGACCAGACTGGGCACCAGGCCAGGAATCGAGCCCAGCGCTTCGCCGGGCTTGGTCTTGCCGGGGATCGGAATACTCGCCAGCAAGCCCTTGGTGTAAGGGTGCTGCGGGTTTTCGAAGAGTTGCAGGGCGGGAGCGGTTTCGACGATTTCCCCGGCGTACATGACGGCCACCCGGTCGGCGATCCGCGCCACCAGACCCAGGTCGTGGGTGATGAAAATCACCGCCAGGCCGAACTCTTTCTGAATGTCGCGGATCAGGCGCAGGATTTGCGCCTGAATCGTCACGTCCAGCGCCGTCGTCGGCTCGTCAGCGATGATCAGTTCCGGTTCGCACATCAAGGCCATGGCGATGATTACCCGCTGGCGCAGGCCGCCGGAGAGCTGGTGCGGGTACTGACCGAGGCGTTCGGTGGCGTTGCTGATGCCAACTTTTTCCAGCATCTGCGCAGCACGGGTCAGCGCGTCTTTGCGTGACACCTTGCGGTGCTGGGTCAGTACCTCGCTGAGCTGATCGCCAATGCTGTAGGCCGGATTCAGCGAGGTCATCGGCTCCTGAAAGATCATCGCCAGCCGGTTGCCGCGCAGGTCGCACATGCGCCGTTCGCTCTGGGCGAGCATGTCGATGCCGTCCAGAGTCAGGCGGGCTGCGGTGCGTTTGGCCTTGCGCGGCAGCAGGTCCATTAGCGCCAGTGAGGTCAGGGATTTGCCGCAACCTGACTCGCCGACGATGCACAGCATCTCGCCGCGCTCGACTTCAAAATCCAGACCGCGCACGGCGTGCAGCATGTCATCCGGCGTCGGGCTGTTGCCCATGGGGATATCGACGCGCAGATTTTCAACGTGGAGTAGTGCCATGTTCGTGGCTCCTCTATCAGTTGCGGCCGTCGGGCAGGATCAGGTCGCGCAGACCATCGCCCACCAGGTTGATGCCCAGCACCAGAATCATCAGGGCGACGCCGGGAATGGCGATGACCCACGGGGAAAAGAACATGTAGGGTTTGCCTTCGGCGATCATCAGCCCCCACGATGGGGTGGGCGGTTGCACGCCGACACCGAGGAACGACAGCGCTGACTCCAGCAGGATCGCGTGGGCCATTTCCAGGGTGGCGACCACAATCAGCGCGCCGACCAGATTGGGCAGGATTTCGCTGGCCAGAATACGCAGGGTCGAGCAGCCCAGTGCCTGGGCCGAGGCGACGTATTCGGCATCACGAATCTGCTGCACCGACGCCCTGACGACGACTGCAAATCGATCCCACAACAGGCAACCCAGCAGCACGATCACGACTTTCAATGAGCCGCCCATCAGCGAGGCCGAAGCCAGTGCAACCATCACCACTGGCATCGCCAGGCGCGTAGTAATCAGATAGCTGATAAAAGCGTCGACCTTGCCGCCGTAGTAACCGGCGAGCAGACCCATGACCGTGCCGATGAAACCGGAAATCAACGCGGCGGCAACGCCGATGAACAGCGAGATACGCGCGCCGTAGAGGAGACGCGACAGGTAGTCACGTCCCAGCTTGTCGGTACCCAGTGGGTATTCCCATGTGCCGTTAGCCATCCAGACTGGCGGTTTCATGCGCAGCATCACGTCCTGGACATAAGGGTCGTAAGGCGCCAGCCATGGCGCAAACAGGGCGCCGATGAAGATGATCATCAGCAAGACCATGCCAATGGCAAAACCGCGATGGCGAAAGCTTTTGCCCAGTACCCGGCTTAGGCTGCTGGGGGGCGGCAGGTAGTCGTTGATGGCGAGAGGGGCGGCAGGTGTGCTCATGGGAGCCTCCGGTCAGCGCGGGAATGCATCTGAATGTAACTGGGCCTGTAGGAGCGAGCTTGCTCGCGATGCGGTTCATCAACTGAAAATTTGTTGCCTGACCTGACGCTATCGCGAGCAAGCTCGCTCCTACAGATCCAGTTGAGCCCGATGGAGCTGCGTGAATTCATGGACATGGCAAAGCCTCCTTAGCGCACACGAATGCGCGGGTCGAGCAGTGCGTTGAGCACGTCAGCCAGCAGCGTGAGGATGATGTAGATCACTGCGATCAGCAGGACCACGGCTTGCACCACGGGGAAGTCGTCGCGGGCGATGGCGTCCCAGGCGAGTTGCCCGACGCCTTGCAGGGAGAACACGGTTTCGATCACCACCGAACCGCCAAGCATGAAACCGAATTCCACTGCGGCCAGCGCCACCACCGGAATCAGCGCATTGCGCAGCGCGTGCTTGAACAACACCCGTGCCGGGCGCAAGCCTTTGGCGCGAGCCGTGCGGATGTAATCGGAATTGAGCACATCCAGCATGCCTGCGCGAGTCAGGCGCATGATGGCCGGCGTTGCGTAATAACCCAGAGCAATGGCAGGCATCACGAAGTGCAGGAACGTCGAGTTGCCTGAAACCGGTAGCCATTTCAGCGTGACGGCAAACACCACGATCAGCATCAGCGCAAACCAGAAGCTCGGCATCGCCTGGCCGAGTACGGCGATGCTCAAGGCCAGTCGATCAATCCAGGTGTCACGTTTGACTGCAGCGAGAACACCCAGCGGAATGGCAACCACCAAGGCAATGCCCAGCGCCATCGCACCCAGACTCAAGGTGATCGGCAAACGGCTGGCGATCAGGTTGTAGACCGATTCCTGAAAGAAAAAAGAATCGCCCAGATCAAGCCGCAGCAAGTCGCCCAGCCAGTTGAAGTACTGGGTTGGCAACGGTTTGTCCAAACCGTACTGCACGCGGATCTGTTCGATTTGTTCGCTGCTGGCTTCCGGCCCGCCAATGGCAGTGGCCAGGTCACCGGACAGGTGCAGAAGAGAAAAACTGATGATCGACACGGTAATCGCAACGCACACGGCGATGCCCAGACGACGCAGAAGGAACCCAAGCATGGCAAGTTTCCTCGTCCATTTGCTGAAAAGTTGGGATGTGCCATGGCGCAAATTGGCTGCGCCACGGCAACGGCGGTTGCGGGTTATTTCCAGCTGGACAGCACGAAGCGCGGCAACTCGTCCGGGTACGGCGTGAACTCAAGTTCCGAGGTGTAGGCGTAGTTCATCGAGTAGTTGAACAGCGGCGCCCAGTAGGCCTGCTCGCTGATGCGCTGCAACGCCTTGCGGTAGTTGTCCTTGCGCACTTGCGGGTCCAGGGCGTTGTCGGCGGTTTGCAGCCAGCCCTGGACTTGCGGGTCCTTGATGTTGTCGTCCGGGTTGCCTTTGAACCAGGTACCGGCTGAAGCGGAGGTATCGAGGATCGAGAACGAGCCCCAGGCCTGGAACGACATCGGCACTTTGCCGCCACGTTGCTGATCGCGCAGGGCGGCATATTTCAGGTAACGCAGCTTGGCGTTAATGCCGACTGCGCGCAGGTTGCCGATGATGGCTTCGACGTAATCACGGTCGCGGTAGGCGAAGATTTCTGTCTCGAAACCGTTCGGGTAACCGGCTTCAGCGAGCAGTGCTTTGGCTTTGGCCGGGTCATAGTTGTAGACCGTCGCCGCCGTGGTATCGCAACCGAACTGCCCTGGGTAGCACGCCACCTGCAACGGTTTGGCTTCACCACCCACCAGTTGCGAGGCCAGCCCGTCACGATTGATCGCGTGGTTGATCGCTTGACGCACCTTGAGGTTCTTCATCGGCGAGTTTTCGCTGGAGGTACCGCGAGCGTCGAGAATCAGGAAGCCGATACGCATGGTCTCGCCGCTGGTCACGGTCAGGTTCGGCATGCCTTTGAGGTTGACCGACTGATCCGGCGCCACGCGCCACACCCAGTCGACACCGCCGGTCATCAATTCGGCAAGACGAGTCTCGGCATCCGGGATCACCCGGAATTTGATGTGGCCGATGTGCGGCAGGCCTTGCGGGCTGTCTTTGAAGTAGTCCTTGTTGATGTCCATGGTCACGCCTTCACCGGCCACCACGGATACGGCTTTGTACGGGCCGGTGCCAATCGGTTTGCGGCTGAATTCGGCCATGCCGACTTTCTCGAAATAGTTTTTCGGAAACATCGGGACGGCGTTGGACAGGTATTCGAGGGCGGGCGGGAAAGGTTTTTTCAGGTGGAGGCGGACGCTGTAGTCGCCGGTTTTTTCGGCGCTCTTGATCCAGTCGACGTTTTGCACAGTAACGACTTTGGCTTCGGGCGACACGACGTAGTTGAGGGTGAACACCACGTCGTCGGCGGTGAATGCGTCGCCGTTGTGAAATTTGACGCCTTTGCGCAGTTCGAAATCGATAGTGGTGTCGTCGACCTGTTTCCAGCTGGTGGCCAGCATGGGTTTGTATTCGCCGCTTTTGGGATCGCGGTACACAAGGTTGTCCCAAATCAGGCGGCCGAGAATTACGCCTTCGCGCAGGTCGTTGTGATAAGGACTGATGTTTTCAGGTTCGCTGTCGGAAGCGTAAACCAGTGTGTCGTTGGCTTTACCGGCGTGGGCCGGGAAGCTGCTGATGGAGCCCAGCAGCGCAATACTGAAAGCGAAACCTTTGATGCCCATGCCGTCGTCTCCGTTGGCGAGAGTGGTTGAATCAAAGGGCAGCTGTTCGCAAATGCGGAAAGGAAATCAGGCAATGTTCTTTTTGGTGTGGACACGAATGTAGGCGATGGTTTACCAATGCCACAAGCACAATCTTTCGATACTTGCTTTGCCGAAAAGGCAATACATGGAGGTACTGATGCAGTTGTATGGCGTGCAGTCCACAGCCCTGCGCTATTTCCTTGAAGTGGCCCGCTGCGGTTCCATCAGCGAGGCCTCCATGCGCCTGAATGTCGCAGCCTCTGCAGTGAGTCGGCAGATAACCAAGCTTGAACTTGCTCTGGACGCCACGCTGTTCGAGCGGCGCGCCCGGGGGATGGTGCTCAGTGAGGCAGGCACGCGGCTGGCGGCTTATGCACGCAAATCGCAACTGGAAGCCGAGCAGGTGGTGCTGGAGATTACCGAGTTGCACGGCTTGCAACGCGGCCATGTGCACATCGCCTGTTCGGAAGGCTTTGCGCTGGATTACATGCCCCACAGCATCGCTGCATTCCGTCGCGAGTACCATGGGATTCACTTCACCCTTGAAGTGTGCGCACCGGCTGAAGCCACCGAGAAAGTCCGCTCCGGGGAGGCTGATCTGGCGCTGACGTTCAGCCTCACGCCGCAAAAGGAAATATGCGTCGAGCACGTCATGAGCGGAGCGATTTTTGCCGTGGTTGCCAATTCCCACCCGCTGGCCGGGCGTGAGGCCGTTAGCCTTGCCGAACTGCAGCCGTACCCCATTGCACTGCCAAGACCTGACACGACGCTGCGACAACTCTTCGATATCTGCTGCGGGGTGCAAGGCCTGATGTTCGAGCCAGTGCTGACCAGCAATTATATCGGCGCGCTGTACAGCTTTGTTCGTGAGGAAGGCGGCATCAGCCTTTCCAGCGAAATGACCCTGCACAAACAGGTGGTGGGCAAAGAGTTGCGCTGTTTGCCGATTCTCGATGAGGGCATGCAGGCGCGGCGAATCGAAATGCAAAGCATGGCCGGTCGAAATTTACCGGCCGCCGTGTCCGCCTTCAGGGATTTTCTGATCGCCGAGCTGGCGAAAACCGTTGGCGATTAAGCTGGCGGCGCTGGATGACACGTTCCCGAAGGGCGTCGTATGCCCAGTTGAAGATCAGGGTGTAAGGCAAAAACAGCAACAGTAGACCGATATCCAGCAGGAACGCTTCCAGCAGGCTGATCGACAGCCACCACGCTGCCAGCGGTACGATCACCAGAATCAGGCCGCTCTCGAAGCCCAACGCATGCAACATGCGGGTCCCCAATGACAGCTCGAAGCCCCATTTGCGGCGCAGGCCATCGAACATGGCGTTGAACAGCATGTTCCAGAGCATGGCCACGGTGGAAATCATGACGGTCATCGCGCCCATTTTCGCCAGCGAGTGACCCATTGCCCACGCGAGCAGCGGGGCAAATAACAAGACGCCGATAACTTCGAACAGAAGCGCGTGTAAGGCGCGTTCCTTGATGGATTTGGTTGGCATGAGTTGGCCTTTGGGTAGCTGACAGTTTTCGACTTGAAATGCATTCCCTGTGGGAGCAGAGCTTGCTCGCGATAAGGCTGGACGCGATAGGCCTGAGATCTACGGTGGGCTCATCGCGAGCAAGGTGGAGCGCCACCCCGGTCGCTCCCACAAGGCATAGGTGTTTGCTTTCGACGACGTGCATTGTCATCGGCCCCTGAGCTAAAGTGAAAATCGATTCCATCGGTAAAACCGATACGAGGTTCAGATGAGTTATTCCCCCGAAGCCCTTGAGGCTTTTGCCCAGACTGTCGCGCTGGGTTCTTTCAGCGCAGCGGCGCGGCGTTTGGGCAAAAGCCAGTCGACGATCAGCGAGGCTATTGCCCGTCTGGAGATTGACCTGGGTCTGGAGTTGTTCGACCGCTCTTCAAAGCATCCGGCTCTTACCGAGGCGGGCAGGGCCATGCTCGGGCGTATCGAGGACGTGTTGGCCGCTTCCGATAAGCTGCGCCGCGCTGCCGGGCGTCTGGCGGAGGGCGTGGAGCCGCGTCTGACGCTGGTGCTGTCCGACGCCAACCAGTTCGCAGATTTCGAAATCCGTATGGCTGAGCTTGATCAACGTTTCCCCGAGCTGGAGCTGGAGTGTGTATTTGCCGAGCACGGCGATGCCATCAGCCTCATCCAGTCAGGCCGCGCGTGTTTGGGGCTGCTGTCGGCTCAGGCCAGTTATCCCCCGGAAGTCGGCTACTCGACTATCGCCGAGCGCGCAGATTTCGGCCTGTTTGTGTCGCACAAACACCCGCTGGCTCAGCAGGATAAGGTCGATTACCAGCATCTGGCGCGGTACCGGGCGTTGCGCCTGAATACATTGGTGGATCAAAGCGTGCCCACCGATGATTTGCCCATCAGCGGTCATCGCCCATGGTCAGCCCCCAATTACTTGCTGCTCATGGACATGGCTGCTTTCGGGTTTGGCTGGGCGGCGTTGCCGCGCTGGCTGGTGTCCGGTTACGCCAGCGGCAAGCTCAAGGAACTGGACGTTCCGGGCTGGCCGCGCAGTTCGGCAGTGGATGTGATCTGGTCACGCCAGCGCAGCCTGGGGCCTGCCGGTGCCTGGTTGCTGGAGACCTTCACTCGTCACCGTGGCGAATAATGGGCATTAACGGGGCGCGTCTATATAGATGTGCGCGGTTTGAGGGCGAACAGCTGCGTTGCCTGCGCTTCGCGAATGAGTTCGCCCTCATCAAACAACATGCAACCTACCGGATTGAAATGCATTTTCTGTAGGAGCTGTGTTTGCCGCGAGACGGCGCGGTGCCACGGATATGGGGAGACCTGTGGGAGCGAATTCATTCGCGAAGGCGGTGTGACAGACGACGAAAAGTGATCAGTTCGCCTCTGGCACATCCGCCATAAAACTTTTGGGCAGTTCTGCATCGAACTCGGCCACCACGTCCCGGGTCAGGCTGACGATGTCTTCGACCAACTCCATCCCTGCGCCGGTACGCCAACTGGCGACAATGTCCATGATCGACGGCAGCGGGACGCCATTGACCAGGGTCAGTACGCCTTGAGCCAGTTCACCCCGGACCAGCGCGGCGGGCATTGCACCAATGCCGAAGCCGTCGCGCACCAGACGGGTGATGGCTGACGCAGAGTTCACGCAGTTGATTCGTGGCGAGACAATATTGGCGCTGTGCAGCATGTTGAGAATGTCCTGGTGTGGCCGTGAGTTACGCGAAAACGTCACGATGCGCTCCTGAGACAAATCATCCAGGCAGGTGTAGGGCCGGTCATAAACCGAGCCGACGGGCACGACCCAATGCATGGGGTAGCGGGTCAGCACGGCATTGCGCACGGTGTCGAAGCGCAACTCGTCAGTCTGGAAAATGATGTCCTGGTAGCCTTTTTCCAGTTGAGCGCAGAGGTTGCTGGCGGTGTCTGCGGTCAGCTCGATTTCCAGATTCGGGTAACACTTCATCAGCCTTGTTACCAACGGGCTGAGCCAGGTGTGTATGACCGTATCCATTGCGCCGATGCGGATCCGGCCACGGACCTGGCGTGGGTCTTTGATCGCTGCCTTCATGCTTTGCATGGTGTCCATGATGTGCTCGGCGTATTCCAGTACGCGCAAACCTTCGGACGTCAGCGACACACCCTTTGAATCCCGCACGAACAGGCGAACCCCCATTTCCTCTTCCAGCGCCGCGATACGGCTGGAGATAGAGGCCTGGGTGCTGAACAGTTTTTCCGCTGTCAGCCGGAAACTTTTGAGGCGCGCTACCCAGACGAAGGTTTCCAGAAATTTGAGGTTCACCGGGTCGATTCCTTGAGGCGCGTAAGGACTGACAAGTGCTGCACGTTGCATGAAAACCGTGTGCAGGGTGTCAGGAAAGTGCCCTGAAAGTGCAGGTTATATGCCAGCGACGATAAAGAAATTCTTATGGGGTATAGCGGTTTTTTCCCGTTGGACGTGAGCGGTCGGGCTGCCGAAAGATTGCCCCGGAACGAGAAAGGTCGCCAGCGTGGTGCTCTTCACCGGGCTGTGTCAAACCTTCATTGCAGTGGACTGCGCCCACTGCACCTAACCAATAACTGCGCTCTGCCAGCAGTCGGTCAATTACCGCTGTGCGCTCATGGAGATCGTTTTCAATGAGCTACAACAATCAAAAATATCTGTGCGCAATATTGTTAGGCGGTACGACCCTGGGGTTTGGGGCCGGGGCTAACGCTGATTTCTTTGCTGACAGCAAAGGGGAGCTGGAGGCACGTAATTTCTACTTCAACCGGGATTTCCGGCAGACCGGCGCCAGGGACAAGGCAGAAGAGTGGGCGCAGGGTTTCATTGTGCGTCTGCAGTCAGGCTATACCCCGGGAACCGTGGGCTTCGGTCTGGATGCGCTGGGTATGGTCGGCTACAAACTGGATTCCGGTGATAGTACGGCGGGCAGTGGTTTGCTGCCTGCGGATCAGTCATCAGGTGGTTCTCAGGATGAATATTCAAAGCTGGGTCTGACCGCCAAGGCGAAGATATCCAGGACTGAACTGAAGGCCGGCACGCTGTTTTTTCGCAGCCCCATGGTTTCCTCCAACGACAGCCGTTTGCTGCCGCAGACTTTTCGGGGTGCGATGGTGACATCGCAGGATCTGGATAACTTCAAGTTTACCGGCGGCCATATCGACCGTATCAAGGCCAATAACTCTACGGACTTCACTGAGATGACCGCCAACCGTATCGGTGGCGTGAGCAATGATTTCAACTTTGGTGGTGGTGAATATCAAGTCACGCCACAACTGGCGATCAGTGCCCACTATGGTCAGCTTGAAAACATCTACAAGCAGTATTACGGCGGCCTGGTGCATGTCCTGCCGATGGGCGAAGGGCAGAGCTTGAAGACTGACCTGCGTTATTCGAAAAGCAGTGAAGACGGTAGCTTTCGCGACATCGATAACCGCGCGTTGGGTTCGATGTTCACCTATAAACTCAAGGCTCACGCGTTCGGTATCGGCTATCAGCGCATGAGTGGCGACGATCCTTTCCCTTACATCTCTGGCAGCGATCCGTTTCTGGTCAACTTCATCCAGGTCGGCGATTTCGCCAACATTGACGAGCGTTCGTGGCAGGCCCGCTATGACTACGACTTCGCAAGTGTGGGCTTGCCTGGCCTGACGTTCATGACGCGTTATGTGTCGGGTGACAACGTCGAGCGTGCGGCGGGTGGGGAGGGCAAGGAGTGGGAGCGCAACACCGACGTGGGTTACGTGTTCCAGAGTGGTACCTTGAAAAATCTGGGGCTCAAATGGCGTAACGCAACCGTTCGTTCCAATTTCGGCAACGACCTGGATGAGAACCGCCTGATCGTCAGCTACACCATGCCGCTCTGGTAGGGCCGAAGTTGGCCTGATTGCTGCGTTCAGAGCAGCCTGAGCAAATGGATGAACCCAGCCCCTACAGGTCCAATGTTTGCCGCGAGACAGCGCGGTGCCATGGATACCGGGGCAGTTCAGAGTTGCCGCGTTCAACGTAACAAGCCTTTTTACATCATCACAATAACGAGATTCCAATCATGCAAACCGCTATCAACCTCTGGCCGCTATTAGGCGTGCTGGTCATCATCATTGGCTTTGTGCTGCGCTTCAATCCGATGCTGGTCGTCGCGCTGGCGGCTATCGCCACCGGTTTTGCTGCGAGCATGCCGCTGGAAACGATCCTGGCAACCATCGGCACCGGGTTCATCAAGACTCGTACATTGCCGCTGATCATTTTGCTGCCGTTGGCGGTGATTGGCCTGCTGGAGCGTCATGGCCTGCGTCTGCATTCCCAGAACTTCATTGCCCGCTTCAAAAGTGCCACGGTGGGGCGGCTGTTGATTGGCTATCTGTTCATTCGTGAAACCGCAGCAGCGGTCGGGTTGACCAGCCTGGGCGGGCACCCGCAAATGGTTCGTCCGTTGCTGGCGCCCATGGCTGAGGGCGCTGCCGAGGCGCGTTTCGGCAAGTTGCCTGAAGCGCTACGGGTCAAGCTGTTGGCGTTGTGCGCAGCGACTGACAACGTGGGGCTGTTTTTCGGCGAAGATATATTTGTCGCGTTTGGTGCTATCGCCCTGATGCATACCTTCCTGCTGGGTTCCGGAGTTGATGTCGAGCCGATCCATATCGCGTTGTGGGGGATACCGACTGCGATCTGTGCCTTCATCATTCACTCGATCCATTTGAGCCGTTTCGATCGTCGCCTGAATCGTGAGTTGCAACCTGTGACGCCATCCGCCCCGGCTGCTACTTCGCAGGAGAGCTTGTCATGATCATTTCCATTCAATACCTGTATTGGCTGGCCGGTGTCATTCTGGCGATTACCTCGGTGCTGACCTTCACCGATCGCACCAACCCCAAGCGCTGGAGTACCGGGCTGTTCTGGGGGTTGTTCGCCATCGCGTTTCTGGTCGGTGAGCGGCTGCCGCCGGTGCTGGTGGGTATCGGTGTTCTGGTCATGGCGGCCATCGCCGGTTTTGGCGGCGTCGGTTTCGGCAAGCATGGCGAGTTGCCGGACAAAGAGCGTCGTGCCAGTGCAGGGCGTCTGGGCAGCAAGCTGTTCATCCCCGCGTTGGCGATTCCTCTGGTGACGGTGATCGGTGCGGTGTTCCTGAAGAACATCAAGATTGGCGGCGTACCCCTGCTTGATCCGGCCAACAGCACCTTTGTTTCACTGGGGCTGGGCTGTCTGATTGCTCTGGCGCTGGCTTGCTGGCTGACACGTGACACGCCGGTGCAAGCGATGCGTGAGTCCCGTCGTTTGACCGAGGCCTTGGGCTGGGCGCTGGTCTTGCCGCAAATGCTGGCGATGCTGGGGCTGCTGTTCAACGACGCGGGTGTCGGCAAAGCGGTGGCGCACCTGGCAACCAACTACATCAACCTCGACTTCAAGCTGGTGGCTGTGTCGGTTTATGTGTTGGGTATGGCTTTGTTCACCATCGTCATGGGTAACGGCTTCGCGGCGTTCCCGGTCATGACCGGCGGCATTGGTGTTCCGGTGCTGATCGGCATGTACGGCGGTAACCCGGCGGTGATTGCCGCGATTGGCATGTTCTCCGGTTATTGCGGGACCTTGATGACGCCCATGGCGGCAAACTTCAATATCGTCCCGGCGGCGCTGCTTGAATTGCCGGACAAGTACGCGGTGATCAAGGCGCAGATTCCTACTGCACTGCCGTTGCTGCTGGTCAACATCCTGTTGCTGTACTTCCTGATGTAATAAGCGAATGCCCGTAGCACAGGCCTCGTGCCGCAGTCTTCCAGATTGAACCCTGTCCTGTAGGAGCTCACCGAGGTTACGAGGCCAGAGATAGCGGAGTGTCAGAAAAACCGCCATCGCTGGCCTCGTAACCTCGGTGAACTCCTACAGATCCAATGTTTGCTGTGCGACAGCGCTGTGTCTGGAACAGGCCCTTGGCGTTGTGTTTGCGGGCTGTATTAGGATGGTCGTCCATTCGGTGACCGAGCGCTGAACATGTCCGCTGTAGACATTGTTTCTGTACAACCTGAAGACATCCCCTCTGCGGTGGAATTCGTCCTGCGTGCCCGCGCGCAGATCTTCCCGATGCTTGACCCGACAGTAATCCCCGCGGACCTTGCACAGTTTGCCGAAGTGTACAGCGAGGAGGGTGGTGGCCGTTTTCTGGTCGCGCGCCGCGATGGGGAAATCGTCGCGGCAATCGGTTATTTGCCATACGACGGTCGATTCCCTCAACTGGATTACGGGCAACGCACAGTAGTGGAAATCGTCCGGTTGTTCGTGATCCCGGAGTTTCGCCGTTCAGGGTTGGCGACCACGATCTATCTGGCGCTTGAAGCGTGCGCCCGACAGCAGGGCATCGACGTGCTTTACCTGCACACCCATCCGTTTCTACCGGGTGCGATTGGCTTCTGGGAGCGGCAGGGTTTCAGGGTTGTGGATGTGGAAAGCGATCCGGTCTGGCAGACGACGCATATGGAATTCGGGTTGGTCCAGGTTCAAGGCCGGTGCGAGATCCCTTACGGTGCCAGGACGGGCACCGCGATCTAAAGTGAGTTGTGCCCGGCTTTATCGCGAGCAAGCTCTGCTCCCACAAGGGTTATGACCTGAAGCGCAATATCTGCGTGCCGTCGTACGGGTCTGTGAGGTAGTGCGCCTCCACGCCGAAGGTCTCGCGCAACAGTTCGCAGGTCAGCACTTCGGACGGTACGCCAATGGCGATCAGCTCGCCTTTGTCCATGACCGCCAGACGATCACACGCCAGGGCTTGATTGAGGTCGTGCAAGGCAATCAGGGTGGTAACCGGCAGTGACCTCACCAGACCCAGGATGCTCAGTTGATGCTGAATATCCAGGTGGTTGGTGGGTTCATCCAGCAACAGGATTTGTGGACGCTGGGCCAGCGCGCGGGCGATGTGCACGCGTTGCCGTTCGCCCCCCGACAAGCTATGCCAGGCACGCTTGGGCTTGTCGGCCATGTCCACGTCGCGCAGCGCCTGCTGAACGATGTCATTGTCTGTGGCTGACCATGGCTCCAGCGCGGAAAGCCATGGCGTACGACCCAGCTCTACAGCATCCAGCACGGTGATCGCATCGGACGTTTCAGCTTGCTGTTCGACAACCGCAATCATCTGCGCGACATCGCGACGCTTCATGTCGGCAAGGGCAACACCGTTAAGGTGAATCTCGCCACTGGCGGGGATCTGGATCCCTGAAAGCAGCTTCAACAGGCTGGACTTCCCTGAACCGTTGGGGCCGATCAATCCAAGGGTTTCACCACGTCGTAGCTGCAACGCGACATCGCGGACAATGGGTACCCCTTTGATCGACCAGTTGAGGCCGCTGCAGGACAGTACGTTGCGGTCGATGTCGGCGATCGGCTGCTTCGGATTGCTCATCGGCCCCCCTTGGCTTTTATCAGGATCACGGCGAAGACCGGCGCGCCGATCAGGGCAGTAATCACTCCGACCGGTAATACCTGGCCCTTGATTGCCGTGCGAGACAGAACGTCGGCGGCAATCAGGAATACCGCTCCGGCCAGCGCACTGATCGGGATCAGTCGTCCGTGGCGCACACCGACCAGCAGGCGCGCTGCATGAGGCACCACTAAGCCGACGAAACCGATAGAACCGACCAGCGACACCATCACTGCTGTCACCAGTGCCACGGTGGCAATCAATATCACCTGGACCCGACGCACCGGGATGCCCAACGCAGCCGCAGAGTCACTGCCGAACATGAAGGCGTCCAGCGAGCGACGGTGCCACAGGCAGACCGCCAGGCCGATCAACACCACCGGCACTGCCAGAGTGACCGATTGCCAGCGCACACCGCTGAGGTTGCCCAGCAGCCAGAACATGATGCCCCGCGCCTGCTCGGAGTTGGCCGACTTGGTAATCAGAAAAGAGGTCAGGGCGTTGAACAGTTGTGAACCGGCGATGCCTGCCAGGATGATCTGCCCGCTGCCACTGACTGCGCCGGTGCTGCGAGCGAGCAGGGCGACCAGCGCAAAAGCCGCCATGGCGCCTACAAATGCGCCCGCCGACAAGGAAATGGCACCTGCGCCGATACCGATGATTGCCACCAGCACCGCGCCGGTCGAGGCCCCTGCGGAAATGCCCAACAGGTAAGGATCGGCCAGCGGGTTGCGCAACAGTGACTGCAGGACCACACCCGAGATCGCCAGCCCGGCACCGCACGCTGCGGCAACCAGGGCGCGGGTCAGCCGGTAATTCCAGACGATGCCTTCGTCGATCGGGTCCAGTACGAAACCGGCGCCCCACAGTTTGTTGGCCAGTACCTGAAACACCAGCGACAGGCTGATCGGTGTTTCACCAATGGCAATACCGGCAATGATCGCCGCTATCAACACCACGAGCACCCAGGCGCCGTGCAGGCAGATCTTGCGTAACAGGCGACTGGCGAACTGCGCTGTCATGGGTGCAGGTCAAACTTGTCGATGGCGCCTGCCAGTTCATCGATACCGTTGAAGGTGCGAATGGTCGCTTCCATGGCCTGGGCATCAAGAATCACGATGCGGTTGTGCTTCACGGCGTCCATGTTTCGAGTGACCGGGTCGGACTTGAGGAATTCCAGTTTTTTCTGGAAGTCATCAGCCGGGAAGCGGCGACGGTCCATCCGTGCCAGAACCAGAATGGTCGGGTTGGCCTTGGCGATGGTTTCCCATCCTACAGTTGGCCATTCTTCATCGGACTGCACGATGTTGCGTAGGCCCAGGGTGTCCATCATGAATGCCGGGATGCCTTTGCGTCCGGCGACATAAGGATCGACGTTCAGGTCTGCGCTGGAGAACCAGAAGACGGCCGAGGCGTCTTTCAGGTGTTTGCCTTTGACGCTGGCCTGAGCCTTGGCAAGACGTGCTTGCAGTTCGGTGTTCAATTCGTTGCCACGAGCCTGGACATCAAAGATCTGTGCCAGTTGGTCGACGGTCTTGTACAGGCTGTCGATCGAGAATGGGCGCAGACGCGTGCCATCGGCACCGACCAGGTTGTCCTTGCCTTCGCAGTCTGATGGCATGAGGTAGGTCGGGATTTTCATTTCGCTGAACTGCTGGCGAGTACCGACCACGCCCTGTGGACCGACCATCCATTCAAACTGGACGGCAACCAGTTCAGGGCGCTTGTTGATCACGGCTTCGAAGCTTGGATCGTTATCGGCCAGACGCGGGATTTTTGCGTTCTGTTGTTCGAACTGTGGCAGCACATTGTTGAACCACAGCGAGGTCCCGACCACTTTGTCGGCCAGTCCAAGGGAGTAGAGGATCTCGGTCGCAGACTGGCCAATGGTCACGGCTTTGCCGGGAGCCTTGGCGAAGGTCAGCGGCACGCCGCAGTTGTCGAGGGTAAGCGGGTAGTGGGTACTGAGGGCGGGGCTGGCAGCCAGGCTCAGCGCAGAGAAACCCAGGCCAGCGAGCACTACAGCAAAACGAGGTAAAGACATGAAAAACGATCTCCATTCGAACGGTTATCCGCACGATGGTGTTCTGGCTGGATACACATCACGACCGCTGCTGTTGATGGTTCGGCAGGGGTTGATCAGTCACGGCGCTGCCACCGTTCTGACGGATGTACTCCCCGGACACCCCGCCGGTGGGTCAGTTGCCAGGAGCCACATGCATTCGATGCAGTGACGCCCTGATGTCGGCAGGTCTCCTGACTGGCGCTTCATCGCCGCGCTCCGGCCTTCCCGGGTGATGACCCAGTGGCATTGATGGAGCAGGGCTCAGCACCTACAGTTGCGGGGGCAGTTCCGGTTGATGCCTCGGGGGCATCACGGATTCCCTATTAATCCCGTTTGGAAACCGACGGGCGGCATGGTAATGGATATGCTCAAAAGAGTGGGGATTTTTACTGCGCCGGTCGCCCTCGGATATTTTTTTATCGTACGTTTGGGCGGGGCAGCGCATGATGCAAACGGCAACGGGTCGGGAGTAATCACCGCGCACGGGTGAACCTTCTCGCCTGATGGCCGGTCGATAGTGCAATCTATACGCTGTTCCCGGTTTGTCACGGCTGGTAATAAAAGACAGAAACAGCCCTTGGCCACGCCTACACTGGTCCGCTACATCTTCTGGAGACATTTTCCTGTGATATCGACTCAACGAGTGGCCTGGCTGAAAGCCTGGGGTGCCCACGGTTTTACCGCCACCGGCGTGGTCATCGCATTCCTTGCGACCATTGCCCTGTTCGATAATCAGGCCAAGGCCTGCCTGTTGTGGCTGGGGCTGGCGCTGGCAGTGGACGGCGTGGATGGCTCGCTGGCGCGCAAATTCAATGTGCAGTCGGTGCTACCGGGTTTTGACGGTTCGGTGCTGGACCTGGTGATTGATTACCTCACTTACGTGTTTATCCCGGCGCTGTTCATTTACAGCTATATCCCGCTGCCGCCTTATACGCTGCTGCTGAGCACGGCGATCATTCTGATTTCATCGCTTTTCTGTTTCTGCAATCTGGAGATGAAGAGCAAGGACAATTACTTTCAGGGCTTCCCGGCAGCGTGGAATGTGGTCGCATTGTGCCTGTACATCATTCAGCCGACCCCGTGGGTGACCTTCCTGACGATTATCGGTCTGGCATTGCTGACCGTGACGCGCATGAAGTTCCTGCATCCTTTCCGGGTGCGTCGTTTCATGCCGTTGAATATCCTGGTGACCACCGTATGGCTGATCACCAGCGCCTTGCTGATCATCAATCATCCGCACAACGGGCCTGTGGTGATGGGGGTGTGGTTCACGATGTCGGCTTACTTCATCGGCATCTGCCTGTGGCGGACGTCGCTGGAGTATTGGGGTAAGTGGCGGGCTTGATGGGCTAGCCGCACAGCCTTCATCGCGAGCAAGCTCGGCTCCTACAGGATCGCGCTAAACCTGTAGGAGCCGAGCTTGCTCGCGATATCGGTTCAGCAGGCAATGGATTTCCAACGATTCTCCCCACCCAATACCGACTATCAAGAGCAGTGATTTCTGCGTAAACGCCGCCGGGCGTAACCTTTGTTCATTCCCGAAATGAACCCGATCCCGGAGGCTCTCATGAACCGCATTTACGCTTTTGCCCTGTTGTTGACCGTTGCAGTTGTCTCCGGTTGCTCCACTCACCACGCCGTTGAACTGCGTCCTTACACTGCCGAGGAAACTCATCAGTTGGCCCTGGAAGATTTGAATCGCCGTGGTCTTTCCTTTGATGAGTATCAGGTCGCCAAAGCAAAACTGTTGGCCGAGCCGCAAATGCAAGCCGTGCGCGACTTCGATAATCGCGGCGAGATCAGCGCTGAGAACGTACAGGCTAGTCAGGATCGCCAAGGTTGATGGTTTAAGTACAGTGATGGACGAAACTGTTTTCGTTCAAAACTGTACCGGTTGTATTTTCGTCTGACTGTTCGTGTGTTTCTGGTTGCCGATTCGATAGGGTGAAGGCCTGCCCTTTAGATGTCTGGATCGCTCCATGCCGTTCTCCCTTGACCTGCTGCTCGCTTTTGCGTTGTTCGCCTTTGTCACGTCCATCACGCCCGGTCCTAACAACATGATGCTGCTGGCCTCGGGGGTGAATTTCGGATTCAGCCGGACTGTGCCGCATATGTTGGGGATCAGTTGCGGGTTTTTCAGCCTGGTACTGGCGGTCGGTCTTGGACTGGGCGCTGCTTTTCAGACTTATCCGCTGCTGTACACCATCCTGCGTTACGTCGGCGCTGCCTATTTGTTGTATCTGGCGTGGAAGATCGCCACTTCAGGTCCGGCCTCGGATGCTTCGGGCGCAGAGAGCAAACCACAGACCTTCATGCAGGCTGCCCTGTTTCAGTGGGTTAATCCCAAGGCTTGGGTCATGGCTGTGGGCGCGATCAGTACCTACACACCGTTGCAGGGGTACTTCACCAATGTTGTGATCATCTCGGCGGTATTTGCGCTGATCAACCTGCCAAGCGTCGGTGTCTGGGCAGGGTTTGGCAGCCTGCTGCGTAACGCGCTGCGTGATCCGTTCTGGTTGCGGTTGTTTAACGGGGTAATGGCAGTACTGCTGGTGGTTTCGTTGTATCCGATGCTGAAGGGGTAATGGCCTGAAGTCTTACGCCATTCAAATGTGGGAGCCGAGCATTGGCCCGCGTGAAGCGGCGCGGGTGGGGTTTTTTAACACCACGCCCGAAAACCCCCCCACCGCGGC
>NZ_JBTOQI010000007.1:0-174668 GCF_055283875.1 Pseudomonas sp. HP_14 | reverse complement strand
ACAACCCGGACCTCCCTTTTTGGGAAAACTATTTGTACGTCCAGGTGTTCCTGCCAAAAGACCAGATTGATGATTTCCTGGCCTTGTGCAGGAAATACGCGCCTGGCGACGCGGAATATAAAGAGGGTCACTTCCGTGAGTGATGTGGAGAAGACTACGACTTATATTGCCAACGATGGCAGTGCCCTTTGACGGAGACGTGATTTGCCTGCGGAATCACCCTCACGCTCCTCCCCTGATTCTGCGAATTGGAACCGCTGACTCACATGCTGCAACCGCCTCAGGGCGAGGCGAGTACGATGGAGGCGGCGCGTTATGTGGACTGAGTCGGGCTACCGCTCACAACACATAAAAACAAATCGCCACGAAGTGCAGCAGACTCCCGGCCATCACGAACAAATGCCAGATGCCGTGCCAGTGGCGAAAGCGGGTGTCGTAGGCGAAGAAGATGATACCGATGGTGTAGAGCGCGCCACCCGCCGCCAGCCAGGCGAAGCCTGCTGTGCCCAGTGCGGCGATCAGAGGTTTGACGGCTACCAGCACGATCCAGCCCATGACCGCGTAGATCACGATGGACATGATCCGCGCTTCGGAACGGGGTTTGATTTCCTGCAGGATACCGATCACTGCCAGCCCCCAGACCACGCCGAATAACGTCCAGCCCCATGGACCGCGCAAGGTCACCAGACAGAAAGGCGTGTAGCTGCCTGCAATCAACAAGTAGATCGAAAAATGATCAACCTTCTGCATGATCACTTTCGCTCGCCCGCGTACGCTGTGGTACACGGTCGATGCGCTGTACAGCGCCACTAGCGTTACGCCGTAGATCGCGACGCTGACGATCTTCCAGATATCGCCCTGCAAACTGGCAATCGCCAGCAGCCAGACAGCCCCTACCAAAGCCAACACCGCGCCGACCAGATGGGACCAGGCGTTAAATTTTTCTCCGTAATACATCCGCACACTACCTCATCATTCTGAACCGCAGCGCAAGGCTCTAGCTTAGGGACGTAAAGCGCAAGCAGTGCGTTAGCCAAACAGATTTTTATTACAACCGCTGGCTGTCGAAATGTGCACAATCGGGGCACTCAAACAAGAAGCCTCACGACATGCAAATCGACGATGAGTTGACCCTGAAAAAACTGGAAATATTCCTGGCGTTCATGCGCACCGGCAACCTGACCAAAGCGGCCGCGGACCTGAACACCAGTAACGTCAGCGTGCACCGCGCCATTCATTCACTGGAAAGCGCCTTGCGTTGCCCGCTGTTCAAGCATGAAGGCCGCAACCTGACGCCACTGGAAAGCGCCTATGTGCTGGAAGAACGCGCGCAGAAGCTGATTCAGGACGTGCTCGCCACGGTTGAGCTGACACGTCAGGCCGCCGGGTTTTCCGCCGCACGCTTCAAGCTCGGTTCGCTGTATTCGCTGACAGTGAAGACCGTGCCGCAACTGATCATGGGGCTGAAAATTCGCCGCAGCGAGCTCAACATCGACTTGATCATGGGCTCCAACATCGACCTGTTCTACAAGTTGAAGAACATGGAAGTGGACGCGATTCTGGTGTCACTGGACGAGAGCATCAATGACCCGGACTGCGAGCATCTGCCGCTGTTTTCCGACGACATCTTTCTCGCCGCCCCCGCCGACTCGCCGTTTTCCCAGCAAAGCGAAGTGGACCTCAGTGACCTGCGCGAAGCGACATTCATTACCCTCACCCAAGGCTTCGCCACGCATCGTGATGGCATCCGGGTTTTTCAGCAGGCCGGGTTTGAACCCAAAGTGGCGATGCAGGTGAATGACATCTTCACCTTGCTGAGTATGGTCAGCTCTGGCGTGGGGTATGCGCTGTTGCCGGGGCGTATCGCAGCTGTTTATGAGAACCGGGTGAAGCTGATCCCGCTGCAGGAACGCTATCGCATGCAACAGCACATCGGCATGGTCTTCCTGAAATCAAAGGAGCGCGATCCGAATTTGTTGGCGTTGATTGCTGAAGGGCGGATGTATGCCAATAGACTGACACCCGCATAGGACCCGCATGAATGCAATTTCCTGTGGGAGCAGAGCTTGCTCGCGATAAGGGAACCGCAGATGTCTGGTCCATCGCGTTCAGCCATATCGCGAGCAAGCTTGGCTCCCACATTAGATACGTGTCGCTCGTAGAATCGCGGGTCAACCGACGATAGCGCGCACCACGAAGTACAACAGCGATGGTCCCAGCAGGCAGCCCAGTCCGGTGTGGAACGTTGCGGTCAACGCGCCGTAAGGCACCAGTCGCCGATCCGTTGCAGCAAGGCCTGCCGTCACACCACTAACGGTGCCTGCCAGACCGCCGAAAACCATCGCCGAGCGCGGGTTATCCAGCCCCATCCAGCGCGCCGCCATCGGTGTACCGACCATCACGATGATCGCCTTGATCAAACCAGTCGCGATCGACAGCGCCATCACATCCGATGTCGCCCCCAATGCCGCGCCAGTGACCGGGCCAACGATGTAGGTCACTGCGCCCGCGCCGATGGTGGTCATGCTTACTGCATCGCGATAGCCAAACACCCAGGCAATGCTCGCGCCGACAATGAACGGCAGGATCGTGCCAAGCAGCAGCGCAATCACGCCAATCATTCCAGCTTTGCGCGCTTCAGTGGCCTGCACTTCGAACGCCGTGGCAACGATGGCGAAGTCACGCAGCATCGCGCCCCCCATCAACCCGATACCGGAAAACAACGTGACGTCCGCCAGGCCTTTCTGCCCGCCGGTCATCGTGCCGCCGACCCACGCCAGAATCAGGCCGATGACAATGGCGATGGCTGAACCATGCACCCGACCGAACGTCAGGCGCTTGGAAAGCACGACAGAAATCCACATCACCACGCCCACAAAGGCGAACGCAGTTACCAACCCGTTGCTGATCAAACCTTTATCAATGATTTCCCACATATCAGCGGCTCCCTGCTGGTGCTGGCGATGAGGTTGGCGTCGGCGTGATACCCGGAATGATCACCGGCTCTTCCGGAGGCAGCGGCTCGCCCTTGTTGATTCGGCTGATCAGGGCAATGGTGCAACCGCACAAGACCACCGAACCCACGGCTGCAAGTACGGCAACAGGGCCGCCTTTGAGGGCCGTGACAACGTTTTGCTGAGCCGCCATCGCGACCACAACCGGGATGTACATGGCGCCCCAGAAACCGACGCCCATCTCGCACTCCTTGCTCATGCCGCCGCGCTTCTCCATCCACAGACGGGCACAGATCAGCAGAATCATCGCGATCCCGACACCGCCCACGTTGGATTTGACGCCCAGCATTACGCCCAGCAAGTCACCGAGAATCACCCCTGCAAGCATGCAGATAGCCAGCAGTGCTACACCGTAGATAATCATTATTGTTATTCCTCAGTTTGCCTTACGAAGTTGTTGTTCTTGTTCTTCGAAACGGTCCAGCGTCCTTGCGATCTATGGGTTGCGGCTGCCCTCCTCGCGTGACAACGCGACCAGACTGTCCAGGCGAGCGCCTTGAAATGCGACGGCCGTTCCTTGTTCAAACACCTTGCGCGCCAGCCCGGTCAACACCGTGCCCGGCGGGAATTCAATGTGTAGGCGAGCGCCGCGCTCGTAAGCGGTTTGCACCGTGCTGCGCCAGTCGATGACTCGGCACATGTTGAAGGCCAGATCGTCACGCAGCTTGTCCGCAGTCATCATTGGCCGCGCCGTGCTGCCACTCAGATAGCGCACGACGGGAGCTTTGATCGTCACCTTGGCGAAAGCCTCGGCCAAGGCCTGCGCCGGGTGCTCAAGCAGCGCGCAATGGGACGGCACGCTTACCGCGAGGCGCTTGACCGTTGCCGCGCCACTGGCTTTGGCCAGACGCGCCACGTCAACCATCGCCTCGATGCTTCCGGCGATCACAAACTGGTTTTCGGCGTTGATATTGGCGAGGTACACAGGCGATGCTTGACCATGAATTTCAGCGACCAGCGCTTCGACGGCGGTCTGATCCAGCCCGATAATCGCCGTCATGCCATAGCCCTCGGGATAAGCGCTTTGCATCAACTCACCGCGCAATGCCACTAGCCGCACGGCATCGGCAAATGCCAGCGAACCGGCAATGACCGCGGCCGGGTAAGCCCCGATGGACAACCCGGCGACGGTATCCGGCACACAACCTTGCTTCTGGAGAAACCGAGCGCTGGCGACACCGGCGACCAACAAACACAACTGAACGGCACGAGTGGATTGCAACGCTTGCTCAGAATCCAGCAGCAATACGTCTTCGCCCAACGCGTCGCTGGCTTCGCTCAGGCAATCACGTATCAACTGCTCATCCGGCAACTGATGCAACATGCCCGGCTGCTGCGCGCCCTGGCCAGGGAACACCCAGAAACTGCTCATGCGCAGGCCTCGGTCGGCTGCCAGGGTTGAGTGACCAGCCAGGCACCGTGCTCACTTTTGAGCAACACCTGACGCGAAGTGCCCGCCCACTCGCGCAATGCCAGTGCGCCAAAAGGCGTCTGAAGTTGCACGTCGATGCGGCACACGGAACGGTCCAGAACCGTCACCAACTCGCCAGCCCATTCACGACTGACGAAACGCGGGGTGCGCACAATCAAATCCAGATCACTGTTCTGATGCAGTGCCGCCACACCACTGGCCAATTCAAAACCAGCGCTGCCGCTCACGCCCCAAGGCAGCGCCAGCAGATCCATCAACGGCCGAATCTGATCCAGTGCTTGCAGCGCAGGCCAATCGTGCGTTCCTTGAACATGCGTCAACTGCTCAGGACGCACGCAACGCTCAATAGAAGATCGTGGCATCAGCGCGGCATAGCGCTGCTCACGACGCGGACCACGAATACCCACCGCGACAAGCGCCCTCGGCGCCAGTGAACGCCGGACCACCACCGGATGATCAAGGCGCACGGCCTCAAGCACCCAGTCCGGCGTATCGGCAGGCAGGGCAGACACAGGCATCCCCCACAAAAGATCATGGGGCAGCACTGCCAGATCAGCGTTCATTTACCACTGCGCCCGTAGCAGTTCGCGGACTTTCGACGAGGCTTGGCGATTACTCGCGCCGAGTCGGCTGCTCAGGTCATTTCCAGTGGTCTTCACGTCTTTGATCGCACTGTTCAGCACGTCCTGAACGTGGCTGATATCTGTGGCGGAGGGCTGTTCGATTTGGCTCACCGACAAGGTTTCCCAGAGCAAGCCAAGGCTGGCGTAGCTCTCGATGTCATACGCCATGGGCGGGATGCTGGCGGCGAGTTTTTCCAGTTCATCGACACTGCGCAAGGTGACTCGCGCTGCCGACTCTTTGCCCATGGCATGCACCATGACGCCTGGATCACGCAGGGCAATCAATCGATTGGCCTGATAACCGTGAGCCAGAAACGCACCGGACATCGCTTTGCCAACCAACAAACCAATCACTGCATGGCCCGCCAATCGCGCGCGGGCATAGCTGTCCACCGCGCCCGCCAGCGCTTGATGAATGCCCAGCGCCTCCTCGCGTCGTCCATAGGCCTGGCTTGGCACATCGACGATGGCGATCAACGCCCGCTTGTGTTCGTTGTCTCGATCCAGCTCGATGGCGGAATCCACAGCCTTCGCCAGGCCCCAACCTTCCAGCAAACCGACCTCGCCGCTGCGGGCACGCGGGAAACGGTTGTCAGCATCGGCAACCACCGCCAGAAAACGCACCGGCTGATCGCCCAACACACCGTCGGCTGCTTTGACTGAATGCGGCAAACCGACCACTTCGGCCGCGTTAGCGCTGAGCGCTTTAAACCAGTTCAAACCTCGTTGGGAAGCGCTCATCGCTTTTCTCCTACATACAGATCGCGAACTGCCTGCGGTTCGATTTGGGAAGTCGTATCGAGACGCGCCAGACGATGCAGAAAGGTTTCGTACTGGCTGCTGCGCTCCTGAGCCGGAACACCGAGGCTGATCCAGCCGGTCACTTGTTCACGAATCGCTTGCACGTCGTCAGCGGCAAAACCGTCCACCAAGTGGCTGGCGTAACGCTGCTCACCTCCAGTCAGGCTCCAGATGAAAGGCCGATCGCGGGAGTCGTATTCTTCGATGCCCGCTTCTTGCTCGATCACTTGCGGGCCGTTCAAGCCGAGTCGCGCCTCTTGGGTCACCAGCAGATAACTGCACAAGCCCGCTGCGATGGACATGCCGCCGAAGCATCCGACGCTGCCCGCCACCACGCCGATCACCGGCTGGTACTGACGCAGGTCGACAATTGCGGCATGAATCTCGGCAATTGCGGCCAGGCCAAGGTTGGCTTCCTGTAAGCGAACGCCACCGGTTTCCAGCAGCAAAATCGCGGCAGTCGGGATGCCGTTGCGGTTGTCTTCAGCTGCCAGTTCCAGCGCACCGGCCATTTTCGCGCCGCCCACTTCACCCATGCTGCCGCCTTGGAACGCACCTTCGATGGCGGCGATAACCACCGGTAAACCACCGACCGTACCTTTGGCGACAATTACTCCGTCGTCCGCCTGGGCGACGATGCCTTGCTTGATCAGCCAGGGCGACATGACGCGGTCAAACGGACCGATCAGCTCACGAAAACTGCCTTCGTCGAGCAAGGCCTCGGCCCGTTGCCGGGCACCCAATTCGACGAAGCTGTGTTGCTGGAGCAAGCGTGCGGTATCAGTCATGGCCGATCTCCTCAAAACCTTGTTCCAGACGTAACCGGACCACGCCCGGCGTCGCGCCGAAGTCATGAATATCGATGGCCAGTGCAGGCGGCGTTTGACCGTCAAACATGCGCTCGAACAGATGCTGCCAGCGGGCAGACGCACCATTCACCGACGTCACCACGTTGATCGATAACTTGCCGGGCACGCCGGGTTCGAGCAGCACTTCCAGATCACCGGAGCCGACACAACCCACCAGCGCACGGCCTAGCGGCGGCTGCCCGGCGGGGAATTCAAAAGACAGGGTTTCCATGGTCAAACACTCCTCGATTCAGAGCCGAGCAAAGGCTCAAGGCTATCGATGAACAGGCATGCGGCGAGCAAGTCGGCAGCGCCACCGGGGGATGCATTGAGCTGCAACAACTGCTGATCCAGCGCATGCAAACAACGGCGACCGGCGAGGCTCGCGCTGCCGCCCGCATCCAGCACCCGTTGTGCGCCGTGCTGCATGGCGTGCAAACCTTCAAGGCCAGAGCGATACAGCACGCAGGTGTCCGCCAGGGTGGTCATGATCGCCAGCAAGGCATCCAGTCGCGCGTTCTGCTCGCCACTGGCGTTGGCACGACTGCGGCGCAGTTGCGGCAGGCCTTTTTGCATCACGGCCGGGAAGCCCAGTTGTGCCTGTTCTTTCGCGCCCATGGCGCCATAACGCTGGGCCACTTGTGCGCCGTGGCTAAGTTGCGCGACCACGTTGCGGTCTTCGATCAAGGCCAGTTTTGCGGCACGCAAGGTC
This sequence comes from Pseudomonas sp. HP_14, assembly GCF_055283875.1. NCBI lineage: Bacteria > Pseudomonadati > Pseudomonadota > Gammaproteobacteria > Pseudomonadales > Pseudomonadaceae > Pseudomonas > Pseudomonas sp. HP_14. The sequence continues at coordinate 167,238 of NZ_JBTOQI010000007.1, read as the reverse complement.
AACTGCGCTGCGCTGCAGTTATTGGGTTCAAGTGCGGCAGCGGTGACCAACAGGCCCAAGGCCCAGATCGCGCCACGGTGGGTGTTCACACCGTTGGTAGTGCGCAGCATCGCCGCTTCACCTTCACGACCAATGCGGCCCAAAGCCTCGCGCAACGGTTGGCCGATTTCTGCGAACTGTTCGGCGGCCTCAGCCATGTCCTTGAACATTGGCCATAGCGACAACGCCGAAGCGTGCATCAGGCCCAGATGCAGATCGCTATGCGCGCCACTGCCGCGCCGATCCACCAATGCTGGTTTCGGGGAAAGGTCCGCCTCATCAATCAGCGCTTCAACGGCGAGGTCTGCCAACTGTTCGGCAAACAGCAGGCTGTCGGATTTGGTTTTGTGTGCGAGTGCGCTCATTACCAACTCCTGAATTTGGCAGGCGGGTTGTACAAGCCGCCCGACCACTGCACCAGATCACCAATGCTCTTGGCGGCGAGCAATTCGCGGCTGGCGTCGGTGCGGCGGATACCCAGGTCTTCCGGCAGCGCAATCAAGCCTTCACGGCGCATACGCGCAGTGTCTTTGGGGTTATGGCGCATGCCAATCACGGTCACGCCTGCCACCGCAGCAATCATCGCCTGACGCTCTTCCAGGCTGCGCGCCTTGTACAGATAGGCGATGCCTTCTTCGGTGAGCAAATGGGTGACGTCATCGCCGTAGATCATGATCGGTGCGAGGGGCATGCCGCTTTTCTTCGCCACTTCGACCGCATCAAGTGTTTCCACGAAAGTCGGTTTGCCACCCTCCTGGAAAGTCTCGACCATCTGCACGACGAGCTTTTTACCGCGCTCCAGATAAGCATCCGGGCCGTCGCCGCTCTGTTGGCGCATGTCCAGCCAGGCGGGGGTTGGATGGCGACGCCCGTGAGGGTCATGGCCCATATTTGGCGCACCGCCAAAACCGGCAAGGCGACCACGGGTGACGGTTGATGAGTGACCATCGCCATCGACCTGTAACGTCGCGCCGATGAATAAATCCACCGCGTATTGCCCGGCCAGTTGGCAGACCATTCGGTTGGAGCGCAGCGAGCCATCGCGCCCGGTAAAGAACACGTCCGGCCGGGCGGCGATGTAGTTTTCCATGCCCAGCTCAGTGCCGAAGCAATGCACGCTTTCTACCCAGCCGCTTTCGATGGCGGGGATCAGTGTCGGGTGCGGGTTGAGCGTCCAGTTGCGGCAGATCTTGCCCTTCAGGCCAAGTGATTCGCCGTAGGTCGGCAGGATCAGTTCGATGGCAGCGGTGTTGAAACCGATGCCATGGTTGAGCGACTGCACGTTATGTTTTTCGTAGATGCCACGGATCGCCATCATCGCCATCAACACGTGCACCGGTTTGATGTGGCGCGGGTCGCGGGTGAACAGCGGCTCGATGTAAAACGGCTTGTCGGCCACCACCACGAAGTCAACCCACGACGCAGGGATATCAACGCGAGGCAGATCGCTGACGTCGTCCACCAACTGGTTGACCTGAACGATCACGATGCCGTCGCTGAACGCGGCAGGTTCGATCAATGCGGGGGTGTCTTCGGTGCTTGGCCCGGTGTAGATATTGCCCGCCCGGTCGGCCATGAAACCGGCGGAAAGCACAACATTGGGAATCAGATCGACGACAAGCCGCGAGTACAGCTCGATGTAGGTATGAATCGCGCCGATTTCCAGCAGGCCGTCTTCCAGCAACTGGCTGATGCGCAGGCTTTGCGTGCCGGCAAAAGAGAAATCGAGCTTGCGGGCGATGCCGCGTTCGAACAGATCCAGATGCTCCGAGCGTCCGACGCTGGGCATGATCATGTGCAGGTCGTGCAGCTTGGCCGGGTCGACTTTGGCCAGGGCACGGGAAAGAAAGTCCGCCTGCTTCTGGTTGTTGCCCTCAAGCACCACGCGATCACCGGGCACCATCAAGGCTTCCAGCGCCGCGACGATGTTGTCGGTTGGCAACACCACACCATCAGCCAGGTGCCGCACCTGCTCGAGCCGCCGCTGTTTCTCGGTGCGACGACGCGACCAGCGCGCGTCGGGGGTCGTTATTGTTGTCATGTCCACTCCACGATTTCGCTGTCGTGGGCCACCTTAGGAGCTAAGGGTGCGGGGCATCAATCAAGTAGAGCGTGGGATCGTTACGGTTGGAGTAATGATCAGTTAATAGCGGCTAATGCTGGCCCAAAAGCTGTAGTGCAAGGCTCAGATTATTGTGGGAGCTGGGCTTGCCCGCGATGCAGGCACCGCGGTGTTTCAGGCCGATCGCATCATCGTTCATCGCGAGCAAGCTCAGCTCCCACAGGAGGCAGCAGCTTCGCAGCAACTATCGAAGCGAACGCTCTACCATCGCTTTGGCCATTTCAACCAGATGCACAACGGAAAACGCCAGATCGCGCTTCGAACCGGTCAGGCTGTCGCCGCATTCGTAAGCAGTGGCCATGGCGCAGCGCAGCAAGTCCGAGGCGTGAGTCAGGGCTTGCTCCTGGGTCAGGGCGTGATTGGCGAGGAAGGGTATTTGGGGTGTTGATTCGGGCATTTAATTTAATTCCTGTATGAATTTAGGAGCCACCCATTCGCTACCAAACGACGGGTGGCAGCCGCACGCAAGTTGGTAGAACCGGTTACAGGAACCCGGCGCGTCCGAAGACACCATGCGCACGGCCACCATAAACACAGGCCGTAAAAAAGCGCCTCGCAGAAGGTGGCGCCTTGCGCCTGTAACTCTAGGTCTACCAAACCTGATCGCTGATTTTGCAGCGACGGCAGGAGGTTAGAGACCCCAATCACAGGGCGCAATAGGCCGGGATTTTCTCGGAAATTTCACTCAAGGGAAAGGGAGGCTTCTTGCTATCGGACGGCCATAGAACGAGTCAACATCTGCGCAGGCAATAAATATCTAACTCAAAAAGTAGGCATCCCTTGATAAATTTCAAAGCCCAAATTTCCTGCGAAAACTTCAAAGCAATGACACATCTGAATAGCGAAACCTCTCTGCACTCACAGCAGCGGTATACTCCCAAGCGTTGCGCGCAAACCTACAATTGCCTATTCGGGGAGTACGTCATGGCATCATCCACGTTGTCATTCTCTATTGATGACTCATTGGCAGCAAAACTCGACGAGCTCGTGTCGGCTTCAAATCGAGACCGCCAATACCATCTGCAACGGGCGTTAGAACAATATTTGGCAACAGCATTCGAAGAGTTGCAGGCGATAGACGAAGGCATTGCAGACGCTGAAGCGGGACGTCTCACCGATCTTGAAATAGTAAAAGCTGAGTGGTTAGCACGTGCGAACAATAGCGCTGACTGAGAAAGCTCGAAGCGACCTGCTTTCTATCCACGAATACTACGTTGCAAACGCAGGTCCAAAGGTAGCAACTGGCATTATTCTCCACCTCCTCGAAAAGCTGGACCCACTGACGATTTTCAGCAGCATGGGGCGCCCGGCTCTGCGTCCAGGGGTTCGTGAGCTGGTTTTTGTTCGCTACCCATTTTTAGCGCTGTACCGAGTAAACGATCAAGAAATTCAAGTCATTAGAATTCGACATCAACGAGATGCTTAGTTGGTCCAGGTTTTTTCTCGGAAATTTCACTCAAGGGAAAGGGCGATGTCTGACTGTAGAGCGGGCAAGTTGTGGCTCAATATCTCGACGGGTAATACATGCGTACTGATTAGCTCAGCCTAAATCAGTTACTTTTCATTGAAAACGCTCTTCGGATTTCATCATGACCTCGCCTGACAACCCGCGGAATGAAAACTCCAGCGTTGAGACGACTTACTTGCTGAGTACGGAATCAAACGCCAACCGCCTGCGCCGCTCTGTCGCTCAACACTAAGCCAGGACAGTTCTGACCGACGATATGTCCTTGAACCTAAGCGAGCTCGAAGTAAACCGACGCATTCAGCACCTGCCGATCTGACAGTACGCTCTCATGCAGCAAGCACAGGCCATTGTAGGAGTGACCGGGGTGGCGTTCCACCTTGCTCGCGATTCGGTTTCTTTGTCGACGACAATTATCGCCTGAGTTAACGCTATCGCGAGCAAGCTCACTCCTACAGGTCCAAGGTTAGCTGCGGGACAACAACCGCCCAATCCAAAGCCAGCTAATACCGCGTACTCGCCCCTCCCCCGGTAGCCAGAATGCTGCCAGATCCAGTTCAAGGGTAAGTTCATGGTGACGGCCGTTTTGCACATGAGCCGAATAGCCGATTTAATCGGCTCACGTATCTAACTGGGTACGCATTTTTCGGTAGGAGCGAACTTGTTCGCGAACGGCTGCGCGGCAGTCGTATATCTGACGAACCGATCCCAGCAAATGCACCGAGTCGCGGCCATTGCAGCCGCTTCGCGCCAGATCGCGAACAAGTTCACGCCTACAGGTGGCTCGTTTCTGACGACTCGGCCAACCCCGCGTCCACCAACCACTGCTCCAACCCCACCAGATCAGGGATTTTCGCGACGGTCTCGCCGACTTGCACAGCCGCCAGCTCAAGCGCATCGAGGGGGACGTCGACATAGCTGAGCTGGTTATCAACCTTGCAGGAGCGCGGAATACCCTGCGTCAGTAGCGCGATGAATTTCAATTCATCACGATCACCCAATGCGTTGAGCACGACAATACGTGCCCGGCCACCCACAAGGGTTCGGCCGCCGCATGCGGCTTCGAAGCTGAGCAGCGGCAAGGTGCGCTGGCGCCAGTTGATGGACCCCAGGTACCAGTCCGGCGCGTCGCTGGGCGCGCTGCAATCCTGGTAGTCGATCAGCTCAGCCACGGCGACGTTGGGCACCAGCAGGTTGCGATCGCTCAGAGGCAGGATCAACCCGGTCAGTTGTGTAGCACTGGCGGCGTTAGGCATTGACCTGACTCCAGTAGGCGATGCTTTCGAGCAGCGCTGATTCCTGATACGGCTTACTCAAATATTCGTTGACGCCCAGCCCCATGGCACGGTCGCGGTGCTTCTGCCCGGAGCGGGAGGTGATCATGATGATTGGCAACTCCTTGAGCTGCTCATCGGCGCGAACATGACTGAGGACTTCGAAGCCGTCCATACGAGGCATTTCAATGTCCAGCAGCATGACATCCGGCACACGTTCCTTGAGCAACGCCATGGCGTCGACGCCATCTTTGGCCGTTAGCACGTTCATGCCGTGACGCTCCAACAGACGACTGGTGACCTTTCGCACGGTGACCGAATCGTCCACCACCAAGACCAGCAGCGGTCGGCCCTGTTCGATGTCACGCCATGCAGGGACACTGCGCCCCGCCGCCTGTTCTGCCTGCAAGCGGCTGTGCAAGCGGCGGATGTGGGCCAGCAGATCCAGAATCAACACCACTCGGCCGTCGCCCAGAATGGTCGCGCCGGAAACACCCTGTACACGGGCGAACTGCGGACCGAGGCTCTTGACGACGATTTCCCGCGAGCCTGCCAACGCATCCACCTGCACCGCTACCCATTGATCCTGAACATGCACCAGCAACACGGGTAGCGGTTGGGTCTGACCTATCAGTGAAGGCGGCAGGCTGTTGTTGAGCAGCTCGCCCAGGTAACGCAGCTCATAAACCCGCTCGCCGTATTGGTATCGCGGTGGCGTCGACTGGTAGCAGCTTTCCAGCTCGGCGGGCATCACTCGCACAATGCCCTCAACGGTATTGAGCGGCACGGCGTACTGCTCTTCGCCGCACTGCACCATCAAGGCACGATTGACCGAAACAGAAAACGGCAGACGAATCCGGAACAGCGCGCCCTGCCCTGGCACCGACTCGATAAGCATGCTGCCGCCCAGTTGTTTGACCTCGGCATGCACCACGTCCATACCAACGCCCCGCCCGGAAATCTGCGTCACGGTTTCTGCCGTGGAGAACCCTGGCTCAAGAATGAACTGCAATGTTTCGTGGTCACCCGGCTGCGCATGGGCCGGAATCATGCCGCGCTTGATCGCCTTTTTCCGCACCGCATCCAGATCAACACCTGCACCGTCGTCGCTCATCTCGAAGACGATATCGCCGCCTTCGTGTTTCAGATCCAGGATGATCGTGCCGTACTCGGGCTTGCCTTGGGCAAGACGCTCTTCGGTGCTTTCAAGGCCATGATCGATGGCATTGCGCAGCATGTGCTCCAACGGGGCGACCATGCGCTCAAGCACGCTGCGATCCATTTCACCTTCGGTATTACCGACCTCAAACCGGACCTTCTTGTGCAACTCGGCGGACACCTGACGCACGATGCGCTTGAGGCGCGGCACCATACGTTCGAACGGCACCATGCGCGTGCGCATCAGGCCTTCCTGAAGCTCGGTATTGACCCGCGCCTGTTGCAGCAACAGGGTTTGCGCATCGTTGGCCCGGGCGTCCAGCGTTTCCTTGAGGTCCATCAAGTCGGATGCCGACTCGAACAGAGCACGGGACAGTTGCTGCAGTTGGGAATGGCGGTCCATTTCCAGCGGGTCAAAATCCTCATAACCCAAGCGTTCGGCCTGTACCTGCTCGCGGCTGAGGATACTGCCCTGGGTCTCCATGTCGAGGCGTCGCAGTTGGTCGCGCATACGCTCAATGGTCGTGGCCATTTCCGCGAGAGTGCCTTCGGCGTCGATCACCTGCTGTTCGATGCGACCACGGAAGATAGACGTTTCACCCGCCAGATTGACCAGCGTTTCCAGCTCTTGCGCGGGGACTTTGACCATTTCTCCGGCAGACCGCTCGCCCTCTGCATCGGAGGCAGGGCCTGGCTCGGGAGGCAACGCCAGCGGCTCAGGCACTGGCGGGGTCTGCATTGGCTGTTCTGAGTGGTCAGCGATGGCGTGCTTGCGAATGCTCTCGATCAACAGCGCAGCACCCGGCAGGGGCTTGTCGGAACGCACGGCATCAAGCATGTCGGCCAGCAGATCATGACCACTTTGCAGCAGGCTGATGGTGATCGGGTCAGGCCTTAACGTTCCCGCCGAAAGCCCTTCGTAGAGTGTTTCCAGCTCATGGGCCAGATCGCCAACAGGCGCGATTTCCGCCATGCGAGCGCCACCTTTGAGGGTGTGCAGGTCACGCAGCAGGTTTTCCACTTCCAGCAAATTATCGGGGTCGGCCTGCCATCTGGTCAGCGCTGCGCCAGAGCTTTCAAGCAGGTCGAAGCCTTCTTCAAGAAAGATTTCCAGTAGTTCGGTATCGCGCTCAGGCGGCGCATTGACTCCGGCCTCGGGCTGCGCAGGCCTGGCGGTGAGATCGGTTGTTGATGCGCGGGTGGTGCCCAGACGCAAATCCCGAATAGCCTCGATCAAACCCACCGGATCGCTCAACACCTGATGCTTTTGCAGTTGCTCAAGCATCAACGCCAACTGGTCATGGCTTTGGATCAGCAGCTCTGCGAGCGCCGGGGAATAGTTGTAGCGACGATCAATCAGGCCTTCGTACACACTTTCCAGCTCATGCCCAAGATCCCCGATGGGACCGATTTCGGCCATGCGCGCGCCACCTTTGAGGGTGTGCAGGTCGCGCTGCAAAGCTGACAGCGGCATCGGGTTTTCCGGATCATCCAGCCAGCGCTGCAGGGCTTGCCCGGCGCTGTCGAGAATATCCACCGCCTCTTCGAGGAATATCTCGACGATCTCGTCGTCCAGAGTCAGCGGGTCGTCGTAAATCGGCGCATGACTGGCCAACTGTTCGGTGGCCGCGTTCAGCTCGGTGATGCTCAGCGCCTGACTGCCGTCGCTTTTGATCAGGCCGGTGGCCGATGGGTCCAGCGCCTGGTCAAGCAGGTCACGCAAGGCCTGGATACGGGCCGGGCAGGCTTCGACGTCTTGTCCGGCGGCCAACTGATCAAGCATGCAGATCAGCGCTTCATGAGCCTGTTCGGCCTCGTCGAAAAACCGTTCGCTGACCGCCAGGCTGCTTTCTTCCACTGCGCCATAAAGGTCGAGCAAGGCTTCGCAGAGCTCGTCCACTTGCGGGAGATCAGCGAGGTGCGCGCCGTGCCCGAGCGTGGTCAGTTCTTCCAGCAGCGCCGAGAGCTCCTGCCGCTCGCCGGGGTGTTCACGCCAACGCTGCAAGAGGTTCTCCGCGTCCAGCAGAATGTCCATGCCTTCAGCGAGGAAGCTTTCAATCAGTTGCGGATTACGCTTGATCCGCAAGCCGTTGTTCGACGCATTTACCGCCGCAGCCAAGCGCTCTTCCAGCAAGGCCTGCGCCGCTTCGATCAACTGAGTCGCACCGGGAATAGGCCCCAGCGGCGTGCTCGACAGTTGCGCCAGGCCTTGAAGAAACAGCGGCTCGGCGCTGCGCAGCAACTCAAGCTCGGCGTGCCCAAGGGCAATCATGTGCGCCCTGTACTCACGCACAAGTTGATCGAGCGGGCTGGTCAGCTCGGCGATCGGCAACACGCCCGCCATGGAGGCGCTGCCTTTGAGGGTATGCAGCGCACGCAGTAAGTCGTCGCTGATGGCTGGCTCTGGGTCGTCGGCGCTGCCATCGAGAAAACGCTTGAGGCTGTCCAGATGACTCAAGGCTTCCTGACGGAAAATTTCCAGTAATTGCGGGTCGAGCTCGTCGTGTTCGTCGTCTTCGGGAGCAGTGTCGAAGGTCAGCAGGCCTTGGCCTTTTGCCAAGGCATGAGCACGGGCGGCCAGACGGTCGACATCATCACGCTGACGCTGCGCACCCAGGGCGAAGTCCTTGATGACTTCCGGCAACAACGCCAGCACTTCGTTGAGCAACTGTTGAACGTGCACGTCAGGTTTGACGCTGTTTTCCAGCACCCGATTGAGCAGGTTTTCCACCGCCCATGCGAGCTCACCAAGGATCAACGCCCGCACCATCCGCCCGCTGCCTTTGAGGGTATGGAAAGCGCGGCGTACTTCAGTCAGCGCGGTGGTGTTACTGCGCGCATCGTTGAGCGAGCCAATCCACTGCGGCAAGTATTCACGCAGGGCTGCGAGGACTTCGTCGGTCTCTTCAAGAAACACTTCCAGCAATTCGTCATCCACGGCCTCTTCATCGACCGGTGGCGGCAACAGGCTGGCGGGTGTGTGAAGAGCAGGCGGGTTGACTGCGCTCACCGGGCTGGCCAGCACATCGGCAATGGTCTGTGTCGGGCTGACCAATGCGTTGCGGGCTTCCAGCTCCAGAATCTCGTCCTGGCTGATAACCTCGTCCAGCACCGGCACGTCCAGCGTGTCCGACGCCGGGGTGTAGCCCAGTCTCGCCAGGCTTTCCTGTGCCATGTCCAGCACCTGCTCACCCGGTGCTTCATGGTCTTCGCCCATGCGTTCCAGGTAGTACTCGATGCCGGTAATGGTGTCAGCCAGACTGTCGAGTTGGGTCCAGGCCGGGCGGGTTTCATCGACCAGCAGGTGTTCAAGAATGTAATCGTTGCAGGCCGCCAGCAAACTCGCGGCACGGGCGAGCGGGATCATTGCCAGCGCGCCGCGCACCTGCACCAACAGCGCGGACAGCGGTTCAAGACGCTGACGATCCCACTCACCGTCGATGTAATCGATGATCACGTCTTTGGCTTGCTGCAACACAACACGTGCTTCACGGATCACCAACTGATGAATCTGCGTGAGGTCCGTGGTCGGCAGGCGGCTGTCTTCGCGATTAGCGGCTTGCTCTACTGGCCCGACCATACCGGCCAGTGTCGCTTCCACGTAAAGCAGCGCACCGGCCACGTCCATCAAGGCTGCGTCGCTGGGTTCGCGCTGTCCCTGAGCCAAGCCCTGGACCACGGCTAACTGATCAATGATGACTTTGCGCGGTTGGCCGAAGCCCAGCACCGCCAGCGTGTCGGCAATCTGCCGTAGCGGTGGCAACAGGCTGTTGAGCTCGCTGACCGACTTGCGATCACCGCGGACAAACACATCGAGCCGTTCCTTGACCCGTACCAGTTCTTCGCACAATGCGCTGATCACCGAGCGCATTGCATCGCGGTCGGGGCCCAGGCTCGTCCGCTGCTGACTCGGTGGCGTGGTGTCGGGCAATGCTTCGTCCAGACCGTACTGATCCTTCAGATCAACCATTCGCTGCGCCTGACTGTCCGACTTGGCGATGTAGAACAGCAGGCTTTTTAGCAACTCATCCGGGGCAGGCTGGTTGATGCCCGCGATGCCCTGCTCCAGCAGCCGTTTGAGCTCTTTGTCAGCGTCCTTGAACAGGCTGCGCAGTGCCGGGCTGTTGGTGAAGTTGCCATTGAGCATGGTTTCGACCAGCGCCGAGGCTATCTGCCAAAGCGGACCCAGTGGCGCGTTATCGCAGAGTTGTTCGAGGCGCGCGAAGACTTTGCCCATGTAGCCAAGCTGAATCTGCACGTCCTGTTCACGCAACAGGCCGACCAATGCGGTTTGCAGGGTCTGGCGCAATTTACGCAGCAGCGCGGGCAACTCGGGGCTGTCGCGCTGCTCAAGGGTTTGCGCGTCCAGCGGTGCCACGCTGACCAATTGCGGGGCGAACAGACTGGTTTCCGAGAGCAGGCTTTCACCACGGGCGCTGCGCAAGTCGTTAAGCAGCGGCAGCACCACCAACGGCAAATCGCGCCTGGCTGAATGAATGCGGTCCAGGTAGGCAGGCAGCTGCGTCATGGCCTGAGTCAGCAATTGCTCGGCCTCGGCCCGCTCCGCAACGCGGTCCTGCTGCAATGCCAGCGCCAGTTGCTCGACTTCTTCGGCCAGCAGCGCTGCACCGTAGAACTCGATCATTTGCAGGCTGCCATGCACCTGGTGAACGCAATCCAGACACTCGTCCATCGCAGCCGTCTGGCCGGGATCGACAATGAATGTTTCGAGGGCGTGGCGGGCCTGCTTGAGGGTTTCGGCGATTTCGCCCTTCACCCATTCCAGCGCCACATAGTCGTGCCGATCAGCCATGACGACTCCAATACCCAGCAGCATTTGTTGGAGCGAGGCTTGCCCGCGAATCTGGCAACACGGTGAAACAGGCACTACGCGTTATCGTTCTTCGCGGGCAAGCCTCGCTCCAACGGAATCCGTATATACCGTGCGACACCGTCTCTGAACCACACGCCCGCTGTAGGAGTGAGCTTGCTCGCGATTGCGTCAGCACAGTCGATATATTCATAGAACAGGAGACCGAAACGCGTGCAAGCACACTCCTACAGGTCATGTATTTCCAGGTTCCATGACCGTGCTGAGCTGTACGTTTTCTGACCATCACCCGTGGTCCTTCGACGATGGCAAGGTGAAGCCCGAAACCGAACGACGCATCGCGCTGGCCATCTTCGCCAGGTTGCCCATGCTACGTGCCGTGGCTGCGGTGCCCGAGGTGGTCTGCGAGGTGGTTTGCTGAATAACGGTCATGGTCTGGGATATCTGCAGCCCCAGTTCAGCCTGTTGCTGAGCCGCGTTGGTAATGCTCTGAATCAGCGCCGCGAGGATTTTTGAAACGCCTTCGATCTCCTCCAGTGCCACCCCGGCGTCCTGTGCCAGGCGTGCACCACGCACCACTTCGGTGGTGGTCTGCTCCATGGAGATGACCGCTTCGTTGGTGTCGTTCTGAATCGCCCGCACCAGGGTTTCAATCTGCTTGGTCGCAGAGGAAGAACGCTCGGCCAGCCGCTGGACCTCGTCGGCTACCACAGCAAAGCCGCGTCCGGCATCCCCGGCCATGGACGCCTGAATTGCTGCGTTCAGCGCCAGAATGTTGGTTTGGTCAGCAATGTCGTCAATCAGGCTGACGATATCGCCGATCTCCTGAGAGGACTCACCGAGGCGCTTGATCCGTTTGGACGTGTCCTGAATCTGTTCGCGAATGTTGTCCATGCCGTTGATGGTGTTGTGCACCACCTCGTTACCCTTATTGGCAATTGCCACCGACCGCTCGGCCACCGACCAGGACTCGTGGGCGTTGGCCGATACCAGATCGATGGAGCCCGTCATGCGGTTGATCGCGTTGGACGCTGCGGCAATCTGCAACGCCTGATGCTCCGACGCAGCGGCCAGTTGCGTGGCCGTGCCCTGAGTGTCCTTGACCGCACCGAACACCTGTTCGGCGGTGAGGTTGATGGTCGCTACCAGCTCGCGTAACTGGTCGATGGAGTAGTTGATCGAGTCGGCGATTGCCCCGGTGAAGTCTTCCGTCACAGAGGCGGCCACCGTGAGGTCACCGTCCGCGAGGTTTTCGATCTCATCAAGCAGACGCATGATCGCGTTCTGGTTGCGCTCACTCTTCTCGGCCGTTTCGCGAAGCTGGCGGTTGGTTTCGCGGACCATGACCAGACCAATGAGAATGATCGACATCAGGGCCAGCAGCCCCAGCACGTAACCGCCAATGGTATTGGACGACCGCGCACTGGCCAGATGCTCAAGCCGGTTGGCGAGCACCGATGTTTCGTCGAGCAGCGTTTGCGAGCTATTGAAGATATTGCCTGCGGATTCGCGGACCTCGAACAGCTCAGGCGAGGTTTCAAGGATTTCATCTACCGAGCCGGAAACGAACTGGAACAACTCGGCAATCTCGGCCAGACGCGCCCGGGCGTCCGGGTCATCGACCTGGGCAATGCGCAGGGTTACGTTGCCGTCGAGCATCCCGCTGAGCACCCGTCCAAATTGACTGGCGTCACGGCCAAAGGCGTCGGCAGCCTGCACAGCGGTGTCATCACCCGCCAGCACCTTGTTGACCGAACCGAGAATCCGCTCCGCCAGTAACGACTGGCGCTGTGCGACCGCCACCTGACTGGCCGGGGCGCGGTTTTGCAGCAGAATATCGACGACTTTTTCGTACTCGACCTGTAATTGCGGAATGGTTTCGGCCAGCGTCGCCGCCACCTGATGCAGCGACAACACGGTTTGTTCGTTGGCCAGAATGACGTCGGTACTTTTGCGCAGGGCCTCCCAGTCGGTCTGCACCGTCTGCAACTCGTCACGCACGCCCTGAGGCGCTGGCGGCAGGCCGGTGGCTTTATCACCCTTGCGCAGGAAACCCCAGCGCATATCAAAATCATTACGCGCATCGGCGAGCAACTTGAATGCCTGGGGTTTGCCAGCAGCGGCTTCGGTGGCGTTCTTGGCGATACGCTGGGAGAGCACGCGCAATTCACCAGCGTGCCCGATGTACTGCTTGTCGTAGGTCGATTGCGTATTGAGGTAAGCGAAATTGACGAACAGCAATACGATGAAAATGATCAGCGCAACGAACAGCACGACGATTTGCGAGCGGCTGCGTAGGCCTTCCAAGGATCTGCCTGTCTTACTCATGTCCCACCTGGACCGAATGCGATGTTCATCGCGCAAGCAAAAAAGGCCAGCATCGCTGGCCTGCCCAATAGTCTTACAGTGCTACGTCCATAAAGCCTGGTGACTGCGCCAGCGCCCATGGGCTGAACACCAGCCAGGCCTGCTCGCGCAGAAACTGTCCGCGAATGAACGGTGTGATGGCGTCTTCCATTTCGGCCCCTTGCCGTGGCATCAGGCTGATCTGACTGAAATGCTGCAGGCCAAGAACCTCATCGACCAGCAAACCGGCGAAGACGTCATGATGTTCGACGACCAGCACCCGTCGCTCTTTGCGCAGGGGCGACAGCTCATGACCGAAAAAGCTGCACAGGTCCATGATGGGCAACAGCTTGCCGCGCAGATTGGCCACGCCGCGAACCCAGGGTTTCACGCCCGGCAACGCGGCATAACGCGGCTCATGAAGAATTTCGCCGACTTCGCCCATCGGCGCGACGTAGCAGCGGCCGCCCATACGAAAACCGATACCGCTCCAGTCCTGCTGGCGGGTTTCCTGAAACGGTAGACCCGCCGCCAGTGTTCGACAGCGTTGGTCGATGTCGAACAGCAGCTGGAAGGCGGTTTGAGACTCAGCCATGACGAACCGGCGGTCAGCCGGCGAGTACCGCGTTCAGGGTTTTCATCAGGGTCTCTTCGTCCACCGGCTTGGTCAGGTAATCCCGGGCGCCCTGACGCTTGCCCCAGACCTTGTCGGTTTCCTGATCCTTGGTGGTGATCATGATCACCGGGATCATGCTGGTGTCGGCATCCTTGGTCAGTTGGCGGGTAGCCTGAAAACCGTTGAGACCGGGCATGACGATGTCCATCAACACGGCATCGGGTTTTTCCTGACGCGCCAGCGCAACACCGTCGGCGCCATTTTCGGCCTTGAGGACTTCATGACCGTGCTTTTCCAGCATGCCGGTCAATTTGTACATTTCAGTCGGCGAGTCATCGACGATCAGAATTCGAGCCATGGTGTTCCCCATAAGGATGAATGCCCGCAGCCCTTGAGGGCGGCAGACGTCACGATACTTGTTGTTCCACTGCAACGAATCCCGGCACATGCGCCTTGATCGCGCTGAGCAGTTCTTCCTTGCTAAACGGTTTGGTCAAAAACTGATCGGAACCTACGATTCGCCCTTTGGCCTTGTCGAACAGGCCATCCTTGGACGAGAGCATGATCACCGGCGTTGACTTGAACGCCCGGTTGTTCTTGATCAGCGCGCAGGTCTGATAGCCGTCCAGGCGCGGCATCATGATGTCGACAAAGATGATGCGCGGATGATTGTCGGCGATTTTAGCCAGCGCATCGAACCCGTCGACAGCCGTGATGACTTCACAACCGACATTCCTGAGCAGCGTTTCGGCGGTGCGACGAATCGTCTTCGAATCATCGATGACCATGACTTTCAGTGCTGATGAATGCTGTTCCATGTCTGCTCTTCCATCGCCGCGGCGTGATTATGCGTGTTCTGCCCGGCACGGGAAGCCTGATAGTACTGCCAGCTCCTGATTTTCAGGGGCTGAAGGGCCAAATGCCAAATTCAGGCGCGAAGCCTTTTTAGCACACTCTCCAGACTCAATCCATAAAGCCGGGCGCCGCATGCTTGCCTCTTGACCCGGAGCAAGCGGAGCGCCACCCTGACGCCTATTTCAAGGCCGACGCGGCCGTTATCGATCAGAGGATATTTGCCCATGAGCGTTCGCCTAGGGATTGTCATGGACCCGATTGAGCGCATCTCCTATAAAAAGGACAGCTCACTGGCCATGCTGCTTGCAGCTCAGGAACGCGGCTGGTCGCTGTTCTATATGGAGCAGCAGGACCTGTATCAGAATGCTGGCCAGGCACGCGCCCGCATGAAACCGCTGAAAGTCTTCGCCGACCCGGCCAAATGGTTCGAGTTTGGTACCGAAGTGGACAGCGGTCTGGACGATCTGGACGTGATCCTGATGCGCAAGGATCCGCCGTTCGACATGGAATTTGTCTACGCCACGTACTTGCTGGAACAAGCCGAGCGCGCGGGTGTACTGATCGTCAACAAGCCGCAGAGCCTGCGTGACTGCAACGAAAAACTGTTCGCCACCCAATTCCCGCACCTGACGCCGCCGACCCTGGTCAGCCGTCGTGCCGACATCCTGCGTGAGTTCGCCGCCGAGCATGGCGATGTGATCCTCAAGCCGCTGGACGGCATGGGCGGTGCTTCGATCTTCCGCCATCGTGTGGGCGATCCAAACCTGTCGGTGATTCTGGAAACCCTGACTGCACATGGCACTCAGCAGATCATGGCGCAGGGTTATCTGCCGGCGATCAAAGACGGCGACAAACGCATCCTGATGGTCGACGGTGAACCTGTACCGTATTGCCTGGCGCGTATCCCGGCTGCTGGCGAAACCCGTGGCAACCTTGCGGCCGGTGGTCGTGGCGAAGCGCGCCCGCTGACTGAAAAAGACCGTTATATCGCTGAGCAGATTGGCCCGACCTTGCGCGAAAAAGGCCTGATTTTCGTCGGCCTGGATGTGATCGGCGAGCATCTGACTGAAATCAACGTCACCAGCCCGACCTGCATCCGTGAAATCGACAATGCGTTTGGTACTAACATTGGCGGCATGTTGATGGATGTGATCGAGAAAAAGCTGAACGCCAGATAATCTTTGGGAGCGCAATTTCTGTAGGAGTGAGCTTGCTCGCGATTCGATTTAACAGGCGATCAGGTCATTGACTGATATGACGCTATCGCGAGCAAGCTCACTCCTACAGGGTTCGCGCCCGGTCTTGAGTTATGATGCGCGGCCTGAAGAATTCCGCCCCAAGAGACGCTAACCCGCTGATGACTGCTGTCGATCTCCCATACGAACTTTCCCAAGCAGGCGTGCGCCCGGCTGATCGTCTGGGCTTTACCTTGTTGATTGCGGCGCTGATTCACGTGGCGATCATCCTTGGTGTGGGTTTTACCTACGTCAAACCGGAGCAGATCAGCCAGACGCTGGAAATCACCCTCGCCACCTTCAAAAGCGAAACCAGGCCCAAGCAGGCGGACTTTCTGGCGCAAGAAAATCAGGAAGGCAGCGGCACCCTGGACAAGGCAGAAATCCCCAAGACCACCGAGCTTGCGCCCTTTCAGGACACCAAGATCAACAAAGTGACCCCACCGCCTGCGGCCATGCCTGTGCAAAAGCAGGAATCGACGAAGACCGTGGTCGCCAC
This sequence comes from Pseudomonas sp. HP_14, assembly GCF_055283875.1. NCBI lineage: Bacteria > Pseudomonadati > Pseudomonadota > Gammaproteobacteria > Pseudomonadales > Pseudomonadaceae > Pseudomonas > Pseudomonas sp. HP_14. The sequence continues at coordinate 150,798 of NZ_JBTOQI010000007.1, read as the reverse complement.
CAAGGCCAAGACACCTGAAAAGACCGTGGCCAAACGTGAAGAGGTCAAACCTGACCCAACCCCCAAAGCCGCGCCAGAATTTGACAGCTCGCAACTCAGCAGCGAAATCGCAAGCCTCGAAGCCGAACTGTCCAACGAACAACAGCTGTACGCCAAGCGACCAAAGATCCACCGCCTCAACGCAGCGTCGACCATGCGCGACAAGGGCGCCTGGTATAAAGACGACTGGCGCAAGAAAGTCGAGCGCGTCGGTAACCTGAACTACCCGGAAGAGGCACGCCGCAAGCAGATTTACGGCAATTTACGCCTGATGGTTTCGATCAATCGTGACGGCTCGCTATACGAAGTACTGGTGCTGGAGTCTTCCGGCCAACCGTTACTGGATCAGGCTGCGCAGCGAATCGTACGGCTGGCGGCGCCATTTGCGCCGTTCACCGGCGATCTGGCTGACATCGACCGGCTCGAAATCATCCGCACCTGGAAGTTTGCCCGAGGCGACAAGCTTTCCAGTAACTGACGGCTCTTTCACAAACCTGCGAGCCTGTCAGAACTGCCAGTTGTCAGGCCCGCCGCGCAGCGCCACACTAGGGCTCATGAAAAACGTATCTGCGAGTTATCTCAAGCATCAATTCCTGATCGCCATGCCACACATGGTGGACCCGAACTTTGCGCAGACGCTGACTTATATCGTCGAGCACAATGCCAATGGAGCCATGGGGCTGGTCATCAATCGACCGCAAAGCCTCACCCTGGCAGATGTTCTTGAGCAATTGCGCCCCGAACTGCCCCCTCCCACGCACTGCCAGGATATCCAGATTCATACTGGCGGCCCCGTGCAAACCGACCGCGGCTTCGTTCTGCACCCTAGAGGGCAGATTTTCCAGGCAACCGTCGAACTCGGTGACCTGGCGCTTTCGACCTCGCAGGACGTGCTTTTTTCCATCGCTGACGGCTATGGCCCTGATCAAAATGTGATCACCCTCGGTTACGCCGGTTGGGATGCAGGCCAGCTTGAAGCCGAACTGGCCGCCAATGCCTGGCTGAACTGCCCGTTCGACCCGGCCATCCTCTTCGACGTCGACAGTGACCAGCGGCTCAATGCGGCGGCTGCGCGCCTTGGCGTCAACCTGAGCTTGCTCACCAGCCAGGCAGGCCACGCCTGATGGCCGCACTGCGTTTACTGCTGGGTTTCGATTACGGCACCAAACAGATCGGTGTTGCGGTGGGCCAGGTCATCACCGGCCAGGCCCGCGAGCTGTGCACCCTCAAGGCCCAGCAAGGCGTGCCGGACTGGAACCAGATCGAAGCGCTGATCCGTGAATGGAAACCTGACGCCATCGTCGTCGGCCTGCCCTTGAACATGGACGGCACGCCGAGCGAGATGAGCGTCAAGGCAGAGAAATTTTCGCGTCGGATCAACGGCCGCTTCAACCTGCCGGTCTACACCCACGACGAACGCCTGACCACCTTCGAGGCCAAGGGCGAACGCATGAGCCGAGGCGGGCAACGCGGCAGCAGCTACAAAGACAACCCGGTTGATGCCATCGCCGCCATGCTGTTATTGCAAGGCTGGCTTGATGCCAACTCCGAACTGTTCAATGCCTGACGCATTGAGCCTGTACAAACGCCAAGCAGTAACACCTTGAATTCTCGTTTCCGCCTGAGCCTGGCCTCGACCCGGCTCGGGTACTTTCAGGAGCAACGTCATGACCCTGCCCAACCCCGCCGAACTGATTCGTCAGATGGCCACTGATCTGAACGCGCACCTCAACAAGCGCGGCGTCAGCGATCCTCGCTTCATCGGCATTCGCACCGGCGGCGTCTGGGTCGCGCAGGAACTGCTCAAGACGCTCGGTCGCGATGACCCGCTGGGCACACTGGACGTCTCGTTCTACCGGGATGACTTCAGTCAGAACGGCCTGCACCCGCAAGTGCGCCCTTCTGACCTGCCATTCGAAATCGAAGGCCAGCACCTGGTACTGATCGATGACGTATTGATGAGTGGCCGCACTATTCGCGCCGCTCTCAACGAACTGTTCGACTATGGCCGCCCGGCCAGCGTGACTTTGGTGTGCCTGCTGGACCTGGACGCGGGCGAGTTGCCGATCAGCCCGGACGTGGTCGGCGCAACCCTGTCGCTGGCCGCCAACGAGCGCGTCAAGCTGAGCGGCCCTGCGCCGCTGGCCCTCGAAATCCAAGACCTGTCCACCGCCTCCGCCGCCCTTTAACCGCCCTTGAAAGAGTCCTTTGCGATGACGCCCCTCGACGCCAAGCGCCCGCTGCAGCTCAACCATCAAGGTCAGCTGCGCCATTTTCTGTCCCTCGACGGCTTGCCTCGCGAGCTGCTTACCGAAATCCTCGATACCGCTGACTCCTTTCTGGAAGTCGGTGCCCGGGCGGTGAAGAAAGTCCCGCTGCTGCGCGGCAAGACTGTGTGCAACGTGTTCTTCGAGAACTCCACGCGCACCCGCACGACCTTTGAGCTGGCGGCGCAGCGGCTGTCGGCGGACGTGATCACACTTAACGTGTCCACGTCCTCGACCAGCAAGGGCGAAACGTTGTTCGACACCCTGCGTAACCTGGAAGCGATGGCTGCCGACATGTTTGTCGTGCGGCACGGCGATTCGGGCGCGGCGCATTTCATCGCCGAGCATGTCTGCCCGGAAGTGGCGATCATCAATGGCGGCGACGGCCGTCACGCTCACCCCACTCAAGGCATGCTCGACATGCTGACGATTCGTCGGCACAAAGGCGGCTTCGAAAACCTTTCAGTGGCCATCGTCGGCGACATCCTGCACTCGCGGGTGGCGCGCTCGAACATGATCGCCCTCAAAGCGCTGGGCTGCCCGGACATCCGCGTGATCGGCCCGAAAACCTTGCTGCCGGTCGGCGTCGAGCAATATGGCGTGAAGGTCTACACCGACCTGAACGAAGGCCTGAAAGATGTCGACGTGGTGATCATGCTGCGCCTGCAACGCGAACGTATGCAGGGCGGCCTGTTGCCGAGCGAGGGGGAGTTCTACCGCCTGTTCGGCCTGACCACTGCGCGGCTGGCCGGCGCCAAGCCGGACTGCATCGTCATGCACCCCGGCCCGATCAACCGGGGCGTGGAAATCGAGTCAGCCGTGGCCGATGGCGCTCACTCGGTGATCCTCAATCAAGTGACCTACGGCATCGCCGTGCGCATGGCCGTGCTGTCCATGGCCATGAGCGGACAAACCGCGCAACGACAATTCGAACAGGAGAACGCCCAGTGAAGCTCAGCATCCTCGGCGCTCGCGTCATCGACCCCAACAGCGGTCTGGACCAAATTACCGACCTGCACCTGGAAGCCTGCAAGATTCTCGCAATCGGCGAGGCGCCAGCCGGTTTCGAACCTGTGCAAACCATCGACGCTACTGGCTTGATCGCCGCTCCCGGCCTTGTTGACCTGAACGTCGCCCTGCGCGAGCCGGGTTACAGCCGCAAAGGCACGATTGCCAGCGAGACCCGCGCCGCCGCAGCCGGTGGCGTGACCAGTCTGTGCTGCCCGCCTCGCACCAAGCCGATTCTGGACACTTCGGCCGTCGCCGAGTTGATCCTTGATCGCGCTCGCGAAGCCGGGCACAGCAAGGTGTTCCCGATTGGTGCGCTCAGCAAGGGCCTGGAAGGCGAGCAACTGGCTGAACTGGTCGCGTTGCGCGATGTGGGCTGCGTCGCCTTCGGCAACGGTCTGGAGAGCTTTCGCAACACCCGCACGCTGTGCCGTGCGCTGGAATACGCGGCGACGTTCGACCTGACGGTAATTTTCAACTCTCAGGACCGTGATCTGGCCGACGGTGGCCTGGCTCACGAAGGCCCGACCGCGAGCTTCCTCGGCCTGGCAGGCATTCCTGAAACCGCTGAAACCGTGGCTCTCGCACGCGATCTGCTGCTGGTCGAGCAAAGCGGTGTACGCGCGCACTTCAGCCAGTTGACCAGCGCTCGCGGCGCAGCGCTGATCGCTCAGGCACAGGCACGCGGCCTGAAGGTTACGGCTGACGTGGCGTTGTATCAGTTGATCCTGACGGATGAAGCGTTGATCGACTTCTCCAGCCTGTATCACGTGCAACCACCACTGCGCACTCGCGCCGATCGCGACGGCCTGCGTGAAGCGGTCAAATCCGGGGTAATCAGCGCGATCTCCAGCCATCACCAGCCGCACGAGCGTGACGCCAAGCTGGCCCCGTTTGGCGCGACCGAGCCAGGCATCAGCAGCGTGGAATTGCTGCTGCCATTGGCAATGACACTGGTTGAAGATGGCCTGCTCGACCTGCCAACCCTGATCGCCCGTTTGAGCAGCGGCCCGGCAGCGGCATTGCGCCTGCCTGCTGGGCAACTGAGCGCCGGCTCGCCAGCCGACATCGTGCTGTTTGACCCTGCAGCCTCAACCGTTGCCGGAGAAACCTGGCTGTCCAAAGGCGAAAACTGCCCGTTCCTCGGCCACTGCCTGCCGAGCGCAGTGCGCTACACGCTGGTGGATGGGCGGATTACGCATACGGGTTGAGGCTCGCGCCTACCGGAGACCGCAAACCTTTGTGGGAGCGGTGCTTGCCCGCGATTCAGATGTCTCGGTTTACCTGCATAACCGAGTAATCGTTTATCGCGGGCAAGCACCGCTCCCACAGGAACCACTGATGACAAACTGCCCCCCAATCAGGTCGCGTTAACCGCGCTGGGCATTCTTGATCGAGATCTGATCATTCAGTGTCCACAGGTCATACAGCACACCCACCAGAAACAGCCCGCCCGTGAACAGGTAGATGATCCCGGTGATCCACTTGCCCTGATACATGCGATGCACACCGAAAACCCCAAGGAATGCCAGCAGCAACCAGGCCACGTTGTAGTCGGTAGTGCCTGCCGTGAAGCGATAATCAGCTTCGCGATCCATGCCGGGGATCAGGAACAAATCGATCAACCAGCCAATGCCCAGCAAGCCCAAGGTGCAGAACCAGATCGTGCCGGTGACTGGCTTGCCGTAATAGAAGCGATGAGCGCCGGTGAAACCGACAATCCACAGCAGGTAACCGAGCAATTTGCTATGGGTGTCCTGACGCTGTGAATCCAGTTGATAGGTGTTCATTAGGACCTCTTTTGCCGTAATAGAAAAAAATATCTGTAAAGCATGTGACTTTTTTGTATCTGTCCGACGTATGGCAGGAACCTCTGACGCTTATAACAAACCCTTGTAACACAAGGGATTCACCCATGTTTTGAGAGAGTTTGTCGCAGAATTTGAAACGATCGTACCGTAATCGTTCTGTCATCAAGGGTCTGAAAGCCGCAAAAAGCTGTTATAAAGTTGCGCGCTAACCCACAAGAGCCCTGCCGAATGCGTCCTTTTTTCAAGTCATGGCTAACCATCTGCCTACTTATGCCACTGGCCGCCCACGCCACCAATCGTGAGCAACAACTACCCGCGAGCTTCACCGGCTACACTGCGAAAACTCATTCTTCGCCAGCCAACGCGACTACTCAAACCACCGAGCCTGCGCCTGTCATCTCTCCACGTGGCCACAGCTCCCGGGCCGTTATTTACCGCGCCCCGGCAAAGAATTCCAAGGCCGTTGCCAACGTGCAAACGTTGCCGACGCCAGGCGTCCCAAACATCAAGCAGAGCAACTCGGTCGTCAGCCGTGCTCTGAAAGCGGTCGGTACTCCTTATCGTTGGGGCGGCAACACCCCAGGTAAAGGGCTGGACTGCAGCGGTTTGGTGAAATATGCATTCAACGACGTGGCTGAAGTCGATTTGCCGCGCACCTCCAATGCCATGGCTGAAGGGCATGGCGTAAAGGTTGATCGCAAAGATTTGAAGCCCGGCGACCTGCTGTTCTTCAACATCAAAAGCCGCAAGGTCAACCACGTCGCCATTTATCTGGGCAACGACCGCTTCGTTCATGCCCCGCGTCGCGGCAAGAAAGTCAGCGTCGATACATTGAAGAAGCCGTACTGGAACAGCCATTACATGGTCGCCAAGCGCGTACTGCCCAAGCAGAGCACGCCGCTGCGGGTCGTGCAGCGTTAAGACCCATTCCCGGTAGGAGCGAACTTGTTCGCGAGGAGCCTGTACATCCAACACTAATGTGTCGGGTGTAAGGCAGTCTCGCGAACAAGTTTGCTCCTACCGGGAATGTGCATTGCCTCAAAAATTATCCGGCACCTTGGCCTTTTCCTTCGCGGCGTCGCGGGTAATGATCCCTTTGGCGAGCAGGTCTTTCAGGCACATGTCCAGCGTCTGCATGCCCAACGACCCGCCGGTCTGAATCGCTGAATACATCTGCGCGACCTTGTCTTCACGGATCAGGTTACGAATCGCTGGCGTGCCCATCATGATTTCGTGGGCCGCTACCCGACCGCCGCCGACCTTCTTGAGCAACGCCTGAGACACCACCGCATGCAGTGACTCGGACAGCATCGAGCGGATCATGGATTTTTCCTGAGCAGGAAACACATCCACGATCCGGTCGATGGTTTTCGCCGCCGATGTCGTGTGCAGCGTGCCGAACACCAGATGCCCGGTCTCTGCTGCGGTCAGCGCCAGGCGGATGGTCTCCAGATCACGCATCTCCCCGACCAGAATCACATCCGGGTCTTCGCGCAATGCCGAACGCAACGCTTCGGAAAAGCCCAGCGTGTCGCGGTGCACTTCACGCTGGTTGACCAGACACTTCTTGGACTCGTGCACGAATTCAATCGGGTCTTCAATGGTCAGGATGTGGTGATGACGATTGACGTTCAGATAATCAATCATCGCCGCCAGCGTCGTCGATTTGCCCGAACCGGTCGGCCCGGTGATCAACACAAGCCCGCGAGGCACGTCGGTAATCTTGCGAAACACTTCTCCCATGCCCAATTCTTCGAGCGTGAGGATCTTCGCGGGAATGGTCCGGAATACCGCTCCCGCGCCGCGATTCTGGTTGAACACGTTGACCCGGAAGCGCGCAACGCCCGGCACTTCGAACGAGAAATCCGTCTCCAGATACTCTTCAAAATCCTGCCGTTGCTTGTCGTTCATGATGTCGTAGATCAGCGCCTGCACGTCCTTGGCATTCAGTGCGGGCAGGTTGATCCGACGCACATCGCCATCCACACGAATCATCGGCGGCAGCCCAGCCGAGAGGTGCAAGTCCGATGCGCCTTGCTTGGCACTGAAAGCCAGCAGCTCGGTAATATCCATACAGCTCCTCAATCACATAGAATGCCGCAGACTTTAGCCCTGCTGGCGCAAATCAATGTCCATGATAGCAGCGAACATTTCAACGCTCGGCGAGCGAATTAGCGCAGCAGCTCAATCGGCGCAGCGTGACCCGGCGTCCATCGGCCTGCTGGCGGTGAGCAAAACCAAACCGGCCCAGGCCCTGCGCGAAGCCTACGCAGCGGGCTTACGGGATTTTGGCGAAAACTATTTGCAGGAAGCACTCGGCAAACAGCTCGAATTGACCGACCTGCCCTTGTGCTGGCACTTCATCGGCCCCATTCAGTCGAACAAGACTCGTGCTATCGCCGAGAACTTCGCCTGGGTACATTCAGTGGATCGCCTGAAAATCGCGCAACGCCTGTCCGAGCAACGCCCTGCTGAGCTGCCGCCGCTGAATATCTGCATTCAGGTCAACGTGAGTGGCGAAGCCAGCAAGTCCGGCTGTACGCCCGCCGACCTGCCTGCGCTGGCCGAAGCCATCAGCGCCTTGCCTCGCTTGAAGCTGCGTGGCTTGATGGCCATCCCGGAACCCACTGAAGACAGCGCAGAACAGAACGCTGCATTCGCCGCTGTCAGCTCGTTGCAGGCGCAACTGAACCTGCCGCTGGACACCCTTTCCATGGGCATGAGCCACGACCTGGAGGCTGCCATTGCACAAGGCGCCACTTGGGTGCGGATTGGCACTGCCCTTTTTGGCGCCCGTGATTACGGCCAGCCATGACCTCTGACGCAAGGAACCCGACATGAGCAAAACCCGCATCGCCTTTATCGGCGCTGGCAACATGGCCGCCAGCCTGATCGGAGGGCTTCGCGCCCAAGGCGTTGAAGCCGACTCTATCCGGGCCAGCGACCCGGGCGCCGAAACACGCGGCAAGATCAGCGCCGAGCATGGTATCCAGGTATTCGCTGATAACGCCGAAGCCGTGGAAGGCGCGGATGTGGTGCTGATCGCCGTCAAGCCGCAAGCCATGAAAGCCGTTTGCGAAGCCCTGCGCCCGAGCCTCAAACCGCATCAGCTAGTCGTCTCCATCGCAGCCGGTATCACCTGCGCGAGCATGAAAAACTGGCTCGGCGAACAGCCCATCGTACGCTGCATGCCCAACACCCCGGCGCTGCTGCGTCAGGGCGTCAGTGGCCTGTACGCCACCGAGCAAGTCAACGACGCGCAGCGTGCGCAGGCCGGGCAATTGCTGTCGGCTGTCGGCATCGCGCTGTGGCTGGAAGAAGAGCAGCAACTGGACGCCGTGACCGCCGTTTCCGGTAGCGGCCCGGCGTATTTCTTCCTGTTGATCGAAGCCATGACCGCCGCAGGCGTGAAACTCGGCCTGCCTCAGGACGTGGCCGCGCAGCTGACAATGCAAACCGCGCTGGGCGCTGCGCTGATGGCCACCGGCAGCGATGTGGATGCTGCCGAGCTGCGCCGCCGCGTGACCTCGCCAGCGGGCACCACGGAAGCCGCAATCAAATCATTCCAGGCCGGAGGCTTCGAAGCGTTGGTAGACACCGCGCTGACCGCCGCCGCACATCGTTCGGCAGAAATGGCCGAACAGCTGGGCAAGTAATCTTTTTAGGCCATTGAGGAGCAGACCGATGATCGGACTGAACACCGCTGCAATCTACGTGCTGCAAACCATCGGCAGTATGTATCTGTTGATCATCCTGTTGCGCTTCGTGCTGCAACTGGTACGCGCTGACTTTTACAACCCGCTGAGCCAGTTCGCGGTCAAAGCCACCCAGCCACTGCTCAAGCCGCTGCGCCGGATCATCCCGAGCCTGTTCGGCCTGGACATGTCCTCGCTGATCCTGGCGATCATCGTGCAGATGATCCTGATGGCACTGACCTTGCTGCTGGCCTACGGCACCACCGGCGATCCGCTGCACCTGCTGCTCTGGGCAATCATCGGCGTGACCGGTCTGTTCCTGAACATCTTCTTCTACGCCCTGATCATCAGCGTGATCCTGTCGTGGGTCGCCCCTGGCAGCCACAACCCTGGCGCACAGCTGGTCAATCAGATCACCGAACCGTTGCTGGCACCGCTGCGCCGGATTTTGCCAAACCTGGGCGGCCTGGATATCTCGCCAATTCTGGCGTTCATGATCCTCAAACTGCTGGACATGCTGGTCATCAACAACCTCGCCGCCATGACCCAAATGCCGAGCGTACTGCGTTTGCTGATGTAATCAACTGGCCCTGGGTGGGAGCCGGGCTTGCCCGCGATAAGATCGACTCGGTGTCTGAGACCTGATTGACTTCATCGCGGACAAGCAATGATCACAGGTTGATTGTGGCCTCAAGCTCACGACGTAAGGGTGGGACCGAATTTATTCGGGAATCGGTATTTCATGCGATACATAGGCTGCGAATGTAACGGCCCCTTCGCGAATGAATTCGCTCCCACACGATTTTCGCTTACAGGCCAATAGAGAAAATAACAAAGGCCCAGCACTAGCTCTTCGTCAAAACTCCTCACTCCTGACATTCGAAAACTGCGAATTCCGATTCTGCAGCTTGCGCAGCGTCAGCTTGTAAACACTCGACTTGATCCGGTCCCCGACCAGCGTCTCCTCCAGCCGAATCCGGCTCGACGCATAAGCACACCCGGTATCGAGCATCTTGTACTTGAGCTGGTAATAACCGACATCCATGCGCCCAAACGTAAAGCGACTGCGCGCCGGAATATACGCGTGCCGGAAATCACGCTTACCCGTCGCATCGGTAATCTTCGCGTACACCGCCTGCTCGCCCGCAGTGTTATCCACAGTGATCTCCGACCAGCCACCGTCACGCATCAACGGCATGCCCGCGATATAACCTGCCGCAGACGGCCAAGGCGCTCCCAAAGGATCAACCAGCGGCGGCACACACTCCGGCTGCCCCGGCTCGACGATCTTCACGGGCGTATTAACCGGCACCGCAGCTGCGACCCTGGCCGCTTCAGCAACAGCCTCCGCCTTGGCCTGCGCCTCAGCCAGAATCGCCATATCGTCCACCACCGGCAGTGATGGCGGAATAGACGCCTTGCCTGCGTCCCGGTCATAACCCATCCAGGCACCCGCGCCACAAGCGACCACAAACACCGCCACCCAACGCAAACGACTGCCGCGCCGCGCTGGCTTTGCTTGTTTAGTTGATTTGCCTTGAGGGTTTACGGAGGGACGAGCCTGCGGCCTTGCGGCGGCTTGCGGCGCATTTCGCGGCCCGGCCTGACGCCGTTGAGTGGCAGCCTGACGGGCCACTTGCGCATCACGAACCAGACTGGCGTCATACGCAGCGCGCTTGGCGGGGTCGGCCAACACATCATGAGCAGCGTTGACCACTGCCATCAAATCAGACGAATTGGCGGCATGATTACGGTCCGGATGCAGCTGCTGCGCCAGCTTCCGGAAGGCGTGCTTGATCTCCTCTGGCGAGGCATCCCGAGCAACATTGAGCTCGTCGTAATAAGTACGTGTTCTGGGCATTGAGCTTGCTATCCATTGCGACGCGACATCTTAGCAAGCTTTCCCCCACCGCAACCGCCCCACACCCCAAGCTGAAGGCCAGCGCACAAACCAAAACAAAACCCGGCCCCACCTGACGAATCGCCCTTCAGCCCCACGCCAGAACGCCGATAAAGGCTCACTCCCTCAACGCTTTGCCCCAACGCCTGCGCGCAGCCAACCGCTCAAGAAATTTTTAAACGAAATCAGTGAGCTAAGGTTTACAGCCAAAAAAAACTCTATATACTCAGCGCCCATCACGCCGGTATAGCTCAGTTGGTAGAGCAACTGACTTGTAATCAGTAGGTCCCGGGTTCGACTCCTGGTGCCGGCACCATACGCTACATCGAAAGAGGCTCACCGAAAGGTGGGCCTTTTTTGTGCGCGTGTGTTTTCTGTAGGAGCTGCCGAAGGCTGCGAAGGCGTCATCCAAAACAACGACAAACGCCCCGCTACCCTCACTCTGTAGGAGCCGAGCTTGCTCGCGATAGCAACCTCAAGACCAATCGAGCAACAACAGGCATGAACGTCCGCTGCAGCATTCAATCAGATTCGCCTGAGCGCCACGACGCCTCAACCGAACAGCATGCGCTGCCAATGACTCTCACCGACAATGGCTATCGGCGCTCCCGCCTCGCGAAGCTCCACTGCCTTCATGATCTTGGTGCCGTAAGTGCTGTGACGCCATTGCTCGTTGCCGACGCTGCCAACAACCAAATAATGCACTTTCTTACTCACGCCCCCACCAATCAACGCCCCACGCGCCTCTATCAACGCCTGGCAATCCTTGCGAGGTCCGTAAGCCATGATCCCTGTGAAAACGAACATCTTGCCGTCCCAGATCAGATCAGGCGCAGGAGCGTTGAAAGGCAAATCATTAGGCGCGACAAAACCCAGATCAGCACCCTTCGGTTTTTCTACCGGCAGGCCAGAGAAACTGTGCAGAAGACTAAGCAGCTCTTGGGATTCGTCAGCGTCCAAAACGTTGTCTTGAAGCATTCTCGATAGCCGGGAGTACAGAAGATTTATCACCGGATCATCAAGATGAATCAGATTGGTATCCAGCCACTGCTTTAGGAACACAGCCTCGCTAGTGGTTACCGCACCGTCAGCCGTCAAACCAGCGGCCAAGCCGACCAGTGCATCGGCGGAGCGGCGATCAATGCGAGCGCTATGAAAAAACTTACTTTTTTCGAACTCGTTGTGTAGGTCCATTACTTACCATTCCTTTGAACGTCATACGGTTGCTGACTCGACCGATACTAGCCTAGAGACATCACCCGCTGAAAGGCAGGAATGACGACGCTTCTTCAATCATCGCCATGGCTTGCTGCAACTTCTGAACATTTACCATTCTCTCGGTGATGGATGCCCACTTTTACCAGTGTGCCCACTGCGGCAACTCATCCCCTTTCATAGCTGCCCTGCAGCAACCTATCCGCTTGGCCATTTCATTGCGCCAACCTGCGCCCGTCTCTTTCTCCTGGAAAGAGACGGGCGCTCCAACCGCTGCTGCAGCCCAACTCGTACAAGGCTTTGCGGCATTCCCCTCGTGACAATCGGCGTGACAAACACCGAAAAGTCACCAGCAACAGCGATGCAGATGATGGTGCCGCAGCCCACGGAATGGACTGCACCTGACTGACAGTTAGGCATGCCCCGGTCATCGCCTCACTGCCTTCACCCGACTCAGGATCTCGCGGTGCTGGTCTCGTCAGCCAGCGCAGCCTCCACCCGCCCACTTCTTCGGAAGTGCTCAGGAGGTCAGATCATGAGATGCCCAAGCTCCCGGTCGTAAAGAGCCGTCAGTCCCGCGTTAGTGGACAACCCTCACAGGTCGCAGGGGCCCTGATCCCTGATAACACTCAACATTCTTGGCGGGATGACGTGGGGAAGGTTTTAAAAGTTTTGGCTTCAAGAGGTGTTCGATCATGGCCCTGGTGGGTAAACGGGATGGGCGGAACTTTGGCTATGGCCGGCAATTGAGCTATGCCGGGCCACAGGCACTACGTGATCTGTTTGGCGGTGGGCATTACGGCACAGTCAAGGCGCATAGTGATCGGTGGCGGGCATTCGTGCGGTGGTGTCGCTCAGAGGAGGGGCCAGGGGTCAACGATGCGCGTCAAATAGATCAGAAAACGCTGCTCGACTACGTCGGATATTTGCGCCTGCAAGTTGAACAAGGTGAGCTCGCCATCGCCACTGCGCAAAACCGGTTGTCCAGCGTGAACCGAACCATAGCTGCGCTTCGCGGCGATCAATACGTGAACGTCCCGAGTCCGAGCGAGGCGTTGGGCATGCAGCGCACTAGTGTTCGCAGCTCGGTGCCGCAAGGCCAAGACCGCGAACACGTGAAGCGGGTCGTAGAGGCGCTCTGGGGACATCAGCAATCGCGCGCAGCCGCTATCGCATTGTTGGCCCGAGCCACCGGTATGCGCTTACGCGAGACGATTTTGGCCGACCTTCCCCGTCTAAAAGGTGAAGCCACGCAATTCGGCAAGATCAACATCCAGGACGGCACCAAAGGTGGCCGTTCAGGCGCGTCAGCACCTCGTTGGATTACGGTAGATGATCATATTCGTGACGCATTGAGGTTTGCCGAACAGGTCTCGCCCGACGGTAGCCGCAACCTGCTTGCACCGAACGAACGCTACCTCGATTTCTTGCAGGGAATCGTCCGACCCGCACGGGACATCCTCCATAAGCACAACCTCAAAGGCTTCCACGAGTTGCGGGCAGCCTATGCGTGCGAACGATATGAGCAAATCACCCAGCATCCTGCGCCAATCAACGGTGGCCGTTGCTACCAGCTCGACCGACACCTCGATCAGGAGGCCCGGGTGCAAATCAGCTATGAGCTGGGACACGGTCGTATCGACGTAGTTTCGGCTTACATTGGGGGCCGAGCATGAGTAACGCATTCGATATGGAACTGTTCCTGGCGAGCGTCCTGACTGGATCTCATGCCACGCGCCAACGCCACCTACGTCAGGCGAAGGCTATACAAACAGCAATAGCTGATCGCTGGCAACGCGATAATCCATGGACTTGGCAGCAAAAACATCTCGCATGGCTCCTAAATCACCATGTGAACCAGCACGCTGAATCGACGCGCTATTACTATCTGCTGACCGTGCAATTACTCACTCATCGCTTAGGAAAACGCTGGCAGTTCAATCGCTAAACAAAGGTGAGAAAACGGCTAATATCGGACGCTCGCATCAGACCCGCGTTCTGGCATGTAGCTAGGTCAATGCGCTGATTTTTCGCAGATACTCATGCTCCCCAGGTGAATGAGGGAGTATCTACACGAGTAAACGGCGCCTATGACGCAGTAAGCGGCGATTCGGTCCAACCGATAGCGTCGACAGCAGCGGTCATGCAAGATAGGCGATACTATGATTTAGTGACCCTCGCCAATTGAAGCTTAAAAAGTGTTTTCATAGACAGTTAGGTCACAATCAACGCTGCCCTAATGCTCCCCAAAATTTATCCTAGAGGAATCGCTTTTGAACTGGAGGGAATATCAAGAAGAAACAGCACTATTCTTCAGGTCTTTAGGGTTAGAAGCTGAGACGGATGTGACAGTTAAAGGCGTGAGAACGGAGCATGATGTTGATGTTCTTGTGAAGTCAAAGCATGCTGGTTTTGAGGTTACTTGGATAGTGGAATGTAAGCTATGGAACACCAAAGTCACTAAATTACATGTCCTCGCGCTACGGGAGATTGTTAGTGATATCGGTGCTGACAGAGGAATTCTATTAGCGGAAAATGGTTTCCAAAGCGGTGCCATCGAAGCGTCTGCATTGACAAATGTTCACCTAACATCGCTTCAGAACGTTATGACAACTGCTAGCCATGATATACTGTCAATGAGACTGCGAGAAGCATATGATCGGATTTTAGAGTGTAAAATCAGTTACTGGAATCTCCCTAAACGGCGTCGAATTGAGTATGGCTTACGACCCGACACTAGCGAAGTTGGGTACTCCGGCAATAATGTTATAGAAATACTAGAGGATCTGGCAGCAAAAGGCTTTCGTGGCATTTACCCCATACATCCTACTTCAATACATCTATCAATTGCTGTTAATCTTGCTGATCAAGAACTGCCAACTGCAATTGAATGCCTCGATGAACTTATCGAATTAATGGAGAAAATGCTGGTGGTACTAGAAGCTAAATTGGTTCGTTGCTCTTCTGCAGATTCGTGCCGGTAGACTTAGACAGCTAACGAGTCCTGTGATTAAAGCCCCATCATGAGTTATCGCTGATTATCTTTCTTATAAGGGATATCGCTGCGCTGATGCCTGTGTGTGAGAGGCTGAAATGGATTTTTTCATTTTTAATATGCGCTTCAAAATGAGGGCTAAATCGCTGATTGAAAAATCTGCTCACGTTGTTTTTGTCCACAGGCATAATTTTATTGCCCTTTTGCCTTAGCGTGGGTATGTTTCCTTGCATGTTTTTTGCAATTTGCGTAGTGGTTGAGGGCAATATATCTTTTTTGTGATCAATTAGCATTGAAACGAGAATTGCCTGTTCCAAGGGTAAGAAGTCAGTTATTTTTGATATCTCGCAAGCAAATGGAATGAGCTGGGCTTCATTAGTTAAAGCAGCTACTGTTGATCTTATATAAGTTATGAGATTGCTTTCATTTATGATTATTTTGGCGCTTGAAGCTATGGCAGACAGACCCATAGAGTTTTGAATTTCATTTTTACTTTCAAATTCTGCAAAGCTTATTGGCGCATCTGATCTATTTCTTTTTATATTTCTCTGGTATCTAGTTTCGAGACTACTATCGATAAATAATACCTCTAGCTCTATCCCCGACAGTTCTTCTTGCAGTATTCTGATTTCCTTCGGCGAGCGAAAACCTGTTATGACTAGCCCAGTTTTAGGAGTGCCTTTTATATACTCGGAAATTTGTCTCGCTACGATTCCTGGATCGGTATCCAACGCATTTTTAGCAAAGTCTTGGATCTTCATATTGCTAGAATAACCATGCCTGGTATACAAGGCGCACCTCATGAAGTCACTAGCTTCAATATGCCTGTATGCGTGAAGCCTAGTCAGAGCAGACGCTAGAATTGTTTTCCCTGCGCATGTTGAACCACATATAATATAATTTCTCCTGGGGAACAACTCTCCCTGAAACGGTTTATCTTGTAGCCTTTTATCATCGATAAGATCCTTTGATCTTAAAAATTCTATAAGATGCTGTAATGCTAAATTTCGAAAATCGTGTTTAATTGCAGTATTTATTGGTAACAGACTTATTGGCTTTTTTGCGCCTTTAGGCACGAACCATTTGTTAAACGTTTTATTGTCGAGCCAAGGGTAAATTTTATTTGTTTCAAACGTTACTTCTTTCTCTACTATACTACCCTGGGTCTTACCAACAAAAACCTTATAAGTTTCGCTTGGAGTAGTCCGCAAATTTGGCGGCAAATATAAGACGATGTCTGATCGAACAGTTACTTTTCTATTGTTGCCAAGTTTTTTTAGCAGTTCGTCTAACTTTGCAAATGATGTTTCTCTCATCCAGTACTTAACGTTTACTCCGGGAAACTCTCCATCTCCACTTAGAGCCTCGATAGCAATAGATGTGTCTTCAATAAAGAAAAGCTTATGCTGATGCATTGAAGCGTATCGTGCTAGAAGGGCGGCATCTTCAACCCCCCCATTGCTGAAAATACCACTCTGCAATTCTTGATCAATGCCGCTTAAATTCTTGGCCAACTTTAAATTGGCGCTTTGTATGCTTTCTTCGAGTAGCTTCTCTCTATCCTCTATACGAGGTTCATAGTAAGGCTTGCCATAGTTTGGAGGCGGGAGCAGCAAAATTGGCTGCTCTCGCAGCAAATATTCAAAATGTGCAATTTTTGTAAGATTGGATGACAAAAAAACGAGTTTAATCAATTTCTAACTCTCTTCCAAAATTATTTGGCAAGCACTGTGCCACGATGTACTCCTTAGAGAGCTGAAGCTTTTCTATCAACTCTTCAAAATTTGGTGTCATGAAATACACAGCGGGACCGAGGCTCGACAGGCCGACGCATTGTGCACCTGCATCATACAAGTCAATTTTTAAGCTACGAACTGGATTCGTTTGCGCTGCCCACTCTGCTTTTTTCCATTGGGTTTTTTGAATGGCATTAATAGATGTGCAAAAGGTTAAATAGTCCTTTTCTACCGCGGCGCAAGCCATTCCGGAGACCGCGTGATAGATTGACTCATGAACTGACTCCAGCGAAATAGGACAAGTTCTATTGAAAAAATCCACTTCTTCTTTCGCTGATATCCTATGCGCGCCGGGGGGAATAACTACACCAAAATTCCACTCAGTGGGCAGTTTAATATTTAACAAATTGATTGGTTTTTGTGAAGGGCTTATCCTAGAGGAAGAAGGCCCTAGCCGAAGCCCGTTACTTTTTACACCAAAGTCAATATTTAGCCCACCTTTAAAGTAGGTGTTTATTCCTACTCCAGAAGTGCCACCTCGTCCGGAAGCAGTTACCAACTGTGCTTGATTGGCATCAACGTGGTTGAAAATGCTTGCGGCCTCAGCACACGCTAGCTTTGATGCAGTACCTGTTCCAAATCCACTATGGGGCGGTGGTCCTGACAAAAATACGACAGCCATTTTTTGAGAGTAATTATTTACTTCATAAAGCCCTTGTAAGAAATTCATCAAGGCTTTCTCTTCGGTTTGTGTTAAACCTACTGCTCGCTTGTCAACTATTTCAAAATTTTGACTACTTTTAAATTCGATAATGGTGTCGAACTCTTTCACACAAAAACCTATGCCGCCGTTTTGCCTATATCCAAGATCACTCATATCGAACAAATTAACATGCAGGCGCGCAGGAGCCGAGATCTTTAATGATCTAGTCATACTTTTCAGATGCCCCCTTCAGTGTCTCCTGAATGTAATCTAAGTATGGCTTGATAAACAAACCATCCTTATCGAAGCTAATAGCTGGAGTCTCTTTACTGCTTTTGTTTTTGAAAATTGGTCCAACCAGGCAGCGTGAACCCGCAAGAAATATGCTGTGCGATGGCTCGAAATCGTAATAATAGATCTTGAATTTATCCGGATATCTATTTGTTATTTCCTCTGCCTTTTGCAGGGTTTTATTTTTAAAATCTGATAAATTCGGCTCTTCCAAATAAGATATCTTAGGAAGCAGTAGCGTCACCTCAACTCCTCGCGCTAATGCCTCTAAAAGGTTTTGAGATTGTGGCACTTGGGTATTCGCGAAGTCATCTAACAATCTATTGCAGGTTACACCCGCAACGATGATTTTATCGCCAACTTTTGTGCTTCCAATTAGCTCCCGATAATACTCAGTGTCTTTTCTGTTGGTTAAAAATTCAATTAACCCGTGCTTTTTATACTCAGCTAAAGTTTTTTGCTCTAGATACTGGGTAAGAAACTGAAGTGATGCTATGACTAGGCCAGAGGCCAAGCCGCTCAAAACTCCGAGTAGGCGAGCATCTGCTTTATCGTCCGTTATATACAAGGCCACACTGAAGCATACTGCCGCGAGAATAAGTGTCATTAAGTAGAGTCGCGGCGTATTAACGACGAAATTGTGCTTTAGCATTTTCATCTTGGAGCTCCAATAATGATGACTTCCTTTTTTGTTTTTTTGCTTAAAGCATGCGGCATTTCATACTCGAGCAACGTAATTTTTTTGAATTTAGAGGAGAAAAAATCCCGTATCTCTTGAATGCTTGGAAATGCATCATGTACATATGAAAGGCATACAATAGAATTTTTATGTTTCTCGACCAACTCAAAGAGATTATCTTTGAAGTGACTTTTAGTATTCCACTTCAGCATCTCTTCAGGACTGGGGATAGGGTGATTTTTCTTTGAACGATCAATTCGCTGATCCCAAAGTTGAGGCAAGGAGATCCCCTCTAAAAAATGATATCTGTCCATGTACGATATATCTTGTTTTTTCTGAGGAACATAAGGGGGGTCAAGATATACAAAATCGTAGATATTGGGGATTTCAATGGCGTCAGTGCAAGGCATAATTATGGGGGCGTGCTCTGATGCCCACCTCGTTTTTTTAATTTCATTGAGCGCGCGAATCATTAGAATTGAAAACGGCTTTTCCCATGTAGCCCAGTTACCAAACTTTGTATCCTTATTATTATTCTCTCTTAGATACAGATTTTTTCGATGAAACAGATTAAATGGTCTTTTCTGCAAGCAGGCCTGAATCAAGCAATATGATATTTCTGCTTTTTTTAACGGATTTTCAATTTTTGATAAAGCTCTTAACGCACCATCGAGCCACGCATTCTCTATATCTGTGTAATAAATATCTTTATAAGTTTTCGAAATGAATCCGCTTTCTGGCTGTACGCTTCTGATGAATGACTCTAATTCTTGCTCAGTTGTCGCACAAGGTTCATTAGATAGTAATGCCGTAGCTATGGTGCGGTTTGACTCTAAAATATCGTTATAGGTAACTTTTTTGTTAAGGTGCTTTAGTGCTAGTGATACGGTTGAGGTTCCACCAAATATATCTATTGCCGTATGGAAACTATGGTTTTTAAATTCACCTAACATCCACTTGGCTAGTCTTCGCTTGCTTCCGTAGTACCTTGTTTGAGGGAGGAATACCTCCTCTACCTCTAATGTATCCAAGCTATTTTTTTTAGAAATTGGAAGGATATACTGTGACTGATTTTCCAGCGCGCGCCAGTCCTCTTTGGCTGCGCTCCCATGACTTAACATTTCGCTTAGTTGAGGATCAAGCATTTAGCGCTCCGGAGGCTATTAATATTCTTAGCTTTGCGAGCGCCAGAACTTTTTGGTGCTTCATTGCAAGTTGAACGTGGAAGTATAGAAGGTGAGAATGTATAACTTTTAAACAAAGAAAGCAGTTGTATTCTTCGGCGACTTTTGCTGCGTCATTTATAGGTTTATTTGACCTAGACGGGTAGATCTCGCCTGAGCATTCCATCTGAACAATCCTTCCTCATCTCTTCGCCTAGCCTAGCTGACCGGACATCATCGCCTGAGCTATGCCGTATTGCTACTGCTACCAAGCAAATCATATGTGAAGCTCATCTACGATTACGAGCTCAATTAAGCTGGAAGCCGTCCCTTGGTGGAGCGTCCGCTTCTAGCCCGTCTGCAGCCTGTCGCCAGGGCAGCTTTTGGCGAATTCCTGCCTATTCTCTACGGAGGGGATGATCGAACTCAGGAGGTTTACCGTTCCGTATTGGCTCTGAATTACTTGCAGACCGACACGTGCTGACATCTAAAAAATCCCGAGTTCGATTCCACCGAACGCCATAACTAGCTGATTTATTTATAGTTACTAGTTGGGGTACGCCGAATTTTCCAGCGAGCTCCAGACGCCCGGAAAACCTAGCCTCGCCGAAACATACCGTTCGTCTGGTGCCGCATCATACCGCCATCGAAAGAGCCTCGCGAAAGGTGGTTTTTTTGTGCGCGCTTGATTTCGGAGCTACCAATGGCTGCGAAGGCGGTGTAGCAGGCATTGCAAGATTGGAATCGGCCTAGCCCAATGTGGTGCCCAGAACCTACCCGCAACACGCTCGCCACACGTCCTACTCAACGGGTAGGGACCTGCCTATAGGCAGGCGTGCAAAAGGCGAGTTTTTTCGTCTGGAGTTTTTACCGCGATCAAGAAGGCTCCTGTAAAAACCCTTCTTTTGAAGAGGCCGCTTTAACTCCCCCCTGTCGCCTACTCCCCGTAAAATCTCCAAAACTACTCAACAATCAGAAACAACCTTCAGCCCCAAAACCCGCGGCCTGTAGGACCTTTCTGAAAATTCAGGATATGCTCTGCGTCCGCTTGTAGATGCCTGATGCGGCGACTACCTTCCTGCCTGTCGTTGATTTCAACGATCGGGTTTAGTCGCCCAATAAATAACCAAGCGAAGCATCTGTCATAACCATTGCCGAAGCCTTGAGCGACGGCGTGGAATCTTATGGCGGCTGTGCAAGGGGCACCTTTGGGTGCGCCGGGCTGCCTGGTTCCCGGTCGACTAACCCGCGCACAGCCGCCACCCTTTGTTTAGTCGCAAAGAGCGATGGCTCAACTATACCGGGAGAGTCACCATGATCAGATCCACGCCACATCCCCCTGCTACGCCCATAAAGCAAAACCTTGTCAGCAATACCAACCTGGGCAACCTCAGCCTGTTCACCGTGAAGCCCGATATCAAGATCGAAGACGCACTGGTTCTGGCGTCGGAATACCTGAGCTGCGCGGCGGCTACGGCTTATGAAACGGCAGATAACAGCACGCTGGAATTTCGCCCGCTGGCGAGGTCGGTGGTGCATCAGATTGAAGCGGCCAGAGCGCTGGTTGAGGCTTCGGTGGCGGGGTTGGAGGAGAAGCAACGACCGAAGTAACGTAGGTGATCTGTGCCGTTAGTCGGTTCGCGGGCAGGCCTCGCTCCAACAGGGGCGGGGCTTGAGCGTTTTCAGCGTCAGCACAGCGTGTCAGCTCAATTGCTTCGCGAACAAGTTCGCTCCTACCGGGGCGGTGTTCGTCGTTAGGCTCTAGTGTTTGCTTAGCCCATGCCCCAATCAATCATCTCCCGCATCACCGCCCCCGAGAAACTCGCGAAATGCCCAGAGCGTGCGGCTCAAGTGCGAGCAGTACCCGACCCGCAAGGAAAACTGTAAAAACCTCGCGCCAATGAAAACCTGATCCAGTCCATCAAGGCGCACCAAACATCATGGTCCAGTACACCCCGGCTTTGCTGTTCGGGTTAGTCCCGTAAGCAGCCCCCATCTGGGTGAACATCGGGTTCATGAGGTTGGCGCAATGGCCGGGGCTGGCTAGCCAGCCTTGCATGGCTTTTTCAGGCGAGCCTTGGCCGCTGGCGATGTTTTCGCCCACCTGACGACCGTTGTAGCCGGCCGCTCGGGCGCGGTCTTTGGCAATGTCGCCGTTAGGGTCTTGATGGGAGAAATAGCCGCCGCTGGCCATCGACTGGCTGTGCCGTAGCGCGGCGTTTTCCAGCGTGGTATTCCATGTCAGAGGCCGCGCAGCGGCGTAGGGTTGGCTGCCACACATGCGAGGCTTGGCACGGGCAGCGTTGACCTGAGCCAATAGCGTTCTGCCCGCCGATTGCTGATCACCCAGATGACCGTCGAGCAACGGCTTGGCCAGTACCAATCGCCAGTCCCGGCCTGACTGAGTGATACCAATGTCGGCGTATTGGTTATCCAGCAATGCGCCACAGTAACGGCTCTGCAGCATGGCGAACGCGCCTTTGGCATCCTGAGCGCCGACCAACCGAATGCTGCGCACGGCCACGGCCCGATAACCGGAGGCCTTCAAAGTGTTGCGCATGTCGCCCGCAAAGCCAATGGGCAGCGCCAGGTCCTGCCTCAACTCCAGCGGCGATAATCCACGCACCGCCCGCCCCTCGCAACGTGAAGGCTGTGCGCGATAGTCGTTGATAATCGAGACCAGTTGCTGCGTCTCGCCTGCATGAACGTGGCTGGCGAGCAGTGGGAGTAAGGCGATGAAGCAGAGCGAGGTGAAGCGGGAAATCAGGCGCATGGGATGGGCTGCTCTGATGATCGAAATCGGGCGCTGATCTGACTGGGGAATCGGGAACAAGTTCGTGATGGCGGTGCTCAGCCGTATTCACCGAGATGGCTCTTCGATCAGATACTGCTCAAGAGCCATCATGCAGGATGCTATGCACCTCTCTGTTCACGTCTGCGCGGCAAGCCGTCGCCGCGCATTCGCCAACGCATACGTCGTTACGCCATGACTAAACTGGCGGGGCTTCAGGATGGCTAGACCGGACCCGCCCCACTCTCAGTGCTCACAGGTACACGCGTACTAGGCTGAGTCACGTCATAAACATGCTGCTCGCAGCCCTTCCCGACGATCACAAACTCAACCAGATAGGTTTTCTGCTTTTCAGGTTTGAACGTCGAGCGCATGGGGCCGCAGTCGTACACAACAGAGTCTGGGAAAAGCCCGTTCTCCTGGATGACTCTGGACTCACCAATCACCTCTATGGATTGACCGGGATCTGCCTGTACTTCGAGTTGAGGGAAGCGTTTGACTGCTGCGCTGTTGGCGACCTCGTTCATCTTGGCGATCCAGCCAAAAACCTTGCCACGACCGGAATCGACCACCCGACCTAGAATTTCAGGGCGCTGATCAGCGTCCGCAGCACGACGCACTGAGAATTGAACCGGATAAGTGAAGCCGGTGGCTTTCATGATGATTTTGGCGTGCTCAGCATCCGCGACCACCTGCTTTTGCTGCAGTTGAACACCGTCTTTAAGCAGTGTTGGTGCGGAGCTTCTGACGTTGGATTGGCACCCTGCCACAGCCACAGCCACAGCCAGTACCAGGAACGTAAGTTTTTGCATGGCGTAGTTATTCCTTGGGACAAAAGTTGGAGCGCGCTGAAGCTGTTGCATCAAAAGCAATGCGCTCAGTCGAGAGGGTTTTCTTTGCGCGGAGACAGCCTTGAATAGACCCAATGGAAGCCGGTAAACAGCAAACCGGATACACACCCCATCAAGACATAAAGAAGCACCCCGTATTTGATCTGGTACATCAGAAAATTCATGTGCTGCGCGACTGGAGTCGGGCGCAGGCCCGGAACCCCAAAGAGCAGCCATAACAGCAATCCGGTGATCACTCCTCCGATGACATAGCGCCAACGGGTCGTGAGAAAGCGCTCGGTCAGCCAGAGAACGGGCCAGCCGGCCAGCATGCTCAGACCAGCGCCTACCAAGAAGGAGAGGATTAAAGAGGCCACTATCTCAGAGGGGGAGGCGAAAGCCCAAGTGGCAATAACAGCCAAGGGCAGGCCCCCACATAATGGGATGCCGAGCACGTATACCTTACTCATTTGAGGCGAGTGCTTATCAGCAGCGTACCGCACCAGAGCCTTGTCCGTAACGGTGTAGCCAACACCGAGTGCCAGACCAACAACTATCGCCGCCATCAACAAGCGCGGAGAAAATCCGCTAAAGCATAGATAGGTCACCACGACCTGAATAACACTGCTGAGCACATGGCGAGCTTTGAAATCAGGGAACAGCCAATCGCCCAGTAAAAGTAACGGGATACCGATAAGCATCGAACCAATGAAGCCGCACAACAACCCGACAAAGACTGATGCTAAATTGAAGTCAGTCATGACAGGAACAAAAATCGCGAAAACCAATGCTCCGCCAACAGGTACTGCCAGCAACCTGAAGGCTTCCACTATTTTCATTTCGCAAGCTCAGGTGACGGCATGATCATCTTTTTGAAGTCTTGAAGGTTGCTCTTGATATGTTCAGGGTTGTTGCGAACAAACTCCTGCCATGAAATACCCAACAAGGTATTGCCACCCCAGACATATTTCGCCCCCCAGCTATTTGAATTATTAAACGGACTCGGCCCCGTACCCCAACCGCGGGTATCCACATTAAAGCCCCCATCCTCTGTAGGCTGAATCGAGCGAACGACAAAACCCGGGTCCAAAGCATGCATGCCTGGCAAAGTGATGTTAATCACACTCATCGTACTGTCGTCGGTCAAATGGGCTACGTGTCCCAGCTTGGCGATCATCATATGTAGCTCACTCACATCACCACTCTTGACGACGGTCACCCCATCTCCGCCGGGGCCTGCATTGCGACGCAATGACTCATAGGCTTGGGCCATCGTGCCGCAGCCGCCGAGCGAGACAAGGCAGCCCTGCGTGACATCCCGATACTCGTGCGGCTGTCTGACTTCCGGATATTTATTCTCGTACCAGCTAAATAAGTCGGGAATCATCCCACCCGGCTGCCCTTGAGAATTGATGAACGTGCCATCTTTCACCGTCTCAGTAAACTTGGTCTGGCAGGCGGCCGCACCCAATGACGCACAGTTGTTATCTGCCCAGGCTTTGTAGCCCGGCAGGCCGGATGCCATGTTGGCGGCTAACAGAAGGCTATTGGTTTCGATGTCACTGATCGCACCAAACGTAGTTTTGTTTTTTGAATCCAGCGCCTGATCGGCTGCGTAGATCTCACCAAAGCTCTTGGCGCCTTCGAAGATTTTAGCGATGTGCGTGTTCAGGCATGCCTGATCCTGGCACTTCATCAGCTCAGCATCGTTTGCGTCGCTCATTTTCTTGGCATCCACTACAACTTGCTGACGACAGGTTGCGTTATCCGCCGCACAACTGGCCAATTGTTTGGACAGTATTTCGATATCGGTGTGCGTCAGGTAGTTGTTCTGCACCTGCTGCAAGCCTGCACCGGCGCCTGTAATCCCGCCAACGCCAGCAGCCGCAAGCCCGGTAGTACTCGAAATCAGAGCTTTTTTGACCTCGACGGACACATCGAGCTGAGCAACCTGTTCGGCGATCATCGGCACGGTCAGGCTCGATACACCTGCACCCAGGGCGCTGGCGCCCACGGTACCACCGGACAGCCCTTGGGATGCACCCGCCAGAGAGTGCAGCAGCACGCGTGCAGCTCCGCCCTCATCCCATGCTGACTGGGCTGCCAGGTTACCGGACTTGCCTGCAAGATCACGTTGCTGATCGGCATAGTCGCCGATTTTCTTGTAGACATCAGCGGCGGTCGTGTTGGCTACGATGCCCAGAGCAGTTGCACCGCCCGCGCCGCCCATTGCGGCACCAATTACGCCGGTGACGATATTAGTGATGACTCGATTATCGCCGCCTGCTGCCCAACTCTTCGAAACGTCCGCCAGATTCTGCTCGGCAGCTTTAACTTTTTCTGGGGTATCTGCTTTGTCCAGTTGCTCTTTAGCATCATTAACAGACTTGGTAGCGACCACGTTCACCACATCCTTGCTGAGCGCGACAGAACTTTGAATCAGATCCATGCGCTCCTGAATGGCCTTTTGATCTGGCCTGTCCAGCTGGTGATTGGCATTTGCTGTATCGCGGTTGAGGCCTGCCAGATCATTGGCGCCTTCGGCATTGCGAACCACCACAGTGCCTTCGCTGACAGCGCTTCGGGTTTGACTACGATCCGACTCTTCAAGCGCGAGCGGGATGGCGCCCCCGGGCGTGAAGCCGTTATTGCTGCTGAAGGAGACGCCAACACTAGCGGATTTGCTTTTAATTTCACTGGTGTTCTTGATGTCGCTGACGATAAGGCGATCCGTGCTGAGGTGATTCTTTTCTGCAGCGGCTTCGCTGGCGATTACAGCACCTTTGAGGTTGGTGTTTTTCCCGACATAAATATCGTAACCACCCGCCCCTGCAAACAGCCCGCTTTGGTCAGTCACGGCTTTGTAATCACTGTTCATGTTGCCCGCCGCGATATTCGCCGAAGCCGTAACGGGCGAGCCGTAGCAGAACGGCGGTATACAAATGCTGGCCCCGAAACCGCCGCTGCTCTGCTTGCTCTTCTGAGACTCGGTGTCTTGGCGAGATGTGATGTTGAGGTCGCCGCCCACCACGGCCTTGATTGAGTCCGCACGGACCTGCGCGCCCTCAAGAGTGGTATCCCGACCACTGCTCAACACCAGTAGCCCGGTATCGAGCGTTGTGTTCACCTGGGTGACGGAGTTGCCATTACCGTTGTTTTTTGCCGCTTGAGCGCCCAGGTCCAGGGTGAAGCCGTTTTGCTCACCGATGTTGAAACTGGCACCGATTGCCGTCTTGTTGTTGGACGCATCATTCTTACGATCAGTAGTGTTCTGCGAACTATTGAGCAGTATGTTGTTTTTGGCGAGCAGGTAAGTATTGGCAGCCTTCAGGTTGCTACCTGTGATCTGAATGTTGCCTTGCGCGCCCGCATTGTCTCCGGTGGCCACGATAGACAGGTCCTCGCCCACATTGAGCGTGCTGACTTTGGCAGTCTGGGCGTTGTACTCACTCGAACTCTTGCTGCGAGTGTTAGCCAGTTCTGTACCGATTTTAATCAGTGATCCGTTGCTGGCGGTGCCGCCTTGCTTATCCGCAAACCCGGAACTTTGGGCCGCGGCATCAGATGCCTGGCCGCCCAGATTGTAGGCCGCCATCGCCGCCTGAGCGATTTTCACGCCTTTGAGCCGCGGATCGTCGGCCTCCTCCGCTGCCTTGGTTGCGTCGCGGATGCTTCTGGCAGTGTCGACCACCATGCCACCAATCACTCGTCCGACAGCCAGACTTCTGGAGCTGTCCTGGCTGCTTTGGCTTGCTGTCTCGTTGCCGGAAGTGATCGTAACGTTGGCGCCGCTCAAGGACATATCCTTGGTACTTACCAGGTCACTCGCGGTCACATTCAAGTCGCGCCCTGCAGTCAGCGTGACGTTGCCTTTGCTGGAGCCGATAGTGCTGCCAGTAAGGGTTGTTTCTGACGCTTTGCCATTGTGCTTCTGGCTGCTGATAGACAGGTGCTGATTACCGGTGATGTCGTCCAGGCCAAGGTTGTTCGCGGTAAGAACGCCAGTCAGATCCCGATTTTTTTCTTTGTGCATGTCGGTGCGCGAGAAGGTGTTTTGCGCTGCATCCACTTTCAGGTCACGCCCTGCCTCGACGATCAAATCATTAGTGCTGACCAGCGAAGACCCCGTAACCGCCGCATCCCGACCGGCTGATACGCTGACGGTTTCGCCGGCGACCATGCTGCCTGCTGCCGTGGTGGTTGCCTCGTCGACCTTGGTCTGGACCTTACTGGACTTGAGGCCGCCCCAGCTGCTTTTACTCTCTTTGCGCTCGTGGCGAGCGCTAGCAGAGTCTGTGACAGCCACAACCTGAACATCTTGCCCAGCGGCAACCCGCGCGGCGCCTGTTTCAGACGTGATCGCGCTACCTGCCAGCAGTAAATCTTTACCCGCCACTGCAACACTGTCGCCACCCGCACTGACCAGGCTGCCAACATTGGTAGTGCTACTGGTTTCATCCAGTCGGAATTTCTTCCCGGACGAGGTTTTCTTGGTCTTGCTGTAGAAGCTGTAGTCCTGATCTTCAGCCGCTTGCAGGGCAAGGTTATTGCCCGCTACGAGATAGGCTTCGTTGCCCGCGTTTACCTGACTGGCAGTCAACGCCATGTCCTGCCCGGCGGTCAGCGTCGCATCGCGACCCGCCGTAAGCACGCTCGACACCTGGCTGACATGGTCCTCCTGGGCGGTGACCTTTTTGCTCTTGCTGTAGGAGTGCTGCTCATCGGCCGCGGAGGCAACGTTGAGGTTTTCGGCAGCGCCCAATGTCAGGTCCCGCTGAGCGCTGATCTGGCTGGCGACGGCGCTGATGTTGCGGGCGGCGACGACCTGGAAGTCGCGACCGGCGTCTACAACGGAGCCGTATTGGGTGATGTTCTGATGGTTCGAACGCGTGCCGATTGCGCCGCTGCTGTCTTGCTGAGCCGCGACGATGTTGACGTCGCGTCCGGCCTGAACAGTGGTGTCGCCACCGCTCTTGATCACGCTGCCGATGTTGTTGACGTCGCGCTTGGCTTGCATCGTCAGGGTGTCGGCGGCTTCGATGCGCGCGGCGTTGTTGACGAACTGTGTGCGCTCGGCGCGATAGCCGCTGTCACTTTGGTGGGTGGTGACGCTGCGCTCGTTGAGCAGGTCGCCATTGACGGCAACGAGCTCGACATTACGCCCGGCAATCACACCGCCAGCAGTGTTGCTCAGGTTGTTGTTGGCACGCAGTTGCAGCTGGTTGCCCGCCTCGACCAGACCTGAGTTGGTCAGGTCACCGCCAGCGCGCACGCCGAGGTTATTGGTGGCGCGCAGGGTGCCGCTGTTATTGAGGTTCTGGCCGCTGATCAGGGAAACGTCATTGCCAGTAATCAGCGCGCCGTTGGGGGCCAGACGGTTATTGGCCTGAGCCATATAGAGCACCGGCACGAGTACTTTCTGGCCCGCGACTTCGTGCTGCTCCATCCACACGATGTCGTGGGTCAGCGCTGCGACTTGCTCGCCAGTCAGGCTCACACCCACCGACAGGTTGAGGGCGTCCTTGCTGGCGATGGCGTTATCCATCAGGTACTTGAACAGACCGGCATCGCTGGTTTGCCCGTCAATGAACCGCTGGCCGGTGCGAGCGATAACCGCTTGCCGGATCAGCGTCTGTTCGTAGTAACCGTCGCCGAGACGTCGCTGGGCTTCGTCGGGGTTGTAGCCCAGTTTGGCGAGCATGTAATCCGAGCTCATGAACAGGCCCAGATTAGTGAACGCCGGGTCGCTTTCGATCAGGTACTTTTGCGGGTTGGACGCGAACTGGCTGGTGGGCAACTTGAAGCCCGGCAGGTCGATCGGGTTGACCGGTTGCTGGGTCTGATCCGGTGGCAGCTGCGGATTGAGCGCGACGACGGTGGAGTAACCCGGCTCGTTGGTATCCGTTTTTGCACCGCTGCCAACGTAGGTGTAGCCGCCGCGCACGACGCTGTTGTCGATGCCGTTTGTGGCCTGCACGTTAGCGGTGCCACCCGCCTGAATCACTGCGGAATAGCTTTGATCAGGTGCCGACAGCTGAGTAGTTTTTGCCTTGCTCGGTACTTCGTTTTGCGTGGTGCCGATGAACCGTGCCAAACCGGCTTCCAGGCCACCCAGCGCGTTTTTGTCATAAGAAGGACTTTGCTGCGAATACTTGCGCGTGAAGTCCGCAGCCATTTGGTTCCAACCGCCCGGATTGCGTGTACGCACGGTCGCAAATACACGGTCAGTCTGGGTGTCGTGGGTTTCAATCGCGGTGTTGGTGACTTGATCGAAAATAGCGGTAAGGTCGCCGCCCGCAGCAATGCTACTGCTGCTGTTGTTCAGGCTGCCGCCGGTGAGCAGCATGCTGCCGCCCGAGGTGATACTCGAAGCAGCGCTGGCTTCGGTGACCGCCAGATGATCGCGCTGGCTGATCAGAAATACGCGGTTTTCTTTGCCGCCTCGGCAGTCGCCCCCGGTAACACCCTCAATGCACGCGGTCGGCGTGATAGAAGCGCTGTAGATCCCGGACTCAACAGTCAGGATGGTCCGGATGTTCTCGATGGTGCTCGCCGCCAGGCTCACGGTGCCGTCAGCCTGCATATTCGAGGAGCTGTTGCTGATCAGGGTCGCCAGCCCACCCAGACCGTCACGGTCGACGCTCAGGTTGCCCATGGCGTAGATATCCGCATAGCGGTTGTTCAACTGATCGACACGCAGGCTAATGTTGCCGCCGCTGAAAATCAGTGCGTGATCATTGAGCAGGCTACCAGTGCCGACCGCCAGCACCTGACCGGCTGCCAGCGTGCCCAGATTGCTGACTCGCGGCGCATTGATGCCAAGGCTGGTCGCGGAGGTAATACGACCGCGGTTGGTGAGCTGATCGCTGAGGGTCAGGTCGACACCGCCATCACTGGCGATGACGCCGTTGGTGTTCCAGCTGAGGCCTTTGCCGACAAAGCTGTTAGTGCCGAGCAGTTGGCCCGTGGCCGTCTGCTCGAAATTGTCGACGTCGAGGTTAAGGTTGCCAGCCTGAATTACGCTGCTGTTGGTCCAGGCGGCATTTTTGAAGGTCAGATCGCCTTGCGTAACGAGACTGCCGCCAGCGTTGTTGAGGTTCAGCCCATCAAGATCGAGTGCGCCGCTGCCAACGTGCAACACGCTGCCGCCCAGGTTCTGAAAGCTGCTCGCAGCAAGGCTCAGGTCAGTGTTAGCCGTCTCCAGCGTGCCGCTGCTGTTGTTGAGCGAGCTACCGATGGCAAAGCTGGTTTTGCCTGTGCGACCCAGCGAGCGGATCTGCCCTTGGGTGTTGTCCAGGCTGTTCGCGGTGACGGTGAGGGTGGTCGCCCCTTCGATCACGCCCAGACGGTTGTTGATCGCGCCTGCGTTGACCGTCAACGCACCACCGCTGCTGACGTAGCCATTGCTGGTGTTGAGCAGACTGTCGGCGGTCAGCTCCATGCGACCATCGCTGAGGATCTGGCCAACGTTCTGATTATCCAGCGTCGCGGCAGTGGCCTTCAGCGTCTGACCGGCGGCGACAGTGCCGCCATTGTTGACCAGCCCCTGCGTCGCTGTAGCCGTGAGATTACGGCTGGCGATGACATTGCCGGTGTTGTTGATCGCCTTCGCTTTGAGGGTGACGTCACCGTTGGCGTTGCGGGAGTTATCGGGATTGATGCCGGCCTGAATCGTGCCGCTGTTGTTCAGTTGCCCATCGCTGGTCAGGGTGATGCTGTCGCGCGCGGCCAGCACTTTCTGGTTTTTGAGCGTGCCACGGGTTTTGATGTCTGCGCTGGTTCCGGCGTAGATAGCGTCCTGTGCATCAAGGCTCTCGGCGTTGACCTTGACCGCGCCACTCGTCGCAACCTTGGCCATGGTCAGATGGCCATTGGCGTCGATCTGCATGTCTCCGCCACTGGCAGCCATATCGCCAGCGAGTTTGACGCCCACACCCTGTTCCGTGCCCACCAGCTTGATCGTGTTGGCGTACATGCCGCCCAGCGCTGAGGAGTCGATGGCCAAAGCAGGCTTGTCGGCATCGTTGCCCGCACGTGCAGTGGTGGCCAGCGTGTCGGCATTAACGTTGTTGGCGCCTGCTACGACGTTCAGTTGTTTGGCGTAGATCTTGGCGTTGATTTTCGCCGAGCGAGTGATGAGGTCGAACTGGTCGACGTTGCTGGCGTTGAGCCCGTCGCCTTCAATGTTGATGCTGCCGCCGTCGACGGCGAAGTGATCGAGCTTGCCGGTGCTGTCCAGGACTGGCTTACCGGTGCTGAGGGTCACACGCGGCGTATTGATAAAGCCGCAGCCATTACAGGTTACGCCGTAAGGGTTGGCGACGATGACACGCGCTGCTTGACCGGCAACCTCCGTGTAACCGTTGAGCTGGCTGGCGCTACCGCCGTTGACTTCGTTGAGGATGATCCCCGCCGCTCGGCCACCCAACTGGCTATTGCCGTTGATATAGCCACCCAACTGGGTGCTCTGCACGGCATTGGTGGCGTTATTGAGGATCACGCCTTCCTTGCCGACGTTGTAATCCTTGAACTGGTTATGCGACAGACCCGAAGCGTTAGGCGCTGCGATATTGACGACGGGAACACCATTGCCTGCCTGGCCCACCGTGGTGTTGGTGCCACCACTGACCACGATGCCTGCAGCCTGCGCCCAGATCGGTTGCCAGAACACGACGTTGATCATCAGCACCGCCAGCGCACGTCTGGACACGCCCAGGAAGCGCTTGCGCGGGTTCAACTCAGCGGAAGGTTGGCGGGCCAGAAGTGCAAACTGATGAACATCCATTTTCGAAGTCTCGCGGCAACAAACTTGATTAATTAGAGAAACAGGTCGACCTGGAAATAGATCGGTGCCTCACGCTCGGTGAGCACACTTGGGCGCTCCAGCGAATGGGCGAACGTCACACTGGCGCTGACGTGTTCACCCCGGGCAAACAGCTGTAATGAGTTGCTTGATACCCGGCCGTTGAACCCGCCGCTGTATCGATCGTTGCTGATCACACCCTGGTCATAACCGACGCTGGTGCCGTACTGACTAACGATCGGGCGCAACCAGTCGAGCGTCACCGGCCGCGTCCAGCGCAGTTCGTTACGCCAGTAGCCACCGCTGGAACCGGTCAAGAACTGATCCTTGTAGCCGCGCACCGAGGAGCTCCCGCCTACGCTGATGCGCTGCGAGCTGAACAACACGTCTTCACTGCGCTGCCCCGTGGCCAGGCTGCTGAAACTGAACGACTCACCGAGCCAGTTGAACGGCAGCAAATAGCTCGCGGTGGCGGTGTATTTGCGATAGCGCGGAGTGGGAGTCAGGTTGCCGAATTGGTCACGCTGCTGAGCTTCGCGTTGCGCATCCAGTGCGCCGATGCCCTGTTGCATGCCCAGATCAAGGTTAATGAAGGAGTTGCCTATACGCCGACCGTGGTTGATACCGAATTGGGCTTCAGTAATCCGGTTGCTGCTGCCTTCAAGCTTGCTGTCTTCGATGTAGTTGTTGGTGCGCAGATGAGCCAGCCCGGCATTGACCGAAGTTTTGCTGACCGCGTCACGGTGGATCAGGCGCTCGGCCAGAAACTGATGATTCTGGCTTTCACCGTTTTGCTTGAAGCTAAAATCATCCGCTTTCACCTGCGAGCGGTATTCGCTCTGGCTGTAGCTGTAACTGAAGTTCCACCAGCCCCACGGCACGTTGTAATAAGCCATGGCGTTTTTCGAGGTGGCCTTGTGGTCGCTGAGCAAGTCGTGCCCACCGCGCAAAACCAGCTGATCCGCGATACCCAACGGGCTGTCCCATTCCAGCCCGGCATTGACCTGCTGCTCACCGGTGCTCTTCTGCCCGTTGTTGTTACGCGACAAGTTCGCCCGCCAGGGCTTTTGTGGAATGTTGCGTACCACTACCTGACTGCCACCTACTTGCTCACCGGGCGTCAGTTCCATCTGCGCCTGCCTGGATGGCAAGCGGTTGAGCTGGTCCACCAACTGCTCGATTTCCCGCAGGTTCAACACTTCGCCGGTAGCTCCCGGAAAGGTCATCGCCAGTTCGCGATCAGACACGTTACTGCCCGGCGCACCTTTCAGGCTTTCTAGCTTGCCTTCCACCACTAGCACAATCAGATGCCCTTTGGAGAGATCCTGTTGCGGCAGGTACGCACGGCTGGTGACCAGCCCCTGGTCCAGGTAGTAAGTGGTAATGCTCTTGAGGAGCTCATTCAGATCCGCAACGGCCAGACAACGGTCCATGTACGGTTTGAGCAACCGATCACGATCAACGCCGCCCAGGCGTTCGGCACCTTGCAGTTCGATGGTTTTGATCGGGAAGCAGCGCGCATCGTCAGGCGAGGCGGGTTTAGCAGGCTCTGCACTGGAGCCTGGCAGCTCCTTGAGTTCCTCAAGACGACGGCGCTGCTCTTCGATCAGGCGATTCTGTCGATCACGAATCAGGTCCTGGTCACCAGGGGTCGGCAGAGTCGCACCAAACACAGGCGAGCAAAAAGCAAACATGAGGGCGCACGAAGGCAACCACGTCCGTGGGGCAGCAAACATAAACATTCCATCGATATGCCGGGGGCGTTTGAAGTGCGCCGACTAGAAGAAGAGCAGCAACCGCGAAGTGGAAGCTTTGATACCGGCTAGATGCCAGCAAATAGCAGCAAAGTGCCATCAAAAGATGACAAAGTTAAACAAAGTGTATCAACGCTGAAACAGACAGCTAATTCGAAGAAAGTTCCTGCAAGGAAAAAATTTTGTGATGAGGTTCACTAAAAAAATGAAGTGAGCTGGCGGTTGCGAATGCAACAAATGCGATTGCACGCATTTTTGAACCGGGAATCGAGCGCACAAAAACACGCCGTAAACATTACTGTTTACGGCGCTCGAATGATTCGTAGAAAGATAGCCCTGTAGCGTCTTCATTGCCTCCGAAGTTTCGGGGGCTCCATCAGTCAGGGGTCCGAAAAAAGCGTCAAAGGATGCCCCCCATACAAAGCGCTGATCCGCACCTTCAGAACGCCCGGTTCAGGCCGATAGCACGCCACCAGACAGCAAGTTGCAAGGCCATCGGCGCAACATTTGATAAGCGCGTGACGCTATCTATACTCCCCACATCATTTGAGTGTGCATGCAGCCATCACGGAAGCTCTCAATACAGTGGCGATTCAACGCCAGACAGGAGCGCTTGCCGAAAAAAGCTTTTAACTTGTTGATTTAACAGTTTTTACTCTTAACCCGAATTTCCTGTAGGTCAAACCCATTTGCTAGAAATGGATTTCACCGGTGCCTGAAGTTACTTCATACGGATGCTGAAGATGGCCAAACACATCACTCAAACCGAACAGACTTTCCCTGCCGAACAACGCCTGATTTCAGCGACTGATACCAAGGGCAAAATCACTTACTGCAACGATGAGTTCGCGAAAATTGCGGGCTACTCTCAAGCCGAGCTTATCGGCAGCCCACACAATCTGGTACGCCATCCTGATATGCCTGCCGCGGTGTTCGGGCTGATGTGGAGCTACCTGAAAGCGGGTAAAAGCTGGATGGGCATCGTCAAGAACCGCTGCAAGAATGGCGACTATTACTGGGTTAGCGCTTACGTCACGCCCATCCTCGAAGACGGTCGGCTGATCGGTTACGAGTCGGTGCGGGTCAAGCCAACGCCGGAACAGGTCAGCCGGGCCGAAACGCTCTATGCAAGGCTGCGTGGCGGCAAAAAGGCTGTCGCCAGCTCACGTCACCTGACCGCGTTCCTGAGCGTCATGGCGGTGCCAGCCATTGCTGCCGTTCTGGGCGTAGGCGTCAACGTTTTCTTCCCCGGCACCGTCGCCCACGTGGCAACCGCTGTGTTGTTTCTGGCGCTGGGCGGCTGGGCGCACATGCGTTTCGAGCAGCAACTGTCGGGCATCATTCGCAGCGCACCTGGTGCGTTCACAGACCCTGTCAGCGCCCTGACTTACAGCGACGCCTACGGGACCAGCGCACGCCTTGAAATGGTATTGGTCAGTGAAGATGCTCGCTTGCGCACCGCCCTGACACGCTTGAGCGACCTTGCGGCACAAGTATCGGAAGCAGCCGGACATTCCTCGCACCTGTCCACGCAAAGTGAGCATGCCTTGCTGGAGCAGCGCGCGGAAACCGACCTGACCGCCGCAGCCATGACCGAAATGGCTGCGTCTATCAATGAAGTGGCCAAGCACGTACAGCACACCGCCGCCGAAGCCACTACCGCAAACGAGCTGGCTGAACAAGGCAACAGGGTAGCAGGCACGTCTCGCGAAGCGATTCAGCGCCTGGCAGGCACGGTGACCAGCATCAGTAACGCGGTCGACAATCTGGCCAACGAAACCCAGCAGATCATGTCAGCAGCCAGCGTCATTCAGGCCATTGCTGATCAGACCAATCTGCTCGCGCTCAACGCCGCAATTGAAGCGGCACGGGCTGGGGAACAAGGTCGGGGCTTTGCCGTGGTGGCTGACGAGGTTCGCGCTCTCGCCGGTAAGACTCGCGAGTCGACCCAACAGATTCAGGGGGTCATCGAGTCTTTGAAGAAAGGTGCAGATGAAGCGGTGAGTATTGCGCAGGTCGGTATCAGCGAAGCCGACAACGGTGTCGCGCAGGTTATCGAAGCACAAAACGCTTTGCAGGGCATCCGCGAGGCCATTGCACGCATCAGCAGCATGGGCCACCAGATGGCGACCGCCTCTGAGGAGCAAGCTCATGTGGCGGAAGATATTTCCCGGCAGATCAATAACGTCGCAGCGACGTTCGAGACCTCAGCCAGCAACGCCAATGCCGCAGTGGCGCGGGGTACGGAACTGGAAAACACATCCCGTGGATTACGTGCACTGGTAGAGCGGTTCAATCGCTAACGACATCGCCCCCATCAAAAAAAATGCCAACCATTGAATGGGAATGGCATTTCTGAGGAGTTGCCGCAGGCTGCGAAGCATTCATCCTGACACGCTGCTTTCGCAGCCTTCGGCAGCTCCTACAGATACTGTGCTTGCTTCGTGATGGCCTTACGGCAAAAGAATCACTTTTTCCCCCGCGCCCTGATTCACCTCATCGTATCGCGCCACGCCTTCGCTCAGCGGCGACTCGACCAACCCGGAAGGCAGTTCCAGCGTGCCTTCGTCAAAGAAGCGGCCGAACTGATCAAGCATCTTCGCGCAAGCTTTGCAGTCGTATAGCAATGAGTTGATCCCCACCACCGAACCGCCTTTGCGGTACAGCGCCAATGACGGCAGTTGCACATGGCCGTCCGCCGGAGCAGCAATGATCGCGATTCGACCAAAGGTGGCCAAGGCAGGCACTGCTGCCGGAAGCCAGAAGCCGGTGGTGTCGAAGATCACATCGGCACCGCTCTGGAAGACGCCATTGACCTGCGCAGCCAATTCCTCTGGCTTACCCAACAGAATGCCTTCGAAGCCTTGCTCTTGCAGCACAGCAATATGTTCCGGACGACGCACTGCGCCGAGCACTCTGGCACCCAGAATTCTGCCCAATGCCAACGCCGCACTACCCACTGCGCCGTTGGCACCGATGACCAGCAGACGTGTCTGCGCAGTGACCAGGCTGCGCTGCAAGGCATCCCACGCGGTGGTGTAAGGCACGCCGAGACTCGCCGCCTGACTGAAGTTCAACGCCTTGGGCTTGAGCGCGACACCCTGCGCAGGAAGCGTCAGAAATTGCGCATGAGAACCGTCGCGAAAGAAACCCGGCTCTTTACCGGTGCCCCAGACGTCCCGTCCCACAAGCTCCTTGGGGCCTTCAATGACTACGCCCGCAAAATCCCGACCCGGCACGCGCGGCAAGGTGGTGTAAGGAAAACGACCGAGCACGTTTTTTACGTCACTGGGATTCAGACCTGCCGCCTTGACCTCGATCAGGACTTCATCCTGAGCAGGCACAGGCATTGGCAGGTCGACGTATTGCAGCGCTTCAAGGTCGCCGGTTCTGGAAAATTGCAGGGCTTTCATGGAAGCCTCCTTTTAAGTGAGAAATGAATGATCAGGAGAGCCAGGTGGCAACAAGTTGCTTGCCCATTGGCCAAAGCTTTTCACCCAGCAGCATGCCGGTCAGACCCACCAGCGCGATGGCAGGCGGTGCGGGTGAACGGAAATCGAGAGCGCCGTAGAGCAGGCCGACGCCGATGCCAATGACGATGGAAATGAGGTAACTCATGATGAACCCCGTGCAAAATTTGCTAACGCACGCAGTTTAGGGGCGGGTAAGAAAAGCTATCGGCCAAGGACTTCTGATTATCGGCCAGGGTGAATACACGAAGGGGCCTTGGCACCACGCTGTCCCACAGGTTTGCAAGCGCGCTCCTACAGAACAGAATACTGCGAAGGGGCGATGCCCAGCTCGCGCTTGAACATGTCGCTGAAACTGCTCGGGGAATAGCCCAGCGAGCGGGCGATCGTGCTGACGGGTACGCCCTGAATGATCTCGGCCACAGCAGTCGCCAGTTGCACCTGCCTGCGCCACTCCGCGAAGCCCATCCCTAGCGCGCCTTGAAACAGGCGCGCCAGCGTTCGCACGCTTGCACCCGCATTTTCAGCATGTTGCTCAAACGCAATGTCCAGAGAAGGCTCGCTCATGACCGCCTGACAAAGACTCAGCAGACGCCGGTCCGAGTTGTCCGGCATGGGGATTTTGAGAATCGAGCGCTTGGCGCGCTGCAACTCCAGAAGCGCCAGTGTCACCAATGCGTCGTAATACTCAGTCTCCTGATCATCAGCCTGAGTGACCAGCCCGAGAATCAACTCACGCAGCAATCGCCCGACTTCAAAAACCTGAACGGTTTTTTCCAGCGTGTCGGCAATGGCCGGGCGCAGGTAGATGTTGCGCATTTCCAGATCAGTGACGACGCGAATCCCGTGCACTACGCCTGGCGGCAGCCACACGGCACGCTGCGGCGGTACAACCAGGGCCTCCATCGGCGTTTCAACCCACATCACACCCGAAGTGGCGTACAGCACCTGCCCCCACACATGCTCATGAGGCTCGATATAACGTCCACGCGGGTAGGTACGCGCCAAGGGCTGAACAGGCACGGCGGTATCAGAAAGGTCGGGTGGTGCAGCTAGGGCCATGGGGAGTGACCGAGTCAGGCTAAGTTGAAGCACATAGTAGCCGGACCTGAGACGGGAAAATTGTATCCAGGCGCTGTAGGGTCGGCTTTAGCCTGGGGAAGATTTGTATATTCGCTGCACATACGTCGTCAGCAATAACGTCCTCCCGGCTAAAGCCAGTCCTACGGTGGTGCGAGGTGTTGCTCGAGGACGTGCAGCGTCAGCAACGCGACACGCCCCCTACGCGATCATCAGAAAACGTTGATCGGGTAGTCAACGAAGATACGGGTTTCGTTGCCGCTAACGTTGTATTCGCTGGCGTTGTTGGACACACGCAGGAAGGAGTTGCGCAGACGCAGGGACAAGTCCTTGGCCGGGCCGCTTTGTACGACGTAAGTCAGCTGGCTGAAGATTTCACGCTCGGTGCCATTGCCACGAGTAGTGCCGTCATCAATGTTGCTACCGCGCACATAGGCCGTCTTGTAGCTCAGACCTGGAGTGACCAGACCGGACAGGTCAACGCCGTAGGCTGCTTGCCACGAACGCTCGTCCTTGCCGTTGAAGTCGGACCAGTAGGAGTTCGCCAGATAGATAGTGTTACCACCATCACCGAAACCGCCTGCGCTCTGGTAGCCGCTGTAGTTGTAGCCGGTTTCGCCGGTGCTGCGCTGGTGCGCCAGGGTGAAGGAGTGAATACCCACAGCCCAGGTAGCCGCCAGGCTCCAGATTTTGTTGTCGCGGGCGCCAGCTTCAGTAGCGGCCGAGAAGTTTTTGTCCATCTTGGTCTTGTAGCCGTTGAAGTCGAACGTCAACGACTGATCAGGAGCCAGAGCAAAAACGTAGTTCAGGTTCACGTACTGCTTCTTGAACACGTCTTCGTTGTCGGAAGCGTAGAACGCACCAGTCAACTCATCGGTGAACTTGTAGCTGGCACCGTAAACGTTGATACTTTTCAGGCGACCGCTATCACGCGCTTCAGCAGACTTGCGGGCTTCCTGAGTGAAGCGACCCACGTTGATTTCCAGGCCATCGATCTCTTTGGAAGTGACCAAAGTACCGGTGAAGCTTTCTGGCAACAGACGACCGTTGTCATAGCTCAAGACTGGCAGAGCAGGCATTTGGTCGCCGTACTTGATGACAGTATTGGAGATACGTGCCTTGACGGCAGCGCCGGCACGAGCGAGATCATCAGCAGCTTCACCACTGTCGCCCTTCTTGAAGAAGTCGATACCGCCAGCGCCGCTACGGCCTTTACCGCCGTCCAGACGAACAGCGTACAGACCGAAAGCGTCGACGCCCAGGCCGATGGTGCCTTGGGTGAAACCGGATGCGAAGTTGGCGGTGAACGCCTGGCCCCATTCAGCGCGATCCGAATTCGGCGCGACGTTTTTGTAATCACGATTGATATAAGCGTTGCGCAGTGCGAGATTCAGGTGGCTGTCTTCTACAAAGCCTTTGGAATCTGCCTGGCTGTCTGCCATGACCTGGCCAGCACTGATAAGGCCCAGTGCGAGCAAACTGATGCGTTTGTTAAGCATTTCTAGTCGTCCTTTTTCCGCGAATTGATCACGCGCTGTGGTGATAACCCTGGGGTTATCTGCGACTCCCGAATGTCATATTCGGGGAGTCCGCACGAAGTCATCGCAGTGGACTACTGATGCACGTACATGGCGCAGTGCCACAGGCGGAGGAGACGAATCCTAGCCGCCGGTCATAAAACTGTCAATTTACGAAACTTTCTATGCTTAGAACTGTCTGGCTCAGCCCTTTGGGAAGCGCCGTACTCAGTCCTTGAGCACGCTTAAAAGTGCCTCAAGTTCGGCCTCATCAAAAAGGCCTGCCGGGTAACGCTGCAGCAACATCTGCCTTACATCCGGGCGCTGAGGTTTACGCATACTGGTCGTCCTTAACCAGTCAGCCATCATCTGGCGCGCTTCGCTACTAGCAGACAAACCACGAGCGCGATGCTCTATACCTGCATTCATAGGACAACCTCTTAAGTCGTGAGGGGCTCAATGTACTGACGCTTTGTGACAGAAAGGCTAAGAAGTGGACGTTTCAATACCGGCCGTCGACCTATCCAGAAGGTCGCACGCCAGAAGCGTCACCCACAAAAAAGCCCATCACCTGGATGGGCTTGATCACAGCAAGAACGGAGCCAACTGTGTAACGCGATTGTAACCGCGACCTGAAAATCAGGCCCGATGAGGCGCGGGCTGCTGCTGAGTCAGACAGTGGATGTTGCCACCGCCCAGCAACAGTTCACGGCCTGGCACCATGACTACCTCATGCTCTGGAAACAGTTGCTGCAGGATTTCAAAGGCTTTTTCGTCCATCGGATCGTCAAAGCTGGGGGCAATGATGCCGCCGTTTACGATCAGAAAGTTGACATAGGAGCCTGCCAGACGCACCGAAGGGTTGCGTTCCTGGCTGCCGTGCACCTGATCGACGCCCGCGCATTCTTCTTCGGTAGCAAACAAAGGCCCAGGGATTGGCATCTTGTGAACGATGAATGCCCTGCCCTTTGCGTCGCGGGTGTTTTCCAAAATACTCAATGCGGCGTGACACCTTGGGTAGTTGGGGTCTTTGGGATCATCGGTCCAGGCCAGCAACACCTCACCAGGGCGCACGTAACAGCAGAAGTTATCGACATGCCCGTCGGTTTCGTCGTTGAACAGCCCGTCCGGCAACCAGATGATCTTGTCCACCGCCAGATTGGCACTGAGTACCGCCTCAATCTCTTCACGGGTAAGGTGCGGATTACGATTACGGTTGAGCAGACACTCTTCGGTCGTGATAAGCGTGCCTTCACCATCTACGTGGATCGAGCCGCCTTCCAGCACAAAGCCTGGAGTTTCGTAGCGTGGGCACCTTTCGATTTCCAGCACTTTGCTGGCCAGTTGTGAATCGAGATTCCACGGGGAATAAAGGCCGCCATCGAAACCGCCCCAGGCATTGAAATCCCAGTCGACGCCACGCACTTCGCCCTTATCGTTGATTACGAAAGTAGGACCAGTGTCACGCACCCAAGCATCATCGTTGCTGATTTCCACCACACGGATGTTTGGCACATCAAGGCGCGCACGGGCGTTGTCGTATTGCGCAGCGGACACAGCAACGGTCACCGGCTCAAAGCGGGCGATAGCTTTGGCGACGGCGACATGTGCGGTCTGGACCGGCTTGCCACCCAGACGCCAGTTGTCAGGGCGCTCAGGCCAGACCATCCAGGTCTGGGTCTGCGGAGCCCATTCGGCGGGCATATGAAAACCGTCGGCGCGTGGCGTGCTGTTGAGAGTGGTCATGGGTGATCAGAACTCCAGTGAGGCGTCGAATCGAACAATCGATAATTGGCGCCTTTATAGACGATAAAAATCGGGCTTAAAAGCCAAAAAATGGAAAATACAGCTATATTTCAAAAACCAAAACCGATATAAATCTGCAAATTATGTCTAGACGCGCCGCCGTCGCGCATCATAGAACCCTATAGGAGCTGCCGAAGGCTGCGATCGCGGTGTATCAGGAGAAATGCTTCGCAGCCTTCGGCAGCTCCTACAGAAATGCATTTCAATCCAGTGGTTGCCTATTGTTTTATGAAAGCGGCTTTAGCTGCGAGGGCGTCAGCAGTCACTCCAGCTCAGCCAACACCTTCGACACGCTGTCCACAAAAAAGTCCACGCTCTGGCGGGTGGTGCACATCGGCGGTTTGATTTTGAGGATGTTCAGGTAATCGCCGGTGGGCTGCATAAAGATGCCCAAGTCTCGCAGACGGTCGCACAGGTAGGCCGTTTCTTCTGTGGCTGGCTCCAGGCTCTGGCGATCACGCACCAACTCAACGCCCAGATAAAACCCCATGCCGTGAACCGCGCCTACCAGCGGGTGGACATCAATCAGGGCTTGCAGCCGGGCTTTGAAGTGCGCGCCAACGGTCTCGGAGTTTTCCCAAAGCTTTTCTTCTTCCATGACGTCCAGCACTGCCATGCCGATTCGGCAACTGACCGGGCTGCCGCCTGCCGACGAGAAGAAATACCCTTCGGCCTCAAGCGCTTCGGCAATCTCGCGCCGAGTAATGACCGCTCCCAACGGATGGCCGTTACCCATACCTTTGGCCATGGTAATGATGTCCGGTACCACTCCCTGCTCCTCGAACCCCCAGAAGTAATGGCCCAGGCGGCCGTAACCGACCTGCACTTCATCGGCTATGCACACGCCGCCCTGCTCTCTGATTTTCTGGTAAACCTGCTGCAGATAACCCGGCGGCAGTGAAATCCCGCCCGCATTACCGTACACCGGCTCACAGATGAAGCCCGCTACCTGACGTTGCTGAGCAGCCAGTTGCTGCAATACGTACTCGACACTGCGCACATACTGCGGCGCACTGTCTGAGCCTCGGAACTCACCACGGTAGGTATTCGGCGCGGTCACCGGATGCACCCAGTCGGGTCGCGTACTCAGCGCTTGGGGGTTGTCGGCAATAGAAGTGGAAATGGCATCGGTTGCTACCGACCAACCGTGATACGCCTCCAGCACACTGAGCATGTCGCGTCCGCCGCTGTAGGCCCATGCCAGACGAATCGCCAGGTCATTGGCCTCGGTGCCGCTATTAACCAGAAAGACGCGATCCATGCCCTCCGGCGCCAGTTTGAGCAGACGTTCGCAGAACTCGGCGATTGCTGCGTAATGAAAGCGGGAATTGGTGTTGAGTAGCGACCATTGCCGACCGGCTTCCAACGCCATGCGTGGATGACCGTGACCGAGTACCGCCACATTGTTGAGCATGTCCAGGTAA
This sequence comes from Pseudomonas sp. HP_14, assembly GCF_055283875.1. Classification (NCBI taxonomy): domain Bacteria; kingdom Pseudomonadati; phylum Pseudomonadota; class Gammaproteobacteria; order Pseudomonadales; family Pseudomonadaceae; genus Pseudomonas; species Pseudomonas sp. HP_14. The sequence continues at coordinate 107,821 of NZ_JBTOQI010000007.1, read as the reverse complement.
GAACGGCCCTGCATGTCGATCAAATGATTGCGCCAGCCCCGCTCGACCTGCGGTGGCACCTGATAATAGTGTTTTTGCGAGCGGGCAAAACTGGCGTCACGCCGCGCCAGCAACTCGGCGGAATCCGGCAGCGAAGGTGCATCACAGTCAAACCCCAGCAGCACAGCAGGTGACGGGCATAACGCTCGCCATGCTGTTGCCCAGGATGGCGTCGCGAACAATGGCGGATTAAGGTCTGGAACCGAACACAGCTGCAACAGCAACGCCGCGTTGGCGTGACCGATCAACTCACCCGCAGCAACGCTGGCACCCGGCGTCAACTCCAGGGTTGCCCCCCAGATCCTCAGGCTCATGTGGGTGCCAGCCAGCAGCAGCGCCGAGTCTGCGGTAAGCCGCAGCGTACCGCCGAAAGGTGCATGCAACGCGGTGGTATTCGTCAAGTGCAGCTCGACGTGCAGGGCGAAGGTTTCAGGCTCCCTGGCGGTATCGATCAACGTGCGTGACAACCGATACTCACCGAACCGGCTGGCTGACTGGCCGCTCACATGCGCGGCTTGCTTGAGTAAAAGCTCGTCGATGCCGTTCTGCGTCCAGTTACCCGCTGCAAAATGTTCGCTGAGAACCCCGAGGTCCACCCGTTGAAATTCACGGCCGCCGAGGCTGGGCAATAATGGCTGGAAATCCTGGGTCAAAACCTGCGGACCACTGATGTTTACCGCGGCAAGAATTGCGGCCTCCATCAACACCATCGGCACCGAGGTGGCAACGTCGAAGATGCCCCACTCACTGTCGATGTTGGCCTGAATATAGGCATTGTCAGGTTCGATACTGGCTTGCTGTGCACTGCTGAGCACCAACACCGCCGAGCGGGCCACGATCAATGGCCATAGGGCCTGAAGCTCTTCAAGTTGCAGCGGATTGATAGCGTGATAAGCGCGAATGGCCGGCAAGATATACAGCGGGTCGCCATCGGCATGGTGCAATAGCGCGGCGCAGGTCACCGACAGGTCGGCCACTCGCCACGTACTGACCAGATCACCAAAATCGATCAAGCCTTGCAACTGCCATTGCAAGTGAGCATCCCGTGCCCACACCACGTTGTATTCAGTGATATCCAGATGCACGGTCTGCACCGGCAACTTCGCGATCAGCGGGGCCAGACGTCTTTGCGCCTGCTCGGCAGCCTGCGCGAGACACGCACGCTCGTCATCACTATCAATAACCGGCAGCAAATGCTTGATCAATGCCTGTGCGTGGCGCGGATCCCATTGCAGAACGCGATCAAGGCCTGGGTGTTCAAGGCTGGCAAGGGAGCGATCAACCCGGGCACACAGCTCGCCCAGCCCCACCACAACATCGAGCGGCAGATGGCCCAGATGACTGAGAGCCTGACCGTCGATAAAATCCAGTAGCCTGGCGTGCACGGCATGTCCGCCGATCTCCAGTGACAAGAGCTTCTCGCCGGTATCCGCCAGCCTCACACCCGGCACCCGAACAGACGAACCAGCACCCAGATGCCACAACGCCGCATGCTGTGCGTCCAGTTCCAGCGGCGAGTAAGCCCCGTGGCAGATCTTCAACACGAAGCGCCGCTCTCCGGTGTCCAGCAGAAAGTTGCGATCCTGCTGGCTACCCAGCTCCTTCAGCGTGCCGCTTAATCCGTAATGCTGCTCCAGCATCTGCAGCGCCTGCTCGGCAGTGACCTCTGGACAAGGCAGGCTGGAACGACGAATCAACGTGGCGAGCGGCATGCAACAAACCTCAGTCTGGTTAACACAACGGAATAGGTTTCACAGAGCGACAACTATAGGTGCGCGGGAAGCTGACCACCAAATATGTGTGAACCCCGACACACCCAGCTGCCGGTTTAATGGCGCTCCGTCCCGGCATGATCAATTCTTTTCATTAACTATATGCCTGTTCTTGGTTAATCCTGCTTGCACCGCTCGCGTTACAACAACAAGCTATGCTCCATCAGTCTTAAGACCTGGAAGGCACAAGGCAAACCTATGCGAATACTCGTTACTGGCGGCGCGGGCTTCATTGGCTCGGCATTGATTCGTCATCTGATACAGAACACTGACCATGACGTGCTCAATTTCGACAAGCTGACCTACGCGGGCAACCTTGAATCACTGGCAAGCATCGCCACCGACACCCGCTATGAGTTTGTTCAGGCAGACATCTGCGATCAGGCCAAAGTCAGCGAGGTACTCGCCCGTTTTGAACCACACGCGGTCATGCACCTGGCTGCCGAGTCTCATGTCGACCGCTCCATCGATGGCCCGTCCGAGTTTATCCAGACCAACATCGTCGGCACCTACAGCCTGCTTGAGGCCGTACGTGGCTACTGGCAGAAGTTGCCTGAGGCCGAGCGAACGGCCTTCCGCTTTCACCATATTTCCACCGACGAAGTGTACGGCGACCTGCACGGCGTCGATGACCTGTTTACCGAAACCACACCTTACGCGCCAAGCTCGCCCTACTCGGCCAGCAAGGCGGCCTCTGATCATCTGGTTCGCGCCTGGCAACGGACGTATGGATTACCCGTTGTGGTGACCAACTGCTCCAACAACTATGGCCCGTATCACTTCCCTGAAAAGTTGATCCCGCTGGTCATCCTCAACGCTTTGGCGGGTAAACCACTACCGGTGTATGGCAATGGGCTGCAAGTACGCGACTGGCTGTTCGTCGAAGACCATGCACGTGCCCTCTACAAAGTCGTCACCGAAGGTGTTGTGGGTGAGACCTACAACATTGGTGGCCACAACGAACAGAAGAACATCGATGTGGTGCGCGGCATTTGCGCGCTGCTCGAAGAGCTCGCACCGCAACGTCCGGACGGTATCGCGCACTATGCTGACCTGATCACCTATGTGGTGGATCGCCCCGGTCACGATCAGCGCTACGCCATCGACGCCAGCAAGATCGAACGTGAACTGGGCTGGACCCCAGAAGAAACCTTCGAATCAGGCTTACGCAAAACCGTGCAGTGGTACCTGAATAATCTGGAATGGTGCCGCCGCGTACAAGACGGCAGCTACCAGGGCCAACGACTGGGCTTTACCGACCACAAGGATTTGATCGCATGACCAAAGGAATCGTTCTGGCCGGAGGCTCCGGCACGCGCCTGCATCCCATCACTCTGGGTGTTTCCAAACAACTGCTGCCGATCTATGACAAGCCGATGATCTATTACCCGATCTCGGTGCTGATGCTGGCCGGCATTCAGGACATATTGATCATTTCCACACCGCAGGATCTGCCGCAGTACCGCAGCCTGCTCGGCGACGGCAGCCTGTTTGGTGTGCGCCTGCAGTACGCTGAGCAACCTAAGCCAGATGGCCTGGCGCAGGCCTTCCTGATTGGCGAAGAGTTCATCGGCGACGATTCGGTGTGTCTGATTCTGGGCGACAACATTTTCCATGGTCAGCACTTCGGCGAGCAGTTGAAGACAGCCGCCTCTCACGAAAGTGGTGCCACAGTATTCGGCTACTGGGTCAAGGATCCAGAGCGTTTCGGGGTCATCGATTTCGATGAGGATGGCAAGGCGCTATCCATCGAAGAAAAACCCAAAGCACCCAAATCCAGCTATGCAGTGACGGGTTTGTATTTTTACGACAACGAAGTCATCCGTATCGCCAAAGACGTCAAACCTTCGCCCCGTGGCGAGTTGGAAATCACCGACGTCAACAACGCTTATCTGCAACGTGGCGATCTGCGTGTCGAGCGTTTTGGGCGCGGTTTCGCATGGCTGGATACCGGCACTCATGACAGCCTGCTGGAGGCCTCGCAATACGTGCAGACCATCGAGCATCGTCAAGGCCTGAAAGTCGCCTGCCTTGAGGAGATCGCCTACCAGAATGAGTGGATTAGTCGCGAACAGTTGCTCGAACGTGCTCAATACTTCGGCAAGACCGGCTACGGTCAATATCTGTTCAAACTTGCGGGGGAAAAACGGTGAATGTAATTCCCAGCGATATCCCAGAGGTACTGATCCTGGAGCCCCGTGTATTCGGTGACGAACGCGGTTTTTTCTATGAAAGCTTCAATGCCAAAGCCTTCGCTGACGCCACTGGGCTGCGTGACTTGACCTTCGTTCAGGATAACCACTCTCGTTCCGCCAAGGGCGTACTGCGCGGCCTGCATTACCAGATCGAAAATGCCCAGGGCAAACTGGTGCGGGTGACGGCGGGTGAGGTTTTGGACATTGCGGTCGATATCCGCAAAAGCTCGCCAACATTTGGTCACTGGACCGGCGTCAGGTTATCTGCCGAAAATGCTCGGCAACTGTGGATCCCGGCGGGCTTTGCCCATGGTTTTGTAGTGCTCAGCGACTACGCCGAGTTCCTCTACAAAACCACTGACTACTACACACCGGCAGCCGAGCGCTGCATTCGCTGGGATGACCCGGACCTGGCAATCGACTGGCAGCTGGACGGTACGCCGCAACTGTCAGCCAAGGATCAAAACGGTAAAACATTCAAAGAGGCTGACCTGTTCCCATGAGCAAGCCACTGAAAATCGTCGTCATCGGTCAGCACGGTCAGGTCTCTCTGGCTCTGCAGAAAACCCTCGCGGACCTTGGCGAAGTGATCGTTCTGGGCCGCGATCGACTGGACCTGAGCGATCAGATGGCAGACTTCGATCAGATCCAGGATTTCAAGCCCGACCTGATCATCAATGCGGCGGCTTATACTGCGGTTGATCAGGCCGAAACGGACCAGAAGACCGCGCTTTCAGTGAACGCCATTGCCGCCGGCATGCTGGCCGATCAGGCAAAAGAACTAGGTATCCCGCTGATTCACTACTCTACGGACTACGTGTTTGACGGTAGCAAGGCCACACCCTGGACCGAGCAGGATAAGCCCGCACCTTTAGGCGTTTATGGCGCCAGCAAGTGGGCGGGAGAGCAAGCTATCGAATACGTTGGCGGGCAGTATCTGATCCTGCGGACCAGCTGGGTTTACTCAACGGCAGGGCGTAATTTCCTGCTGACCATGCAACGCCTGCTGCAAGAGCGAGACTCGCTGAATGTAGTTGCCGACCAGATCGGAGCACCGACCTGGGCTGGAACCATTGCCCAAAGCACACGCCAATTGATCGAGCGCTGGCGGGACGGGCAAGCTGGACCTTGGGGTACTTATCACCTGACCGCCAGCGGCGAAACGTCATGGTTTGGCTTTGCTCAAGCCATTGGCGAGCAATTGGTTGTGCAAGGTAAAAAGTGCGCGGCACTGGAGCCTATTCCGTCCAGCGCCTATCCGACACCTGCAACTCGCCCACTCAACTCGCGGCTCGACTGTAGCCTTCTCCAGCGTGAATGGGGCGTGCAACAACCCGACTGGCACAGCGCGTTACTGGAGTGCCTGGCCGAGCAGGGTTAGTATTTGTTTGCCGGGACCAGCCCCATCGCGAGCAAGCTCACTCCTACAGAGACAACACCATACCCTGTAGGAGTGAGCTTGCTCGCGATAGCGTCACTAAGGTGTCCCCAAAGCCGACCCGTAGTGCACTCCGACGATGACCAGCCATTCCACACTCCCACCCCGCCCGCGCTGGCGCAGCCTTGCGCTGCTGGCGTTATGTCTGGCGCCGCTGCTGTGGCCGCTGGAGCACCTGGCCGAGCGTTATTACCGTAACGAGCTAGTGAGCCAGAATCGCCAGACCCTGGACCTCTACGTCGCCAACCTGCTGGGCACGCTGCACCGCTACGAAACCTTGCCGCAAATTCTTAGCCAGCTGCCGGGTCTGCCCGCCGCATTGAAAGCGCCACAGGGGAGCGACACACAGCAATCTGCCAACCAGCTGCTGCAGACCATCGTTCGCCAGACTGGCGCTGAAGTCATGTACTTGATGAATGCCGAAGGCACGACGATTGCGGCGTCAAACTGGGACAAACGTGACAGCTTTGTGGGCCGTAATTTTGCCTTCCGCCCGTACTTCAGCGATGCCATGGCGGGCAATCTGGGACGCTTTTTTGGCCTCGGTACGACCTCTGCCAAGCGGGGCTATTTCTTCGCCTCGGCGGTGCGCGACGGCGGCAAAGTGATCGGAGTGCTGGTGGTCAAAATTGATCTGGACCACACCGAAAACCTGTGGGGTAAAACCCCCGAACAATTACTGCTCACTGATCACAACGGCGTGGTCGTGCTGACCTCCAGACCTGAGTGGCGCTTCCGTGCAACGCGTACGCTGAGCGAAGAGGAAAAGCAGGCCATTGTGGCGATCCAGCCTTACCCGACTCGCGATCCGCGTCCCTTGCTGCTCGACGACAAAGCCTGGCTGACCCAGAGCCAGCAAATTGATGAAACCGGCTGGAGCGTGAATATCCTGGCCCCGCGTGCGCTGATTGATCGTCCGGTACGTACGGTGGTGGCCATCGGCGGTGCAGCCTTGTTGGTCGTCATGTTGTTGCTCGGCATCATGATTCAACGGCGACGGCACTACCTGGACCGAATCGCCTTCGAGGCCAAGGCCCGGCGTGAGCTGGAAGTCCGAGTGGTAGAACGCACCAGCGACCTGGAAGGCCTGAACAGCCGTCTGAGGCAGGAAGTCCTGGAGCGCGAGCAGGCGCAACAGGAACTGGTTCGCGCCCAGGATGAATTAGTACAAGCTGGCAAGCTGTCTGCGCTGGGCACCATGTCAGCAAGTATCAGCCACGAACTCAACCAGCCCTTGGCCGCTATCCGCAGCTATGCGGAGAACGCAGAAATTCTGCTGGATCATTCACGCACTGATGATGCGCGCGGCAACCTCAAGCAGATCGGTGAACTGACGGGCCGCATGGCTTCAATCATCGCCCACCTGCGCGCCTTCGCCCGGCGCGACCGTCATGCGCCGGAAAGCGTTGCCCTGCAACCTGCGCTGGACGACACTCTGGCGCTGCTGGCAAAGCGGCGTCGCGCCATGGAAGTCGAACTGATTCGCGACTTGCCCGACGCCACGCTGTGGGTGCAGGCCGGTGAAACGAGGTTGCGTCAGGTACTCGGCAACCTGCTGGCCAATGCGCTGGACGCGCTGACTGAAAAAGGGCCACCGCGCAAAATCTGGATCAGTGCCGAGCAAACGCCAGATGGCGTCAATCTGTTCATCCGGGACAATGGACCGGGTTTTACGCAGGAAGCACTGGCCCGTGCCCGAGAGCCATTCTTTACCACCAAGACCCGAACACAGGGCCTGGGGCTCGGCTTGGCGATCTGCGATACCCTGATGCGCGCCCTGGGCGGTGAACTGCTGTTCGATAATCATCCGACCGGAGGCGCACTACTGACTTTGCGCCTGCGCGATGGCGCATCCGGGGTCAACCTTCAACCGCCAGAGGATTTATCTGCATGACCGCCATCGACAGCCAGATCCAGGTAGTGCTGATCGACGACGACCCGCACCTGCGTCAAGCCTTGAGCCAGACGCTGGATCTCGCCGGGCTGAAAGTCCTGACCCTGCCGGAAGCCAACGGCCTCGCGGCACGCATCGAACGTGACTGGCCCGGCGTAGTAGTCAGCGACATTCGTATGCCAGGGATGGATGGCCTTGAGCTGTTGAGCGACCTGCATGGCAGGGATCCAGAATTACCGGTCCTGCTGATTACCGGCCACGGCGATGTACCGCTGGCCGTGCAGGCGATGCGCGCCGGGGCTTACGACTTTCTGGAAAAACCTTTTGCCAGCGACGCGTTGCTGGACAGTGTGCGTCGCGCGCTGGCTTTGCGCCGTCTGGTGCTGGACAACCGCAGCCTGCGCCTGGCGCTGAGCGACCGGCAGCAATTGAGCGCACGACTGGTCGGCCAGTCGGCGCCCATGTTGCGCTTGCGTCAGCAGATCGGTGCCTTGGCCGCAACCAAGGCTGACGTGCTGATCCTTGGGGAAACCGGCGCGGGCAAGGAGGTCGTGGCGCGGGCGCTGCACGATTTGTCGAACCGCCGGACCGGGCCATTTGTAGCGATCAACGCGGGCGCGCTTGCAGAATCCGTGGTCGAAAGCGAACTGTTCGGGCACGAGCCGGGCGCGTTTACCGGGGCGCAGAAACGCCGTATCGGCAAGTTCGAATTCGCCAATGGCGGCACGCTGTTCCTGGATGAAATCGAAAGCATGAGCATGGACGTGCAGGTCAAACTGCTGCGCCTGTTGCAAGAGCGCATGGTCGAGCGACTGGGGGGCAACCAGCAAATCCCGCTGGACATTCGAGTGATCGCGGCGACTAAGGAAGACTTGCGTCAGGCGGCGGATCAAGGCCGCTTCCGCGCCGACCTGTATTACCGACTCAATGTGGCACCGCTGCGCATACCGCCGTTACGTGAGCGGGGCGAAGACGCGCTGATGCTGTTTCAGCACTATGCAGATGCGGCCAGCATGCGCCACGGACTCCCCAAACATGAACTGCAACCCGCGCAACGCGCCTTATTGTTGCGCCACACCTGGCCGGGCAATGTCCGTGAGTTGCAAAACGCCGCGGAGCGTTTTGCTCTGGGTCTGGAGCTTGCTCTGGAAGGCAACGAAGTGCCGGTGGTGCCGACGATCACCGGAGGCCTCAGCGAACAGGTCGAAAGCTTCGAGCGCGCCTTGATCGCCGCTGAATTAACCCGACCGCACAGCTCCGTGCGTAGCCTCGCGGAGGCGCTCGGTCTGCCGCGTAAAACCCTGCACGACAAACTGCGCAAACACGGACTGAGCTTCGGCGGCGGCGCGGATGAGCAGGAATGAAGCCTGAGGATAACCAGATGTCACTAGAGGCCGCTGCACTGGAACAGGTGCTGCATCACGACATCCCGCTCACCCTGGCGATGGGGGTGAAAGTCTTGAGTTGGCAGGATCACCAACTGCGGCTGCATTTACCGCTCGGCCCGAACATCAATCATAAAAGCACTTTGTTCGGCGGAAGCCTTTACTGCGGCGCCGTTTTGGCGGGTTGGGGCTGGTTGCACGTGCGCCTGAAAGAGGCCGGAATCGAAGATGGGCACATCGTGATTCAGGATGGGCAAATCAGTTATCCCCTGCCGGTTCGCGAAGACGCGGTGGCGATATGCGATGCGCCGGATCAAGCCGTCTGGGAAAAGTTCGTCACGACTTATCAACGTCGCGGCCGGGCGCGATTGACGCTACCAACGCGGATCTGTGCGCGAGGAAGCGATGAGGAAGCAGTGCGTTTTATCGGGCAGTTTGTGTTGCATCGGTAACGCGCCGCGTGCCCCAGAAACAGTACTATTGGGTCTTCCAAACAACGAATAACTATCTAATTTGAAATAAGGCTTCTGTAGGAGTGAGCTTGCTCGCGATTCGGTCTGTCAGCCGAGGAATATATCGCCTGTGCTGAAGCTATCGCGAGCAAGCTCACTCCTACAGGGTAAGTGTTTGCTGCGCGGCAGCGCTGTGCCAGAGACACACAGCAATCGCCTACAGAAAACGCATGTGCAATCAGGATCGCGCCAACTCCAGCAAGCTCTCTCGCCAATGCGCCCCGGCAGGCAGTGCCAGAAAGAACGGATTAAGCAGCGACTCACGGGGCGGATAACTGAACGGTTCGCCAGACAGCTCAAGTACTTCTCCGCCCGCCCCTTCCAGCACGCCTTGCGCGGCAGCGGTATCCCACTGTGATGTCGGTGCCAGCCGGGGATAGCAATCGGCAGCGCCTTCGGCCAACAGGCAGAACTTCAACGAGCTACCGATATTGGTCAAATGCAGATGTCCGACCGCAGCAGACAAACCGGCCAGCAGGCGCTCTTGCTCAGGGCTGGTGTGGCGGCGGCTGGCGACTACGGTGAAGTCATGACCGACGCCCGGCTCCTGACGCACGCTGATTGGTGTGAGGTGATCATCGTCATCACTGCGCCACGCGCCCAATCCGGCGCCTCCAAAGTAGCAGCGGTTATTGGTCGGCATCGAGACCACACCAAACACGACACGGCCTTTCTCTATGAGAGCAACGTTGACGGTGAACTCTTCACTGCCGGAAATAAACTCCTTGGTGCCGTCCAGCGGATCAACGAGCCACCAGCGCTCCCACTTCGCACGTTCGCTCAGCGGGATATCGGCATCTTCTTCGGACAGGACATGAATATCCGGTGCCAGCGCCAGCAAGCCTTCAGCGAGTAACTGGTGGGCAGCGATGTCCGCCGCAGTGACGGGCGAATCATCCGCCTTTGAGGTGACCGTCACATTGGCGCGCCAGTGCGGCAAGATGACTTCCCCGGCGAGACGGGCAAGCTTGATTACAGGTTCCAGGAGCGGGTGCGGCAGGTCGTTGAAAACATCGGTCATGGCAAAAACAGTCCACGTTGGGTCAACAAATCCCGCGCCAGGTAGAGCGCAGCAAGAGCACGGCCTTCACTGAATTGCGGGTGCTCGATCAGGCTCGACAGCTCGCGCAGATTCACTTTATCCACACGCATCGGTTCCGGTTCATCGCCTTCCAGACGCTCTTCGTAAAGATCGGAGGCCAGTACCACCTGGATTTTCTGGCTCATGTAGCCAGGCGACAGGGAAAGCTCGGTCAGGTGCTCCAGCTGTCGAGCGCCGTAGCCCGCCTCTTCCTTGAGTTCACGATTGGCGGCAGCAAGCACGTCTTCGCCAGGCTCGATAAGCCCTTTGGGCAAAGACAGCTCGTACTCATCAGTGCCACCGCAATACTCTTCAATCAAGACCGCATGATCAGCATCGAGCATTGCAACGATCATCACCGCGCCATAGCCATTACCACGCCCCACCAAACGCTCATAAGTGCGCTCCACACCGTTGGCGAAGCGCAGTTGCAGCTCCTCTACACGGAACAGACGGCTACTGGCGACGATTTCGCGGGCAAGTACGGTGGGTTTCTGGCGCATGACAGGCTCCTTTGCGTGGACGGGTTACTATACCGTGGCTTTTCCGATTGTCTGTCTCGGATATGCTGACGTCACCCATCTATACCTTGCGAGACTTGAATGCCTTCCATGCCCTGGCGCGACATCGATACCGTTCTGCTTGATATGGACGGGACCCTGCTCGACCTTCATTACGACGAGCATTTCTGGCTGCAGCATTTGCCGCAGCGCTATGCCGAGCTGCACGGCGTCAGCCTGGCGATGGCGTTGCTGGAGATGAAGCCGCTGTTTGAAAAAAATGCGGGCACGCTCAACTGGTACTGCCTGGACTACTGGAGCGCCGAGCTGAAGTTGTCAGTACGCGACCTCAAGCTGGAAACCGCCGACCTGATTGCCCTGCGTCCAGACGCCGAAACATTCCTCGCCGCGATCAAGCAGGCAGGCAAGCGCGTGATCATGATCACCAACGCCCATCGCGATTCGCTGTCGTTGAAAATGGAGCGCATCGAGCTGGCGCCTTACTTTGAACGTCTGATCAGTTCCCACGACTACGGCTTCCCCAAGGAAAGTCCGCACTTCTGGGACGCACTTCAGGCCGACATCGCCTTCGACCCGACGCGCAGTCTGTTTATCGACGACACCCTGCCGATCCTGCGCAGCGCCCGCACCTTCGGCATCGGCCATTTGCTTGCGGTCAGCGAACCGAACAGCCAGAAAGGGCCGAAAGACACCGAAGAGTTTGCAGCGGTGAAGGATTATCGGGAGTTGATTGAGGGGTTGTAAAATCAATCCAAACGCGATCGCCTGTAGGAGCCAACTTGTTGGCGAAACGCTGTGATGACCGATGCATATATGTCATCGGTTCGACCGCCTCGCCAACAAGTTGGCTCCTACAGGGATCGAGGCGCACTACTCGGGAATTCGCAACTGCTGCCCCGGATAGATCTTGTCCACATCCTTGAGCATCGGTTTATTGGCCTCGAAGATCTTCTGATACTTATTCGGGTCACCGTAGACCCGTTTGGATATGGCGCTCAGGGTGTCGCCTTTTTCGACGGTAACGAATTTCGCCTGAGTAGCCGCCGCGTTACCTGCAGTGATGGTCATCTGGTCATCGACCGTTTCCACACCCTTGATATTGCCCACTGTCAGCAGGATTTTTTCCCTCTCTTCCTGACTGGCAACCTCGCCGGTGACCGTAACCTTGCTGCCTTCCACGGTGGTATCGACATTAGGGTTGCCTAAGCCGACATCTGAAATGTGCTTCTTGAGCGCCTCGCCTGAGGCATTCGCATCGCCAGGCGTAATTGCGTCGAGGATTTTTTCCCCGGCCTCTTTCAGGAAACTGAAAATGCTCATGCGTGGTTCTCCTTGATTGTTATTGTCGGACCCAACAGACAAGGTTAGTCGTAACGAGCCCTCAGGAACCAACGTCCGACCGGCAGCCGACCGCCCATCCGACACATCAACAGGCTAGAATCACGCGCTTGCTGTGCCCAACGGAGCGAATATGGACATCAAACAACTCAAATTCCTGATCGCCCTCGATGAAACGAGGCATTTTGGCCAGGCCGCCGCACGTTGCAATATCACCCAACCGACCCTGTCGATGCGCCTGCGCAACCTGGAAGAAGAACTTGAGCTGCCACTGGTCGTTCGCGGGCAGCGCTTTGAGGGTTTTACTGCCCCGGGCGAACGCGTTCTGGCGTGGGCACGCACGGTATTGGCCGCCTATGACGGCTTGCAGGCAGAAGCAGCCGCCTGCCGGGGCAATCTCGTCGGCACCCTGCGCATGGGCGTAGTACCGTTGTCGAGCTTTGACCCGCTGCCATTATTGAGGCTGTTGCACGAAAGCCACCCTAACCTGCGTTTCGAACTGTCAGCGCTGAGCTCCGAACAGATACTCGAGCAACTGGCGAGCAACCGCATTGATCTGGGCGTTTCCTATATGGAACATCTGGACAGCGAACGTTTCGATTCCCTGACCCTGGCAGAAACCCGCATGGGGCTGCTTTATGATCATCGCCACTTCACCTTTGGCGATCGGCCGCTGACATGGGCAGACCTGATAGCGCTGCCGCTGGGTTTGCTGACCAGCGGTATGCACTTCCGCCAGTCCATCGATCACAACTTCCATAGCCGTGGTCTGCAGTTCAATCCGCTGCTACAGACCGATGCCGTTCATCAGTTACTTCAGGCCGTTCACGGCGGTTTCTGCTGCGCGATCATGCCGCTGGAGGGTGAACTGGAAAACCTGACCGAGGACCTGCGCCTGCAACCCATCGACGATGCCCGCACAATGGCGCGCCTGGGCATGATCATGCGGCGGGGTGCGCCCCGGTCAGTGCTGGCTGAAGCGTGTTTTGCGCTCTATCAGAAACTCAACGAAAAACATTGATCGACGTCATCTATCAGCGCATTGGAACTAGCGATTAGACGATATCCGACAAGAGGCCTAGTCTTGTGAGATGTCACTCTGCCGGTACGTTCCCATGCACGCCAAGCGAACGGTCAGTACGGCGCCCGCAGAACAATCGCCCGCGCCCGCCGCAAGCCAGCCCTACAGCTACTCCAACCTCGAACGCGATGTATTGGCGCCTGCCGATCTAGCCGAAGAAGTAGCCTTGGCCATTGCCTATAACGGCATCAGCCAGGCAGTCATGTTGGTCTCGCCGACTGACCTGGAGGACTTTGTCGTTGGTTTCAGTCTGGGCAGCGGCATCATTGCCTCACCGGATGAGATCTACGACATCAAGCTCAGCGGCTGCGGCTCTGCACAGCAGGCGGAAGTAGAAATCGCCAGCCGGGCGTTCTGGGACCTCAAACAGCAACGTCGGCAGATGGCGGGCACCAGTGGCTGCGGTTTGTGCGGCGTCGAAGCCGTTGAACAGGCACTGCCTGAACTGGACGTTTTACCGGGGGCGCCTTTGCCGCCCATCGAGTGGCTTGAAGGCTTGCGTCAGCGGATTGGTGAATTCCAGCCGCTGGGTCGTCACTGCGGTGCAGTACATGCAGCGGTCTTCATGGATAACCAAGGGAAATTGCTGTTGGGCCGGGAAGACATCGGTCGACACAACGCCCTGGATAAGCTGATCGGCGCCCTTGTGCGTCAGGAAATTCCAATAATCGGCGGCCTCGCCATCGTCACCAGCCGTTGCAGTCTGGAGCTGATCCAGAAAGTGCTGCGCGCGGGTATCCAGACGCTGGTCAGCTTGTCCTCGCCTACCGGCCTGGCCTTGCAATGGGCACGTCGTCATAACCTGAACCTAATTCACCTGCCGCAACACAGTGCGCCGCGGGTTTACAGTCCCGTGATGGAGAATCAAGCATGAGCCTGCATAAAGAAGCCGACCTCAAACCTACCCCGCGCTACAAGCCCTATAAAGGTGCCGCCGGCGGATGGGGCGCACTGATCAGCGTGACTCATGCCTGGTTGACCAGCGACAACGCACTGAAAAACCTGCGCATGATGCTCAAAACCAACCAGAACGGCGGCTTTGACTGCCCAGGCTGTGCATGGGGTGATTCGCCGGAAAGCGGCATGGTCAAATTCTGCGAAAACGGCGCCAAGGCAGTGAACTGGGAAGCGACCAAGCGTCGCGTAGACCCTTCATTTTTCGCCCGCTACAGCGTCAGCGCCCTGCGTGAACAAAGTGACTATTGGCTGGAATATCAGGGCCGTCTGACCGAGCCAATGGTGTATGACGCCGAAACCGATCGCTACAAGCCGATCAGCTGGGACGATTCTTTCGCTCTGATCGCCAAACACCTTAAAGCGTTGCCAAACCCGAACATGGCCGAGTTTTATACCTCGGGACGGGCCAGCAACGAAGCCGCTTATCTGTACCAGTTGTTCGTTCGCGCGTACGGCACCAACAACTTCCCTGACTGCTCGAACATGTGCCACGAGGCCAGCGGCGTTGCGCTGTCGCAGAGTGTCGGCGTCGGCAAGGGTACCGTGACCTTCGACGACTTCGAGCACGCCGATGCGATTTTCGTCTGGGGTCAGAACCCAGGCACCAACCACCCGCGCATGCTCGAACCGCTGCGTGAAGCCGTTCAGCGCGGTGCTCAGGTGGTGTGCGTCAACCCACTGAAAGAGCGCGGTCTGGAGCGCTTCCAGCATCCACAACACCCGATCGAGATGCTCACCAACGGTGACCGTCCGACCAACACGGCCTACTTCCGCCCGGCACTGGGTGGCGACATGGCGCTGCTGCGCGGCATGGCCAAGTTCCTGCTGCAATGGGAGCGCGATGCACAAGCGGCCAACGAGCCGTCGGTGTTCGACCACGCGTTCCTGAACGAACACACCCAAGGCGTGCTCGACTACCTGGCGACTATCGATGACACCCCATGGGAAAAGATCGTCGAGCAGTCTGGCCTGACGCTGGTGGATATCGAAAAGTCCGCGCGCATGTACCTCAAGGGCAAGAACGTCATCATGTGCTGGGCGATGGGCATCACCCAGCACCGCCATTCGGTCGCGACGATTCAGGAAATCGCTAACCTGATGCTGCTACGTGGCAATATCGGCCGTCCGGGCGCAGGCCTGTGCCCGGTGCGCGGTCACAGTAACGTGCAGGGCGACCGCACCATGGGCATCAACGAACGCCCACCGGCGTTCTTCCTTGATGCGCTGGAGCGTCGCTTCCAGTTCAAAGTACCGCGTGAAAATGGTCACAACGTGGTTGAAGCTATCCACGCCATGGCCGAAGGCCGCGCCAAAGTTTTCATCGCACTGGGTGGTAACTTCGCCCAGGCTACGCCGGACAGTGCCCGCACCGTTGCCGCCCTCAGCAACTGCGACCTGACCGTGCAGATCAGCACCAAACTGAACCGCAGCCACCTGAGCCACGGTAAAGAAGCGCTGATCCTGCCGTGCTTCGGTCGTACCGACATCGATATCCAGGCCAACGGCCCGCAAGCGGTGACCGTGGAAGACTCCTTCAGCATGGTTCACGCCTCCAATGGCCAGCTGCAACCGTCGTCTCGCCACATGCGTTCAGAGCCTGCGATTCTCGCTGGCATCGCCAACGCGACTCTGGGCAAGCAGCCGGTTGACTGGCTGTGGCTGGTGGAAGATTACAACCGCATCCGCGAGCTGATCGCCGACACCATTCCTGGCTTCAAGGACTTCAATCAGCGCCTTGAACATCCAGGTGGCTTCTACTTGGGCAACGCCGCAGGTGCCCGTCGCTGGAACACTGCGACCGAACGCGCCAACTTCAAGCCCAACATGCTGCCGCTTGATTTGATACACGCCAGCGTGCGCTCCACGGGTCAGGAACCGGATCTGATCATGCAATCCATGCGTTCCCACGATCAGTACAACACCACTATTTATGGCCTGGACGACCGCTATCGCGGCGTGAAAGGTCAGCGTGACGTGGTGTTCGTCAACGAGGCCGATATCGTCCGTCTGGGCTACCAGCCAGGGCAAAAGGTCGATCTGATTTCGATCTGGGGTGATGGCCGCGAGCGTCGCGTGAAGAACTTCACCTTACTGGCCTTCGACATTCCGGCTGGGCAAGCTGCGGCTTACTACCCGGAAGTTAACCCGCTGGTACCGCTGGAAAGCGTCGGCGATGGCAGCAGCACGCCAACCTCGAAGTTCGTGGCGATCAAACTGGAGCGTTCGGCTGATTCAGCACGGATTGTTTGATTAGGGTTTAGCCTGATCCCAGAGGAACACACTACCTCTGTAGGAGCTGCCGAAGGCTGCGAATCCCGTTGTGTCAGTGATGATGCAATCGCAGCCTGCGGCAGCTCCTACAGAAGCCTTTTCAAACGAACAAAAAAGGCCCGTTTCGCGAGAAACGGGCCTTGATCAAGTAAGCTCAGACTGTCAAAACATACTTAAGTTCCTTAGCAAAAACAGTAACTTAGCTATTTGTGTACCAGTCGTGTTACTCGTCGGATTTGCGTTGCCACAATCTCGGCAGAACCTCAGGATCGGCGCCGTCATCCCTTTGAGGTTCATTGCATGAAGTATTCCTCGATTCTGTTGTTGTCACTCACTCTGGCCAGTGGTCTCGCCTCAGCAGGCGGTACGGTTGAGTCGGGCGTGGGCGGTGCATTGGGTGGGGTACTCGGTTCGGTTGTCGGCCAACAACTGGGCGGCAACACAGGTGCAGCGATTGGCGCAGGCCTGGGCGGTGCAGGTGGCGCTGCCGTGGGTGCCGACCGTCGCAATCGTACAGAAGCAGCCATAGGCGGCGGTCTGGGCGCTGCTGGCGGTAACGTAATTGGTCGCAGCGTGGGCGGCAGCACGGGTAGCCTGGTCGGCGCAGCCGCAGGTGGCGGTGCTGGTGGTGCATTGGGTAACTACATGGGCAACGAAAGCCGCGCCGACGAACGTGATAACCGTCGCTATCGCGGTGACCGTGGTCCGCGCGGACATGCTCATGGCCATCGCAAAAACAAACACCACTACCGTCATCGTTGAGTGACGTATTGACCTGACAAGCACACTGGCCGCCCATGAAGCGGCCAGTGTTGTTTTCACACCGCTAAAACCTGCAGCGCCTCGCGGAGCGTTTCAGGGATGGATACCGGCAGATTCGACGCCCTGTCGACAAACACATGAACGAAACGCCCCGCCGCACAGGCCTCATCTTCGCCTGCCCTGAACACCGCAAGCTCGTACTGCACCGAGCTGTTGCCCAGCTTCGCAACCCGCAAGCCGACCTCAATCAGGTCGGGATAGGCAATCGACGCGAAGTAATCACACGAAGAACTCACCACAAAGCCCACCACCGAACCGTCATGAATATCCAGCCCGCCGCGCTCGATCAGGTAGGTATTCACTGCGCTGTCGAAAAAGCTGTAGTAGGTCACGTTGTTCACATGGCCGTAGATATCGTTGTCGTGCCAACGCGTGGTGATGGGCTGGAAGTGGCGGTATTCGGTGCGTTGCGCGGTTGTGTTGGTCATAGAGCTCTCTTGTCGTAAGTTGGCATCTGTAGGAGCTGCCGAAGGCTGCGAAGATTATTTGTCTGACACACAGCGCTCGCAGCCTTCGGCAGCTCCTACAACTATTCAGAGTGGATATTAACCCGCACCCAATCCCTGACCGCCGCATACGGATAATCCTCCAGTTGACCAAAACCAGGGATCCCCCGCGCTTTGAGTTTGGTGAATAACGGCACGCTGATGCCACACAGGAATCGAGTCACGCAATCGGCACTCGGAACATGGTCTCTGTACTCCTGATGTTTGAGGATGAACGCACCGCACAACTGCTCGAAGCTCTGCGCTTCCAGCGGTGCCAACGCAGGAGGCTCCGGCAGCCGCGCGACATGTCCGGCACATACCGAACAATGTCCACAGCGGCGTGGCGCCTTGTGATCACCGAAGTAATCCGCCAGCCGACTGCTTAAACATTGCTCACTGGCGAACAGTTCAAGCATCGCATGGATCCGCTTAACCTCCGAGGTCTCATGCTCGCTGAAATACTCATGCAGCTCGACACTAAGCGCCTGAACATCAAAATCGGTGACGAGCAGGCTGTAGACCTCAGTCATCTGCTTGCTTTCCAGCTCGATCCAGCCTTTCTCCTGAAAGTAGTCCAGCGCCGTAACCACCCGCCCACGCTCAGCCTGGTACTGCTGATACATTGCATCGAAATCCACCGTTGCCCAGGTTCGCGCCCGCGTGGACGTCGCAACCAAAGCGTCTACAAACTGCCGACGCTCCCCTTCGAAACGCTGCACCAGCGCCTCCGTCTCGATCAGGAACTTGAAGCGGTACTCCGCAAAATACGCATAGCGTGGCGCGATAATGCCGCGCAGCTCCAGCTGCACCAACAAGGTTTTCAGCGGCAGTTGGCGAATATTGGCCTGCTCCGCCAATGGTCCAAGCAAAAATTCCCACTGCCCTTGCGCGCCAGCATCCAGTAAATCTTCAAGGACATAACGAATGCCGAACAACTCCGGCGTGTCGCCGTAAACGAAGTTTTCCAGCACATTGAGGCTGTCGCGATTGGCCAACACAAGGCAATCAGAGGGAGCGCCGTCACGCCCGGCGCGGCCGATTTCCTGGCTGTAGTTCTCAATGGATTTGGGCAGATCGAAATGCACCACGTTGCGGATATCGCTCTTGTCGATGCCCATGCCGAAGGCAATGGTTGCCACGATGCAATTGAGCTGGCCGTCCATAAACTGTCTTTGGATAGACTCGCGCTGATCGTGGGGCAACCCGGCGTGATAAGCACTGGCAGCAATACCGTTCTGCGCCAGGTGCGCAGCGGTGTACTCGGCGGTTTTCTGCAGCGTGACATAGACGATCGTCGGTTGATCGGGCTTGGCGCCCAGCCACTCCACAAGTCGCCGTCGCTTGTCCCACCCTGTCACAGGTTCGACCCACAGATTCAGGTTAGAACGATAGAACCCCGTGGTGACAACGTCCTGCGGCTCGATGGCAAACTTGGCCTGCATGTCGTCAATGACCTGCGGCGTGGCGGTGGCAGTGAGCAGCAACGCCTGAGGGATATTGAATTCGCGCTGGTAGTCCGGAAGCTTGAGATAGTCAGGTCGAAAGTTGTGGCCCCATTCAGAGATACAGTGCGCTTCGTCTACCACCAACAAGGAAATCGGCACCTGCGAGATAAAGTGGCGAAAGCGCTCATTCTTCAACCGCTCCACGGAAATCATCAGGATCTTCAGCTCACCTGAGCGCGCCCGAGCCATGACCTGTGCAACGTCATCACGGCTCTGCGCTGAATCGATACTGGCTGCCGAAATACCGTGGCGCTGTAAAAACGCCAACTGATCCTGAATCAGCGCCAGCAACGGCGAAACCACTAATGTCAGGTGCGAAAGCATCAGCGCGGGCAGTTGGTAACACAGTGACTTACCCGACCCCGTCGGGAAAATCGCCGCTGCAGAGCGGCCTGCCAATACCGCACTGATGGCCGCCTCCTGCCCCGGACGAAACTCTGAATACCCGAAAACCTGCTCAAGACGCTTGTACATAAGCTGCCACTCCATTGACCTCGACCAAGGTGCGAGACCTTAGCGCGGTCAGCCTGGTCAGAAAACAACCAAAGCATTACAAAAATGAATAAGGATACAGACAACAGCTACTAGCAAAAGGCTATTTACCCGGTTTAACCTCTCGCCCATCACGCAGCGTCATCATCAAGGCGAAAGGAACAGGAATGGAATCCAGCGACCAATCACGCGACGATGGGCTTACCCATATAGAGCGTCTGACGCCCGGCAAGGTCGATATCGTACTGGGCGCGCATCCAGGGAAACGCAGACCTGTAAACCGCACGAAGGGTCGCGGCTACTCGTCGCTGGTTATTCCGTTGGCCATAGCAGGATTAGGTGCCTATCTGCTTTTTCCTCGGGCAACACCACTTCCAGCCGCACCTCGACCAGTAATCGAGCAGGTTGCCGTCGCGCCTGAACCTGCGCAAGCCTTGATCGAAACCCCGCCACAGCCCGTTCCAGCTTCAGCTGTCGAGCCGTATCTTGGCCCTAACGTGGTTAGACGAGAACTACCCCCCCCAAGCGCCCAGCCGCTTGATGAATGCATGAAAAATGGCAACGTGATCGACGAAAATGTCCTCAATTGTCGCTTCGGCCAAGTGCCACGGCCTACCGAGCGCGAGCCAGCCAAAGGCATGGTGTCATCCAGCTACATGGCGGACTTCAAATCAGACCTTTCCCGCCCTCATTCTGAACGGTCAACGAGAGCCTACAGCGTCGCAAGTGTCAGCTTTCGCGCTGTGGACAGTCGCAGTCGTTATCACGCGGATTTTCGAGTGCTCAATAACCGCGTCGACAACAGCAGTGTGTGCATGAACTTCAGCAAAGGCAGCGTCGAAAAGCGCGAATGCCGCCGCGCTGCCGTCGTGTTCTTCAAGGAATCCTGCCTGGAATGGACCAAACGCGCCGCCAGAGACCGGGATGAACAAAGCAAGCAGACTCAGGAACGCTATTGCGAGGCGAACAGGACCTTTGAGGCGGGGTAGTACAAAGCTCAATGAAATACTAATCCTGTAGGCGCTGTCGCAAGCTGCGATAGCGATGTATCAGCAAGAATGCTTTTGCAGCCTGCGGCCGCTCCTACAAAACGTCATTTCAAATAAAATTGTTTTGATTTGTTTGATGAGGCCCATCTGCCAGCAGCGATATCCAGTTAAACCGGACAGCCAACAACATCAAGTAACAACGCACTTGAGCACCCGTAGAAATACTCTTCTAATCTGCTCCGTACTCATCAAACACGGAGGTTTCTCATGAGTGTAGTTACGATATTCTTTTGCGGCACAGGCTCTACCAAATACGACACCCTGAATGACAACTACTGGAGCGGAGAATTAGTCTCGACTCTGGCCGCTAACATGACCAGCAGAGAGTTCGCTGACTGGATTGTTATTGATGGCCCCGGCAGTGGCAATTTACAAGCAGATGAGCTGTTCACTGAACCTAAAGGTTACGGATGGACGGGCACGGCCTTTGGTAAAGGCTGGTATGAAAATGTTCAACATGCAGTAAACCTTATCAAAGGCAAGGCAGACTGGAAACGAACCAAGCTGACAGAGGCTGAATACAACAAGTTAAAAGCATCGGGCGTACCGATTCAGGATGTCGAAACAGAAGGGTCATGGCTGTGGCGGCACTATGATTACGGCAACCGCAAAATTAGCCAGCAAGACCTGCAAGAAAAAATCATCAAAACCTTCCGCAAGGGCGGGCTCATCCCGTCTCAGGTCAATCTGGTAGGTTGGAGCCGTGGTGGTGTCAGCTGCCACATGCTGGCGAATGCCATGGCGGGCGATCCGGCTCTGCGTAATATTCCGGTCAACATTTTCGCGGTGGATCCAGTGCCGGGCACTGGGAACTTTCAGCTTGAAAAGGTCAGCTTAGGGAAAAACGTCAAAGAATACGTCGGTTTTTTCGCTCGGGATGAAAGATCAAAAGGCTTCGCCTGCGTTATCCCGAAGACAGATCCAGCAACCAAGGTCAGTATTTATCCAATGGCTGGCCGACATGCAACTTTGGTCGGCAATGCCTCCCTCAAAGGCTCCGACGGACCGGGTTCTTTAGTAGAAGCTGGCAATCTGGTCAGACACTATGCAGAAGTATGCCTGACGCGCTGGGGCACGCTTCTCGGCAAAAAGCTGAACTTGTCTGCAGCTGAAATCAGTCGCCTGCATCAAAGTATTGTTATGCATGAATCCAAATTCATAGCGATGCGCAAGATTTCATATACCGTACTGACAGAGTCCAGTAAGGATGAGCGTTATGTCAGTCATGGCGATAAAGGAGCTAATTTTTCCTCATTAACCGGTAAAACGTTCGCGCCTCAGGCAGGCTTATCCGCTTCACTGGCCAAAGGTAATGATGCCTACAGCCATATTCATTGAGTCAAATTGAAACCGGGCTGATTAACGACAGCTTCTTTTCAATAAAAAACCGCCCCAACGGGGCGGTTTTTTGTTCAACCAGTCCGAATTACAACTGCGGACCCGCTGCCTTGATTGCGTCGCTTACTTCGAACTTCTTGAAGTTCTCGATGAACAGACCGGCCAGTGCTTTGGCAGCCTCATCGTAAGCAGCTTTGTCAGCCCAGGTGTTGCGAGGGTTGAGCAGCTCGGTTTCAACGCCCGGTACGGCCAGTGGCACGTCGAGGTTGATGGTGTCCAGGTGCTCGGTGGCTGCGCCGATCAGTGCGCCGCTCTGAATGGCTGCAATCACACCACGAGTGGTCGGGATGTTGAAGCGCTTGCCAACGCCGTAGCCGCCGCCAGTCCAGCCGGTGTTAACCAGATAGACCTTGGAGCCGAAACCGCGGATGCGCTTGATCAGCAGCTCTGCGTATTCGCCAGCCGGACGCGGGAAGAACGGTGCGCCGAAGCAGGTGGAGAAGGTCGACTTGATGCCGCTGCCCGAACCCATTTCAGTGGAGCCAACCAGGGCGGTGTAGCCCGACAGGAAGTGGTAAGCCGCTTGCTCTTCGCTGAGGATCGACACTGGCGGCAGCACGCCGGTCAGGTCGCAAGTCAGGAAGATCACAGCGTTCGGCTCACCACCGAGGTTTTTCTCGGAGCGCTTGGCAACGTGCTCCAGCGGGTAAGCGGCGCGGCTGTTCTGAGTCAGGCTGACGTCGGCATAGTCGGCGTGCTTGGTGGTCTCGTCGATGACGACGTTTTCCAGTACTGCACCATGCTTGATCGCTTTCCAGATGACAGGCTCGTTCTTCTCGGACAGGTCGATGCACTTGGCATAGCAACCGCCTTCGATGTTGAACACTACGCCTTCACCCCAGCCGTGCTCGTCGTCACCAATCAGGTAACGGCTTTCATCAGCGGACAGAGTAGTTTTGCCGGTACCGGACAGACCGAAGAACAGAGTTACATCACCCTCTTCGCCGATGTTGGCAGCACAGTGCATTGGCAGCACGTCAGCGGCTGGCAAAAGGAAGTTCTGCACGGAGAACATGGCTTTCTTCATTTCACCGGCGTAACGCATGCCAGCGATCAGAACTTTCTTTTGCGCGAAGTTGAGGATTACGCAACCGTCGGAGTTGGTGCCGTCACGCTCTGGAACGCATTCGAAGTTGGCGACGTTGAGAACCTGCCACTCCTGACGGCCAGCCGGGTTGTACTGGGCCGGATTAATGAAGAGGCAGCGGCCAAACATGTTCTGCCAGGCAGTCTGAGTGGTCATTTTCACAGCCAGGTAGTGGTCTTCTGCAGCACCTACATGTACGTGTGAAACGAAATGCTCTTGCGCGTTGTTGAACGCTTCAACGCGATCCCACAGTGCGTCGAATTTGTCAGCCGGGAACTTGCGGTTGATCGGGCCCCAGGCGATTGCGTCCTGAGTAGTAGGCTCTTCAACGATGAAACGATCGACCGGCGAACGGCCAGTACGATGGCCTGTTCTCACAACCAGAGCGCCAGTGTCGGAAAGTTCGCCTTCGCCGCGGGCAAGCGCTTGCTTGACCAGGTCGTCGATGCTCAGATCGGTGTACACAGCGTTATTGGTTTGAGTCATGAGGGTCCCCGTCGGCCAGTGGCCGAGTGCTCCAAACGGTTTTGTAGTAAAAAAACAACCACTACTACAGCGGAAAAGTGGGCCGGATTATGCCAGAAAAGCCCAAGATTGGTAGGCCTCCCGTCAGAACTGCCTCACCGCTGCCCACAGCATGCAGTGAGGCGTTATCCGTGCGTAATTAGTGACGCGTATCAGATGGCGAATCAACGCCACCGCCAGCGAACAGCTGGGCGATATCAGTGGCATCGAAAAGATAGCGTTGGTTGCAGAATTGACAGTCGATCTCGACCGTACCGTTATGCTCGATAACCAGTTGCTGCGCATCTTCCAGTCCAAGACTGACCAGCGCATTGGCTGAACGTTCCCGAGAGCAACTGCAACGGAAGCATAGCGGCTGAACGTCAAACATTCTCACAGGGTCTTGGTGAAACAGACGATGCAGGACGGTCTGGTTGTCCAGACTCAGCAATTCTTCGGCGGTCAGGGTGCTGGCCAGCGTGGTGACGTGCTCCCAGGTAGCATCGCGCTCTTCGGGATCGGGTTGATGTGCCACGGGCAATTGCTGCAGCAGCAAACCACGTGCGCGATGCCCGTCAGCCTTTAGCCAGAAGCGTGTGCCCAGTTGCTCGGACATCACAAAGTAGCTCGACAGGCTTTCGGAAAGGTCGACGCCATCCAGAGCAACAATGCCCTGATAACGCTTGCCCTGGCGCGGATCAATGGTCATGGCCAGTGAGCCTTCAGGCATCAGGTCCTGCAGACCGGCGCCGGGGGTGATCAGCGACTCATCGTAACGGGCAATGCCGCGCAGCTCGCGCTCGCTGGAGCACTCGACCATCAGCAATGGAACCGCACCACTGGAACGTGCCTGAAGAATCAACAAACCGTCGAATTTCAACGTGCCGACCAGCAGAGCTGCCGCCGCCAGCAGTTCGCCCAGCAGTTGCGCGACAGGCTCCGGATACGGGTGCTTGGCCAGCACTTCTGCATAGCTGCGTTCAAGCGCGACCAGCTCACCGCGAACGTCGCTCTCGTCGAAAATGAAGCGCTGGGTGTAGTCGATATCAGTCATTGGGAAGGTATCTGAATTGATGACAAAGTGATGACAAGCCGCTATAAAGCGCGGTTTAGCGCCCTAGGGGTGCGTCTTGCCATGTAGATGAGGGCCATTTTATGGGCTATCCCACACTCTTCCAAGCGAAGTGGAACATCAGCAGACTCGTGCTGTGCAATTTAGTCGCCCTTGGGCTGCTCGGGATCTGGATGTGGCCAACCGGCCATGCCCTGTTTAACCAGTTTGATGAGGGTTTATTTCACCTGCTCAATCAACCCCTGGAGCAGAGCGTAGTGTGGCGGGACATATGGACAGTTGCCAGTATGCGGCCATTTGATGCCGTGGTCGGCGTGATCCTGCTGTGCCTGCTGATCAAAGGTGACTGGGTGTTCGAAGCCATCCAGGTGCGCGCGGCACTGTTCGGGTTTGTCTCGATCCTGCTGTTGCTGCTGATCATTCGTACGCTCTTCTCCAAATGGCTGGATCATTCGAGCCTGCAACACGACAGCCCGTCGATGGTGCTTGAAGGGGCAATTCGCTTGAGTGAAATGTTCCCTCATCTGGAAAAAGCCTGGGAGCTCAAGGATCGCTCCAGCCAAAGTTTTCCTGGCGACCATGCTTCAGTGCTGTTGATCTGGGCGCTGTTCATGTCGGTGTTCAGCCGCACACTTATCCAGCGCGTAGTGATCTGGAGCCTGGCGCTGCTGTTCATGATGCCGCGCCTGGTCGCGGGCGCTCATTGGGGCCAGGACGATTACATTGGCGGCGTGCTGATTGCGCTGCTCGCATTAGGCTGGGGCTATTACACGCCGTTTGCTGCAGTGGCGAGCAATCTGTGGCTGAAGGCGACCGCACCTGTTTTCAGGCTGGCCGGAAAGTTGCCGCTGGTGAACAGGATGAGTGTGGTGCGGCAAGGCGATCCAGCCGTTCTGTAGGAGCCACATTGTTGGCGAGGCGGTGTGTCAGAAAGAACGCCTCGCGAACAAGTTCACTCCTACAGATTCAAGCACCCTCAATCGCGCGCCGCGCCACGGAAATCGAACAGTTGCCGACGCTGTTTCTTGGTCGGCTTGCCGTCTGTGGTAACCCCCAGATTCCCGGCCTTGCGTTGCGCGGCTTCATTTTCGCGTTTGGTAACGCTCTCGGGGGTCTCGCTATAAAGCGCCTGAGCTTCGGGAGCACCACGGCGAACAATGGACAGCGCTTCAACCACGACCGTACGCTCGTCAAAGCCAGTACGAATCTGAAATTGATCACCAATACGCGGCTCTTTACCTGGCTTGCAACGCTCGCCCCTGCAGTGCACCTTACCGCTTTCAATTGCCGTTTTTGCCAAGGCACGCGTTTTGTAGAAACGCGCCGCCCATAGCCATTTATCCAAACGGACTTTATCGTCTTCGTCTGACTTCTGAGCCATATGAATTCCTCAATCAGGTCGTAGTCAGACTGTACTACGTCACACGTGGCGTGCAGTACGCGATTGCGACAATCAGCAGCGTTGGCATCCCCGAAACCCCTTACTCATGGAGTGCGAAATGACCGAATTCCCAACGTCATTGACCTCACCTGCACGCGGATGCGACGGCTGCAAAAACAGCCCCGATCTCGACTTTTCATTTGCTTTCGCCTACCAGCCAATCGTGGACCTGCGAGAAAACACGATTTTTGCTCATGAGGCACTGGTGCGCGGCATCAATGGCGAGGGTGCGTTATCGGTGCTTAGCCAGGTCACGGACAAAAACCGCTATCGATTCGATCAGCTATGCCGCACCCACGCCATTGCGGGAGCGGCTGCGCTGAACATGACTGAACGCCTTTCGATCAACTTCCTGCCCAATGCGGTTTATCGACCCGAGTTGTGTATCCGGAGCACGCTTGAGGCGGCTCGCCAGCACAATTTTCCACTGGATCGGCTGATCTTCGAGACAATCGAAAGTGAGCACGTCGATAACAATCGCCATTTAACCAATATTCTGCGTGAATACCGCCAATTCGGCTTCATGACCGCCATTGACGACTTTGGCGCCGGATACTCGGGGCTGACGCTACTGGCCGATTTTCAGCCGGACCTGATAAAACTCGACATGCAATTAATCAGAGATATTCACCGCGACCGGCCGCGTCAGGCTATCGTTCGTGGGGTTGTCACAATGTGTGCAGAGTTGGGAGTTACAGTCATTGCCGAAGGCATCGAATGCGCCGAAGAGCGTGACTTCCTCGCGGACTGCGGGATTTATCTGATGCAAGGTTACTGGTTCGCCAAACCTGCATTCAAAGCATTGGCCCAGGTTGATTCCGGGGCCTGGCAGAAAGCATGAGAAGTACGGAAACCCATTGAAAACATTTGATCATCTGACAGTCATCGGCCTGCGCGAGTGGGTGGCGCTGCCCGATCTTGGGGTAGCAGGCCTGCGGGCGAAAATCGATACCGGCGCGAGCACCTCAAGCCTGCACGCCACCGAGATCGAGCCTTTCGAACGCGACGGCCAGAAGTGGGTTCGTTTCAATGCCCATCTGGGCACTGTGGTCCAGTTGCGCCATCGCCGTTGCGAAGCGCTGCTGGTCGCCATGAAAACCATTAAAAGCTCCAACGGTCACGCGCAGGTCCGCTATGTCATTCGCACCACCCTGGCTTTGGGTGATCGTGTCTGGCCAGTGGAATTCACGCTGGCCTGCCGTAAAGCAATGCGCTATCGCTTGCTGCTCGGCTCCAACGCTTTGATCGACGGCCAACTGGTCGTTAATCCGGGCATTACTTATGTTCAGGACAAACCGGTTTTCCCGGTCTCGACTACCTCTGCCACAGGTGCTGCATGAAGATCGCTGTGCTTTCGCGTAACCCGCGTCTGTATTCAACCCGTCGTCTGGTCGAAGCTGGTATTGAACGTGGCCATGAGATGGTGGTGATCGACACCCTGCGTGCCTACATGAATATCGCCAGCCACAAGCCGCAAATTCACTATCGCGGCAAACCGTTGGAGGGCTTTGATGCGGTCATCCCGCGTATTGGCGCCTCGGTGACTTTTTATGGCTGCGCGGTACTGCGTCAGTTTGAAATGATGGGCGTTTTTCCACTCAACGAGTCGGTGGCCATCGCTCGTTCGCGGGATAAACTGCGTTCTCTGCAACTGCTCTCGCGTCGCGGGATCGGTTTGCCGGTGACAGGCTTTGCTCACTCTCCGGACGATATCCCTGACCTGATCCAGATGGTCAATGGCGCACCGCTGGTCATCAAGGTGCTGGAAGGCACTCAGGGTATCGGCGTGGTGCTGTGCGAAACGGCAACCGCAGCAGAATCAGTGATTGAGGCGTTCATGGGTCTCAAGCAGGACATCATGGTTCAGGAATACATCAAGGAAGCGGGCGGCGCGGATATCCGCTGCTTCGTGGTCGGTGACAAGGTCATTGCCTCGATGAAGCGTCAGGCCAAGCCCGGCGAGTTTCGCTCCAACCTGCACCGTGGCGGCAGCGCCAGCTTGATCAAGATCACCCCCGAAGAACGCATGACCGCCATTCGCGCAGCCAAGGTCATGGGTCTGAGCGTCGCCGGTGTCGACATTCTGCGCTCCAATCACGGGCCGCTGGTGATGGAGGTCAATTCTTCGCCGGGGCTGGAGGGTATTGAAGTGACCACCAGCAAGGACGTCGCCGGGATGATCATCGAGTATCTGGAGAAGAACAGCGGCCCGCACATGACGCGGACCAAGGGGAAGGGTTAATACCCGCCTCGATACATACCCTGTGGGAGCGGTGCTTGCCCGCGATGTAGGCGCCGCGGTTCCAGTCAGATCATCGAAACCTTATCGCGGGCAAGCACCGCTCCCACAGAAAACAGCACTCCAGTTCAATAGTTGCGGGGCGTTTAAACCGCCCCTCTCGGCAACATCAGCCCCAACGGCAAGCGCACTCGCGCTTCCAGTCCGCCGCCCGAACGATTGCGCAATTCGACGTTGCCGCCGTGCATTGCCGCGATTCGTTTGACGATGGCCAATCCCAGCCCGGTCCCTTTGCCACTTCGGGCACGATCACCGCGAATGAACGGGTTGAAAATAACCTCAAGCTCCGACGGATCAATCCCGGTGCCCCGGTCCAGGACACTTAGCACCACATAAGGCGCGCTGGTATCGCCGGACACATAAGCCGCCACCTCGATGCCATTGCCTGCGTGGTGCATGGCGTTGCCGATCAGGTTGGTGAGCAACCGCTTCATTGAAACGCGCCGTAACGGGAACGGCGGAATGGGCTCAAGGCACAGACGAATCTGCTCTTCAGGATTCTCGGGATTGTTGAATGGGGCGACGACGTCACGCACCAACTCGCTAAGGTCGACCTCTTCAATCTCTTCATCGCGGCCATCGCGAATGAACGCCATGAACTGATCAAGAATGGCATCCATGTCTTCGATGTCTCGGACCATGCCTTCAGTCAGTTCATTTTCATCCTTCATCAACTCCAGCGACAGCCGCAAGCGGGTCAAAGGCGTACGCAAATCATGGGAAACACCCGCGAGCATCAGTTCCCGTTCCTGCCCGGCCTGTTCGACATCCTCGGCCATCTGGTTGAAAGCGCGGTAAACCTCGGTCATTTCGCTGGGGGTATCACTGACCGGCAGGCGAACACTGCGCCCCTGCCCTAATTGTCTCGCAGCAAAGACCAGGCGTTTGAGAGGCTGATTGAGTTGCCGGACGAAGATCCACGCCGAGGCTGTGGATAACAAACCAATCGCAAGGAACCAGCCCAGCACGCTCCAGATTTTCTGGCCACGCAATGGGTGCGGGTACAATGGTACTTTCAACCAACCATCGCCCAGGCTTGGTGCCCGAACCCACAACGCCGGCGGCGCATGCACGCGCAGGCGAACTTCAGTGTCGTCGCCCAGTTCCGCCTGCATCTGACGCTGATAGATTTCGCTATACGGCCAGTGCTGCTCACCTTCAGGAACGCCGCCACCGACCACGCGGATCAGACCTGCCGCGTCGGCAATCGCTTCACGGTCGTTCTCGTTGGCCGCCCAATAAGCGCGAAGTGTCAACGCAACACCATGGCTGTATTGCCTGTCGACCAGCACATCCTCGTTCATCAAAAGATAGACAAGGGTCAGCGCTTTCGAGAACAGCACGACGATAAGCACCAGCCATAAGGTGCGAGAGAAAAAGCTTTGCGGGAACCAGAGCGGGGTTTTCATATTTGCAGCTATACACTTTGCAGGAGCGAGCCAGGCTCGCAGGTTTGCGAAACGCGAACGACAACCGACGCCGTATCAACGAAAACCAAAACGTCGATAGCCCTGTTCGGGACTATCGACGTGACGGGTCATCAACGCGGCAGGATGTGCTCCTAAAAGCGCTCGATTATCGAGTACCCGCACCGTCCGGAACGAATACATAACCAACACCCCAGACCGTCTGGATATAACGCGGCTTGGAAGGATCCGGCTCGATCAAGCGACGCAGACGGGAAATCTGCACGTCGATAGAGCGCTCCAGCGCATCCCATTCGCGGCCACGGGCCAGATTCATCAGCTTGTCGCGGGTCAGCGGTTCACGAGCGTGCATTACCAGCGCCTTGAGTACCGCAAACTCGCCCGTGGTGAGCATGTGTACTTCGTCACCACGCTTGAGTTCGCGAGTCGCCAGCGACAACTCGTAATCACCAAAGGTGACCGACTCGTCTTCGCTGCCCGGTGCGCCCGGTACAGGAGCGGCCTGACGACGCAATACAGCTTTGACACGCGCCATCAGCTCGTCAGGGTTGAAGGGCTTGGCCAGATAATCATCAGCCCCCAGCTCAAGGCCTTTGATCCGGCTCAGCTCATCGCCTTTGGCAGTCAGCATGATGATGGGTACTTGATTGTTAGCGGCGCGCAAACGACGGCAGGCTGAGAGCCCGTCTTCGCCCGGCAGCATCAGGTCAAGCACCACAAGATTGAAAACTTCGCGGGCCAGCAAGCGATCCATTTGCTCAACGTTGGCCACAGCACGGGCACGATAACCCTTGCTGGTGAAAAAACGTTCTAACAGGCTGCTCAAACCCGGATCGTCATCAACAATAAGGATTTTTTCGCCTTCGGCAGTTTGTGCAGTGCTGCTCATTCAGATGCTCCTTTGATCTCGGGGCGCATTATGGCGTAGCTGCTGTGATACGCACCGTGTGCATTGTTAGCAGATTTTACCGGGGCTGCCACTCAAGCCTTGCTTTCGCTGAGCAAAAACAGCGCTTTTGTCGGCTCGTCCCCTAATCGGGCTGCGCTGGGTATAATGCGCCGCCCTCAAAGTCAGGCAACGCCTGAACATGGCAGTTCGACAGTATTCTTGCGAAAGTCGGTCAGCGCAGCTCGCGGCCACTTTGTAATCAGGTATTTTGCTCACAACTCCAGGTGGTCTCATGGACAGCATCAACAGCCGCATCGCCGAAGAACTTGGCGTACGCCCACAACAGGTCGCAGCGGCCGTCGCTCTACTGGATGAAGGTTCTACCGTTCCCTTCATTTCCCGTTACCGCAAGGAAGTGACCGGCAGCCTCGATGACACTCAATTACGTCATCTTGAAGAGCGCCTGCGCTACCTGCGCGAACTCGACGAGCGTCGCATCAGCATCCTTGCCAGCATTGAAGAGCAAGGCAAACTGACTCCCGAGCTAGCCCGCGACATCAAGCTTGCCGACACCAAGACCCGCCTTGAAGACTTGTACCTGCCTTATAAGCAAAAGCGCCGCACCAAAGGTCAGATTGCTCTTGAAGCGGGCCTTGGCGAACTGGCCGACGGCCTGTTCAACGACCCGACATTGAGCCCTGAAACCGAAGCGGCGCGCTTCGTGGACGCCGAAAAGGGCGTTGCAGACGTCAAAGCTGCGCTGGAAGGTGCCAAGTACATCCTCATGGAGCGCTTCGCCGAAGACGCCAGCCTGCTGGACAAACTGCGCAGCTTCCTCAAGCAGGAAGCCGTGATCAGCGCACGCGTGGTGGCGGGCAAGGAAGAAGAAGGCGCCAAGTTCCGCGATTACTTCGAACACGACGAGCCGCTGAAAAGCATGCCGTCGCACCGCGCCCTGGCTATTTTCCGTGGTCGCAACGAAGGCTTCCTCAGTTCGGCCTTGAAAGTGGGTGAAGAACTGCCCGGCACCATGCACCCGTGCGAATTGATGATCGGTGAGCGTTTCGGCCTGCAAAACCAGAACCGTCCGGCTGACAAGTGGCTGGCCGAAGTGGTGCGCTGGACCTGGAAGGTCAAGCTCTATAGCCATCTTGAAACCGACTTGCTGGGTGAGCTGCGCGATGGCGCGGAAACCGAAGCAATCAACGTTTTTGCCCATAACCTGCATGACCTGCTGCTCGCAGCACCGGCTGGCCCTCGCGCCACGCTGGGGCTGGACCCGGGCCTGCGCACCGGTTGCAAAGTCGCGGTGGTCGACTCGACCGGCAAACTGCTGGATTACGCCACGGTTTACCCGCACGTTCCGAAAAACCAGTGGGATCAAACCATCGCTGTGCTGGCCGCGCTTTGCGCCAAGCACGCGGTAGACCTGATCGCCATCGGCAACGGTACCGCTAGCCGCGAAACCGACAAGCTGGCCGCCGAACTGATCAAAAAATATCCAGGCCTGAAAATGACCAAGGTTATGGTCTCCGAAGCGGGTGCATCGGTTTACTCGGCTTCCGAACTCGCGGCCAAAGAATTCCCGGACCTGGACGTGTCGATCCGTGGTGCGGTGTCTATCGCCCGTCGCCTGCAAGACCCGCTGGCTGAGCTGGTGAAGATTGATCCGAAATCCATCGGCGTAGGCCAATACCAACACGACGTGTCCCAGCTCAAGCTGGCACGCGGCCTGGACGCTGTCGTCGAAGACTGCGTAAACGCCGTGGGCGTGGACGTGAACACGGCATCGGTGGCGTTGCTGGCGCGGATTTCAGGCCTCAACACCACATTGGCGCAAAATATCGTGGCGCACCGCGATGAGAACGGCGCATTCAAATCCCGTGCGGCGCTGAAAAAAGTCCCACGCCTGGGCGAAAAAACTTTCGAACAGGCTGCAGGCTTCCTTCGTGTCATGAACGGCGATAACCCGCTGGATTCGTCGGCCGTTCACCCGGAAGCCTATCCGTTGGTGAAGCGCATCGCGTCTGAAACCGACCGCGATATTCGCTCACTGATCGGCGACGCCAGCTTCCTCAAGCGTCTGGACCCGAAAAAGTACACCGACGAAACATTCGGTTTGCCGACCGTGACCGACATTCTGCAAGAGCTTGAGAAACCAGGCCGCGACCCGCGTCCAGAGTTCAAGACTGCCGAGTTCCAGGACGGCGTTGAAGACCTCAAAGACTTGCAGCCAGGCATGATCCTCGAAGGTGTGGTGACCAACGTGACCAACTTCGGTGCCTTCGTCGACATCGGCGTGCATCAGGACGGTCTGGTGCACATCTCGGCACTGTCCGAGAAGTTCATCAAGGACCCGCGTGAAGCGGTGAAAGCGGGCGATGTAGTTAAAGTGAAGGTCATGGAAGTCGACATCCCGCGCAAACGCGTGGGCCTGTCGATGCGCATGAGTGACACACCGGGCGAGAAAGTCGATGGTGCTCGTGGTTCGCGCCCTGGCTCGGCCCCACGCCAGCAGCAAAGCAGTGCGCCCCGCAAGGAAACCGTAGCTGCAGCACCGGCCAACAACGCCATGGCGTCATTGTTCGCCAACGCCAAACAGCTGAAGAAACGCTGATGGACATTCCGGCGGGCTATACCGAAAGCGCGTATTTCCGGGCGATAGGCTGCCAGCTGCGCAGCCTGGACGTGGGCGTTGCCGAAGTTGCACTACCGCTGGAGGATCATCTGCGCAATCGTGGCAACGTGATGCACGGCGGGGCGATTTTCAGCCTCGTCGACATTGCGATGGGGCTGGCCTGTTCCAGCTCCCATGGTTTCGACCAGCGCAGTGTGACCATCGAATGCAAGATCAACTATATGCGTGGGGTGTCTGAGGGCGAAGTGTTATGCATCGCCAAGGTGCTGCACGCAGGCCGTCGCACGCTGGTGGTTGAGGCTGAAGTGCTTCAGGGCGAGAAACTTGTCGCCAAGGCACAAGGCACGTTCGCTGTCGTCTAGTACAGACAGGTCAATTTAAGGTAATTTCGGCGCTATGAATGTGGCGCCGGGATTAATCCGTCGCCGCCGGACGGCGTTTTCGTGCAGATCCTGAAACTAGGCGACAACGCCAGTGCCCTACCCTTGTACACCGTCATATCCACCCCCATATTGGGGCGACTGACGCGTGAAGGAATCCAACTTGAGCGAACTTCTCAACCGCCGCCTGGCTTTGCTTAGCGAGCGCACTAACCTCTCCCTGCTGGAGCAGTGCCTGCACGGTATTGAGCGCGAGTGCCTGCGCGTAACCGGCGATGCCCAGTTGGCGCAGACGCCGCACCCGCAAGCCTTGGGCGCGGCACTGACCAATGGCCAGATCACTACAGACTATTCCGAGTCACTGCTGGAGTTCATCACTCCTGCATTGGCCAACCCGGTCGAAACTCTGGACAGCCTGGATAAAATCCACCGCTTTGCCTACAGCAAGCTGGGTAGCGAGCTCCTTTGGAGCCCGTCGATGCCGTGTCCGTTGCCGGAAGAAAAAGATATCCCGATTGCCTACTACGGCACGTCGAATATCGGCAAACTCAAATACGTTTATCGCAAAGGGCTGGCCCTGCGTTACGGCAAGACCATGCAATGCATTGCGGGTATCCATTACAACTTTTCGCTACCGGAAAGTGTCTGGCCACTGCTCAAGCAAACCGAGCATTTCGAAGGTGATGCCCGCGACTATCAATCGCACGCCTATATCGGCCTGATCCGTAATTTCCGACGCTACAGCTGGCTGTTGATGTACCTGTTCGGCGCATCACCTGCGCTGGACGCAGGCTTCCTGCGAGGCCGTGCCCACAAGCTGGAGCAGTTCGACGCCGAGACCCTCTATCTGCCGTACGCAACCAGCCTGCGCATGAGCGATCTGGGTTATCAAAGCAACGCCCAGGCGGACTTGACGCCTTGCTATAACGATCTGATCAGCTACACGGACAGCCTGCGCAAAGCGGTCGCCACGCCGTACGCACCCTATGTCGAAGTCGGCACGCATGACGCCGAAGGCGATTGGGTCCAGCTCAACACCAACGTGTTGCAGATCGAAAACGAGTACTACTCCAATATCCGTCCCAAGCGCGTGACCTACTCGGGTGAGCGCCCGATTCAGGCTTTGATGGCGCGTGGCGTGCAATACGTTGAAGTTCGCTGCCTGGACATCAACCCGTTCCTGCCAACAGGCATCGATCTGCAGCAAGCCCGCTTCGTGGACGCCTTCGTGTTGTACTGCGCGTTGCAGGAAAGCCCGCAACTGGCCAACAACGAGTGCGCCAATGCGGCCTCTAACTTCCTGACCGTGGTCAAGGAAGGTCGTCGACCAGGGCTCAAGCTCAATCGCAATGACAGCACTATTGACCTGAAAGCCTGGGGCTCCGAGCTGCTGGAGAAGATCAAGCCAATCGCGCAACTGCTCGATCAGGCACAGGGTACCGACGAGCACATCAAATCCATCGAGGCGCAACAAGCCAGGATCGATGACGCCTCACTGACCCCATCGGCGAAAGTGCTGGCCAGCATGAAGCAGCACAACGAAGGCTTTACTGCGTTCTCACTGCGTCAAAGCCAGGCGCATGCCGAATACTTCCGCAGCAACCCGCTGAGCGCTGAAGAGCAGGCGCACTTTGAAGCACTGGCGAGCACCTCTATTGCCGAACAGGCGGAGCTGGAGCAAACCGAAGAGCAGGTGGATTTCGACACCTTCGTCGGCGCGTATCAGGCGAGTATTTTGCGGATTAGTAACTGAGGTAGAAGCACTATCCCCTGAGATTCGCGGCAAACCAAACAATGACCTATAGGAGTGAGCTTGCTCGCGATTGGATTTATCTTTCGATAAATTATCGTCTGACCTGACGCCATCGCGAGCAAGCTCACTCCTACAAAATCGGTGTTTGCCGAGAATCCAGCTTTTACAACGCCTTCTCGAAAATCTTCGAATTACGTTGGTAGTTATATAACGACGCCCGGGCGCTAGGCAGACGATCAACGCTGCTTGGCTCAAAGCCGCGCTCGCGGAACCAGTGCGCGGTACGTGTGGTAAGGACGAACAAGGTCTTCAACCCCTGTTCGCGAGCACGGGTTTCGATGCGCTCAAGCAACTCGTCGCCCCGGCCGCCATGGCGGTATTCAGGGTTGACCGCCAGGCAGGCCAACTCTCCGGCTTGCGAGTCAGCAATTGGATACAGCGCCGCACAGGCGATGATCAACCCTTCGCGCTCAACCACACTGAACTGTTCAATCTCCCGCTCCAGAACTTCGCGGGAACGGCGCACCAGAATGCCCTGCTCTTCCAGCGGCGTAATCAGATCCATCAAACCGCCGACGTCTTCAATGGCGGCTTCACGGACCAGTTCGAATTGCTCCTGCGCAACCAGCGTGCCGCCACCATCGCGGGTGAACAGCTCGGTGAGCAGCGCGCCGTCTTCGACATAGCTGACAATATGGCTACGACCCACGCCACCGCGGCAAGCTTCAGCCGCAGCATCCAGCAATTCCGCCTGATAGTTGTAGTTGCTGCCCAGCCGCAGGATATGCGCAGGCACTTGCTGCGGACGTAGCTCGCGCACCAATCGTCCTTGCTCGTCCATCAAGCCGCGCTCTTCACCGAACAGCAGCAACTTGTCGGCACCCAGATCGATAGCGGTGCGGGTAGCGACGTCTTCGCAAGCAATGTTAAAAATCTCGCCGGTTGGCGAATAACCGATGGGCGACAGCAAAACGATATGGCGCTCATCCAAAAGACGATTGATCCCTTTGCGGTCGATCCGACGTACTTCGCCGGTGTGCTGGTAATCCACGCCTTCCCATACGCCAATGGGCCGTGCAGTGACCAGATTGCCGCTAGTCACCCGCAGGCGTGACCCCTGCATTGGCGAAGCCGCCATGTCCATGGACAGGCGCGCTTCGATGTCGAGGCGCAAATGGCCGACAGCATCGATCACACAATCGAGTGTTGCAGCATCGGTGACGCGCAAATTACGGTGGAACTGAGGCGTCAGGCCGCGTGCAGCCAGACGGCTTTCGATTTGCGGCCGCGAGCCATGGACCAATACCAGGCGTACACCGAGGCTGTGCAAGAGCACGAGGTCGTGAACGATATTGCCGAAGTTCGGATGCTCAACGCCGTCACCGGGCAACATCACGACGAAGGTGCGTTCACGGTGGGCATTGATATAGGGAGACGCGTGGCGAAGCCAATTGACGTATTCGTGCATAACCTGAAGAGCCTGCTGATAAAAGGACGAAAGACAGAAACACTCACAACCGTGTGGTGGTTATCGTCGGAACAAGCATGGCTGCACGCGCACTCTCCTTATTTCTATCTCTGGCATGACCCGGCTCATTGCGGGTTCAGGCAATAATGTTCAATCAACTGGCTTAACAGACGCACTGTAGGCTGCAAACGTGACATTTCCAGATACTCGCCCGGCTGATGCGCGCAAGCGATATCACCGGGTCCCAGCACAAGAGTTTCGCAGCCCAGACGTTGAAAGTAAGCAGCTTCGGTGCCGAATGCTACAGCTTCAGCCCGGTGTCCTGTAAGACGTTCGGCAACGCGCACCAGTTCCGCATCGGCTGCCTGCTCGAAAGGTGGGGCTTCGGGGAACAACGGCGCGTAGTCAATTTTGACCTGATGCAGCTCGGCAAGTGGTTCAAGCTTCTGACGGATTGCGGCGCGCAGCACGCTTGGGTCCATGCCCGGCAACGGCCGCAAGTCGAACTCCAGGGAGCACTGGCCGCAAATCCGGTTGGGATTATCGCCGCCATGGATGCAACCGAAATTAAGGGTTGGCGTTGGCACACTGAACTGTGGATTGCGGTATTCGAGCTGCCATTGCGTGCGCAGCCCCTTGAGCTCGCTGATCGCATCGTGCATCGCTTCCAGCGCGCTGTGCCCAAGGCTTGGGTCAGAAGAGTGGCCACTGCGCCCGAGAATATCGATGCGCTCCATCATCACGCCCTTGTGCAGACGAATAGGCTTGAGGCCCGTCGGCTCGCCGATCACAGCCGCACGACCCAGCGGCCGTCCCGCCTCAGCCAGCGCACGAGCGCCTGCCATGGAGCTTTCTTCATCACAGGTGGCGAGAATCAACAACGGCTGCTTGAAAGGCTTATCCAGCAGTGGCCGAACAGCTTCGATAATCAACGCGAAGAAGCCTTTCATGTCACAACTGCCCAGCCCGACCCAACGGTTATCGACTTCGGTCAGCTTCAGCGGATCGGTTTTCCACAGCGCCTCGTCAAATGGCACGGTGTCGCTATGCCCGGCGAGCACCAGTCCGCCAGGGCCACTGCCGAAACTCGCCAGCAAATTGAACTTGCCCGGTGAAACCTGCTGTATATCGCACGCAAAACCCAGGTCGCCCAGCCAACCCGCCAACAGATCGATCACCACACGGTTGGACTGATCCAGTGACGGCTGGGTGCAGCTCACCGAAGGCGCGGCGATCAATGCGGCGAATTGGTCTTTCATGGGCGGCAAGGGCATGTGCGATTCCTTTAACGGGAGAGCGTGCCGACCATCATAGGGCTATCGGGTGGTGGGAATAAACCGTTAAGGGCGGTTTGCCAGACATCTCACAGCGGCGGAGAAACGCAGAGCCTGTGAGAGCGGTGCTTGCCTGCGATGAGCGATTACGCGGTTATGCAGGTAAATCGAGGCGTCTCTATCGCGGGCAAGCACCGCTCCCACAGGTATGGCATCCCAGCCAACGGGATTTGATCCAGCCTGTTCAAGACACATGTCCTGTACACTGCCCACCCTAAGTAGCCACGCAACAACCGGCTGCACCCCGTTATCAGTACAAGCGTCTGGATTCCCGGCCATGCAGAAAGAAACAGAAATCAAACTCCGCGTCAGCCGCGAAACCCTCGCTGCACTGCGCGATCACCCGCTGCTGAAGAAGCGCAACAAGAGCGGCTGGGAGAGCGTGGAGCTTTCCAATCAATATTTCGATACCCCGGAGCGCGATCTGGCCAACGCCAAAGTTGCACTGCGCGTGCGTCGTGATGGCGATCAAATCATCCAGACCATGAAGACTCGCGGCCAAAGCGTTGCCGGGTTTTCCGAGCGTAACGAGTTCAACTGGGACCTGCCCAAGGCCAAGCTGGACCTTAAGAAGCTCGACGGCGAATGCTGGCCTGAGCAGTTGGCTGATCTGGACAAGAAAACCATCAAGCCACTGTTCACCACTGACTTCGTTCGTGAGCGGGCAGAAATCGCCTGGGGCCGTGGCAAAACCAAGGTTGTGATCGAAGCCGCACTCGATCTCGGCCACGTGGTAGCGGGCAAGCAGAAGGAGGAAATCTGCGAGCTGGAGCTGGAATTGCGCGAAGGCGACCCGGCTGCACTACTGGAGCTGGCCGCTGAACTGGCCGTGACCCTGCCACTGATGCCGTGCGACATCAGCAAAGCCGAGCGCGGCTATCGTCTGCTGGACGCTAACAGCTACTCGTTGACGCTGCCTGCTCCGCAGTTCCACGCCGAAATGCCGCTGGATGACGCTTACGCCGCACTGGCCTTGCACTTGTTGGGCAGCAGCCAGCGTCTGGCCGAGCAGTACCGTTTCAACGGCCACTGGCGCTTGCTTCAGGACTGGGTTGCCTTGCTCACGGAGTTGCGCGCGCTGACGGGTAGCCTCGGTCAGGCCGCACCACGCAGCACCAGCAGCGAACTGCGTTCCTCGCTGGATGCCTTGCTGGAAGACTGGCGCCCGCTGGTTCAAGCTGGCCAGGAGGATGAGGATGTGCGCGGCGCCGCTCACGAGCAGTTCCTTGAAGAGCTGCAAGACCCGCGTTGGGGCCTGTTCTCGCTGACCACGTCGCGTTGGTTGCTGGCACGTAGCTGGACGGTAGAACGCAATAACCGTGGCAATCGCCAGGGCGCTGCGCAGCTGGACAGCTGGTTGCCGCGTTTTCTGGCCGATGAAGCCACGGCATTGCAGTTGGGTCGTTATCAGCAGCAGCCGGAAGATCTCGCTGAACAACTGCCGCGTATCGAGCGCATTCAGGCCTGGCTGCACCATGCACGTGGTGCACTGGATCTGCCGGAGCTGGACCGTCTGTACGGGGAGCTGAACAAGCTGGTGCATCTGGCTGAACAACCGATCAGCGATGAAGTGCTGGATGCTCGCGTACAACAGACCATCGTCGTGTTCCAGAGCCGTGCGTGGAAGACGCTGCTGCGCCTCTAAGCAACGCTGATAACTGTGGGAGCCGGGCTTGCCCGCGATAAGGCTGGACGCGATTCACTCTAGATCGCGCCTGGCCTTATCGCGGGCAAGCCCGGCTCCCACAAGAGATTACTTTTCAAATCTGGTTGTATAGGCCTTTTAAGCCCCCTGCTCCACCGACCCGATAAAATTCGCCAGCTCTGGCGTTCTCGGGTTGGCGAACAGGATCTTCGGATCGCCGACTTCGTGCACCTTGCCCTGGTGCATGAACACCAGTTTGTCGCCCACTTCCCGGGCGAAGCGCATTTCGTGAGTCACCATGATCAGCGTCATGCCGTCTTTCGCCAGCTGGCGCACCACGCTCAACACTTCGTTGACCAGCTCCGGGTCCAGGGCCGAAGTAATTTCATCGCAGAGCAATACTTTGGGCGACATCGCCAGAGCACGGGCAATCGCCACGCGCTGCTGCTGACCACCTGACAGCCGATCAGGGAAAGCGTCGAACTTCTCCCCCAGCCCGACACGCTCAAGCATCTCTTTGGCAATCTTCCTGGCTTCAGCTTTCGAAACCTTCTTCACCACCTGCGGTGCCAGCATCACGTTTTCGCCAACACTCAGATGCGGGAACAGGTTGAACTGCTGGAAGACCATGCCGACTTTCTGCCGCAACGAGCGCAGGTCTGCGCGGGCTGCATCCAGGTACTCGCCATCGACTTCGATAACGCCGTCGTTGATCGACTCCAACCCGTTCAACGTACGCAACAACGTACTCTTACCCGAGCCGCTACGGCCGATAATCGCCACGACCTGACCTTCTTCAACGGAAAGGTCGATGCCTTTGAGGACGTGATGGTCGCCGTAATATTTATGCAGCGCGGATATTCTAAGCAGAGGCATGCAGTCTCCTTTCCAGGTAACGGGCACTGAGCGACAGGGGATAGCAGAGCATGAAATAGCCCAGAGCGACGAAGCCATACACCATGAAGGGCTGGAACGTAGCGTTGGCGAGCATGCCGCCGGTTTTGGTCAATTCGGTAAAACCAATGATCGAGGTCACTGCGGTGCCTTTGACGACTTGCACCGAAAACCCGACCGTAGGCGCGACGGCAATGCGCAGCGCCTGGGGCAGAATCACGTAACGCAGTTGCTCCAGTGGCGTCATCGCCAGACTGGCAGATGCTTCCCACTGACCATTGGCAATCGACTCGACGCAACCACGCCAGATCTCGGCCAGGTACGCGCTGGTAAACAGCGTGAGGGCCAGTGCAGCCGCGGCCCATGGGGAAATATCAAAGCCCAGCAACGCCACACCGAAAAACACCAGAAACAACTGCATCAGCAGCGGTGTACCCTGGAACAGCTCGATGTAAACCTTGGCAATCACTCTTGGCGCATTGAGTTTGGCAATGCGCATGCACATGACCAGCAACCCAATCACGCCGCCACCCACGAACGCTACCAGTGACAGCGCCAGCGTCCATTGCAGGCCCGTGAGCAAATTGCGCACAACATCCCAAAGGGTGAAATCCATCAGCCTTTCCTCGAAATGTAGCGACGACCGATCCAGGCCAGCAACTGGCGAACCATTAGCGCCATAAAGAGGTAAATCAGCGTGGTGACGATATACGTCTCAAAGGCGCGGAAGTTACGCGACTGAATGAAGTTGGCGAAGAAGCTCAACTCTTCGGTTGCGATCTGCGAACAGACCGCCGAACCGAGCATCACGATGATGATCTGGCTGCTCAGCGCGGGCCAGACCTTGCCCAGCGCCGGAATCAAAACCACGTATCGGAACGCCTCCATTCGCGTCATTGCCAGTGCGGCAGCCGCCTCAAGCTGACCTTTGGGGATCGCCTGAATACCTGCACGGATGATTTCCGTCGAGTAAGCGCCCAGGTTGATCACCATGGCCAGAATCGCGGCCTGCCACTCGGAGATCTGCACACCCAGAGACGGTAGCCCGAAGAAGATGAAGAACAACTGCACCAGGAACGGGGTGTTGCGTATCAGCTCGACATAAACCCCGAAAATCGCCGAGAACGGTTGAATTTTCCAGGCCCGCACGATGGCGCCGATGATACCCAGTCCAACCCCGAGCACAGTGCCAATGGCGGTCAACTCCAGGGTGAACAACGCCCCGCGCAGTAGCAGATCGGCATTCTGCATGACCGGTACGAAGTCAAAGTTGTAAGCCATTGGCAGCCTCCGAAATCAGTGAGCAGGTATCAGAGGTCAGCGGGCAAAGGTTGCTTGAGCCAGGTCTGGGAGTTCTTTTCAAGCGAACCGTCTTTCTTGCCCGCTTCGATGATTTCGTTGACCTTGGCCAGCAAGGCGGCCTGATCCTTGTTTACACCCACGTAAACAGGGGAATCCTTGAGTTTCACTTTCAACTCAGGGATACGCTTCGGGTTCTTCTCGCTGATCGCAACCATCACCACGTTACCGCTGGCGATGAGGTCGGTCTGACCTGCCAGATAAGCCGCAATCGTGGAGTTGTTGTCTTCAAAGCGCTTGATGGTCGCTTCTTTCGGCGCAACAGCAGTCAGCTCGATGTCTTCGATGGCACCGCGGGTCACGCTGATGGTTTTGCCTTTCAGATCGTCCAGACCTTTGATCGACGCTTCAGGTGGACCGAATACGGCCAAGTAGAAAGGCGCGTAGGCCTTGGAGAAGTCGATGACTTTTTCGCGGTCAGGGTTTTTGCCAAGGCTGGAGATCACCAGATCCACCTTGCCAGTGGTCAGGTACGGAATACGGTTGGTGCTGTTGACCGGAGTCAGTTCCAGTTTGACCTTGAGCTGGTCAGCGATCAGCTTCGCGGTGTCGATGTCCAGGCCACGAGGCTTCATGTCCGGGCCCACCGAGCCGAACGGCGGGAAGTCCTGCGGAACAGCAACTTTCAAAGTGCCGCGTTTCACGACGTCGTCCAGACCATCGGCGTGGGCAGGTGCCTGGCTGAGCATGAGGCTGGCAAACAGGGCAGTAAGCAGAGCGCTGTAACGCTTGGTCATAGGAAGACTCCGTGGTGGACGACAGGTGTTTGTACGCAACCTCAGTGCACAGCCCATGCCATCCCATCATGCACAGCCATAAACCAAGGCTTTGCGCGTTATTTCGGTCTTACTGGTCTGACCAGCAAGATCATTCGACGCCCTGCTTTGGCGCGCCCTGATGCCCGGCCGCCCTAGGCTTGGGCGTCGCTTGCCGGATTGCACAGATGGTTATAAAAGGGACTTTTAGCGGACTGACTGGCCTGAACAGTGATATCCCATAGCCCACTAGCCGTACCCGAATCTGCCCTGAGGGCGATCCGTAAACTGATTGCCGAGCAAGGCTATATGCCGGGTGACAGCCTGCCGTCACAGCGTGATCTCGCGGCATTGCTTGGGGTCAGTCGTGCGTCCTTGCGTGAAGCGTTGTCTTCGCTGAGCGCACTTGGCGTGGTCAGCGTGCAGCCAGGCAAAGGCGTGTTCGTTCAGGCGACTTCTGAACCAGAAAAGCGCACAAGCGGTTTTTCCTGGCCTTTCGACGCACAGGTTTCACCGGCTGACACCTTTCAACTGCGTTATGCGCTGGAAGGCTTTGCTTCAGGGCTGGCTGCCGTAACCTTGACCGCCGACGAACGTGATGTGCTGGAGGACAACGTCGAAGCCATGCGCCTTGAACTGCGCGCCGGGGATTTCGAATCAGCGTCACGACTGGATTTCGAGTTCCATCGGCACATCCTGATCGCCAGCGGTAATCAGGCGATGCTCGGCATCATCACAGCAGGGGCCGATATTTTTCTGGAGAGCCAGAAAATGCCCTTCATCCGCCCCTCAAGGGCCATGGAAACCTGGCAGGAGCACCGCAAGATCCTCCGCGCCCTCGCCCGCCATGCCTCGGGCCCTGCGCAAAAGGCCATGCACGAGCACATTCGCAATGCGGCACTTCGGACCGGGATTGTGTTTGTTTCG
Organism: Pseudomonas sp. HP_14; assembly: GCF_055283875.1. Classification (NCBI taxonomy): domain Bacteria; kingdom Pseudomonadati; phylum Pseudomonadota; class Gammaproteobacteria; order Pseudomonadales; family Pseudomonadaceae; genus Pseudomonas; species Pseudomonas sp. HP_14. Next base: position 63,711 of record NZ_JBTOQI010000007.1, on the reverse strand, counting down.
CCAGCGAGCTAGAGCGTTAATCCGTCGTAAACACGGCCCCTGTAGGAGTGAGCTTGCTCGCGATTCGGTCTACCAGTCGACTAATTTATCGCCTGACCTGACGCTATCGCGAGCAAGGTCGCTCCTACAGGTCCGTGTGCGCCGCGAGACGGCGCGGCGCCATGGAGGACCAGAAACCCTCCCGCTATAACCAGACTCATGGACGTCTATAGCCAGACTCAATCAAAGCCGACTTCCTGAACGGGGCAAGGCCCGCTATGATGGGCCACGTTTTTTAGCCTACTAACTCGGAGAACTCCATGAGTAGCGACCTTATCAAGCATGTCAGCGACGCCAGCTTTGAAGCCGACGTCCTCAAGGCTGACGGTGCTGTACTAGTTGATTACTGGGCTGAGTGGTGTGGCCCGTGCAAAATGATTGCCCCGGTTCTGGACGAAATTGCCGAAACCTACAAAGGCAAACTGACCATCGCCAAACTGAACATCGACGAGAACCAGGAAACTCCAGCCAAGCATGGCGTGCGTGGTATCCCGACTCTGATGCTGTTCAAAAACGGCAACGTCGAGGCCACCAAGGTTGGTGCGCTGTCGAAGTCTCAGTTGGCAGCGTTCCTGGACGCCAACATCTGATGCGCCAAAGCCCTGCAAATTGCGGGGCTTTTTTTCGGCCGTCGTACTAGACGGCCTGAAAATCAAGTGGTACATTCGGCCCCGCAACGGCTTCTCCGTTGCCCCCTGCTAGCCGTCGCCGACGCTCTCCTTTCGATTTAGTACGCGATCCTGTCGCCTTCTCTGCGGCGCGGCCTCATTAAGCCCAACAGCTTAATTTTTCCCCTCCCTACATGATTACGTCATTCCCCTATGAATCTGACTGAACTCAAGCAAAAGCCGATTACCGATCTGCTCGAAATGGCCGAACAGATGGGCATAGAAAATATGGCCCGTTCGCGCAAGCAGGATGTGATTTTCTCCCTGCTGAAAAAGCACGCCAAAAGCGGCGAGGAAATTTCCGGTGATGGCGTGCTGGAGATCCTCCAGGACGGCTTCGGTTTCCTGCGCTCTGCAGACGCTTCCTATCTCGCCGGCCCAGACGATATCTATGTCTCGCCGAGCCAGATCCGCCGCTTCAACCTGCGTACTGGCGACACCATCGTCGGTAAGATCCGTCCACCGAAAGAAGGTGAGCGTTATTTCGCTCTGCTCAAGGTCGACACGATCAACTACGACCGTCCGGAAAACGCGAAGAACAAGATCCTCTTCGAAAACCTGACGCCGTTGTTCCCGAACGTACGCATGAAGATGGAAGCCGGTAACGGTTCCACTGAAGACCTGACCGGCCGTGTGATCGATTTGTGCGCACCGATCGGTAAAGGCCAGCGCGGCCTGATCGTTGCTCCGCCAAAAGCGGGCAAGACCATCATGCTGCAGAACATCGCGTCGAACATCACGCGTAACAACCCGGAAGTGCATCTGATCGTTCTGCTGATCGACGAGCGCCCGGAAGAAGTAACCGAAATGCAGCGCACCGTGCGCGGCGAAGTGGTTGCCTCGACGTTCGATGAGCCGCCAACCCGTCACGTACAGGTTGCTGAAATGGTGATCGAGAAGGCCAAGCGCCTGGTCGAACACAAAAAAGACGTGGTGATCCTGCTCGACTCCATCACCCGTCTGGCTCGCGCCTACAACACCGTGATTCCTAGCTCCGGCAAGGTACTGACCGGTGGTGTCGATGCCCACGCCCTGGAGAAACCGAAACGTTTCTTCGGCGCAGCACGGAACATCGAAGAAGGCGGCTCGCTGACCATTATCGCCACCGCGCTGGTTGAAACCGGCTCGAAGATGGACGAAGTGATCTACGAGGAATTCAAAGGCACCGGCAACATGGAACTGCCTCTGGATCGCAAGATCGCCGAGAAGCGTGTGTTCCCGGCCATCAACATCAACCGTTCCGGCACCCGCCGCGAAGAGCTGCTGACCGCCGATGACGAGCTGCAACGTATGTGGATCCTGCGCAAACTGCTGCACCCGATGGACGAAGTCGCTGCTATCGAGTTCCTGATCGACAAGCTGAAGCAGACCAAGACCAACGACGAGTTCTTCCTGTCGATGAAACGCAAGTAACAGGCAGAACTGCAGCACAAAAAATGGCGCCCTCAGGGGCGCCATTTTTTATTCTGAATACGGGCTTTGTTGGAGCGAGGCTCGCCCGCGAACCATACGACACGGTCAGGCAGGCACACCGCATTATCCTTCTTCGCGGGCAAGCCTCGCTCCAACAGGTTGCACCTTCAACACACCAAAGCTGCTACAAAACGTCAGAGCAGGTACGATACGAACCTATTTTATCGGTGGCCGGGTTAATGAAATTCAAGGATCTACGGGATTTCGTGCAGCAGCTTGAGCAGCGCGGAGAGTTGAAACGCATTCAGATGCCCATTTCCCCAGTACTGGAAATGACCGAAATCTGTGATCGGACCTTGCGCGCCAAGGGTCCGGCTCTGCTGTTCGAAAAGCCGGTGGGCTTTGATATTCCGGTGCTGGGCAACCTGTTCGGCACACCGGAACGAGTGGCCATGGGCATGGGTGCCGAAGAAGTCAGCGAGCTGCGGGAGATCGGCAAGCTGCTGGCCTTCCTCAAAGAGCCCGAGCCACCTAAAGGCTTGAAAGACGCCTGGTCCAAGCTGCCGATTTTCAAGAAAGTCATCTCGATGGCGCCCAAGGTCGTCAAAGATGCGCCTTGCCAGGAGATCGTCATCGAAGGTGATGACGTGGATCTGGGCATGCTGCCGGTACAGACGTGCTGGCCTGGCGACGTTGGGCCACTGATCACCTGGGGCCTGACCGTCACCCGCGGCCCTAATAAAGAACGGCAGAACCTGGGCATCTATCGCCAGCAAGTCATTGGCCGCAACAAAGTCATCATGCGCTGGTTGAGCCATCGTGGCGGCGCGCTGGACTTCAAAGAATGGTGCATCAAGCACCCAGGCGAGCCGTTCCCGGTATCCGTCGCCTTGGGCGCGGACCCGGCAACCATTCTCGGCGCAGTGACACCGGTACCAGACAGCCTCTCCGAGTACGCCTTCGCAGGCCTGCTGCGCGGCAATCGTACCGAGCTGATCAAGTGCCGGGGCAATAACCTGCAAGTGCCGGCCAGCGCGGAAATCGTTCTGGAAGGCGTGATTCATCCCGGCGAGATGGCCGATGAAGGCCCGTATGGCGATCACACCGGTTATTACAATGAAGTCGACAGCTTCCCGGTATTCACCGTCGAGCGAATCACCCATCGTATCAAGCCGATTTATCACAGCACTTACACAGGCCGCCCACCTGATGAGCCTGCGATTCTCGGCGTCGCGTTGAACGAAGTATTCGTACCGATCCTCCAAAAGCAGTTCCCGGAAATCACCGACTTCTACCTGCCGCCTGAAGGCTGCTCGTACCGGATGGCCGTGGTGACCATGAAGAAGCAGTACCCCGGCCACGCCAAGCGCGTGATGCTCGGTGTATGGTCGTTTTTGCGACAGTTCATGTACACCAAGTTCGTTATCGTCACTGACGACGACATTAATGCCAGGGACTGGAACGACGTGATCTGGGCCATTACCACGCGCATGGACCCCAAGCGCGACACGGTAATGATCGAAAATACGCCGATCGATTATCTCGATTTCGCCTCACCGGTCTCCGGGCTGGGTTCGAAAATGGGACTGGATGCAACGCACAAATGGCCGGGCGAGACCACGCGTGAGTGGGGTCGGGTTATCGTCAAGGACGAAGCTGTTACACGTCGGGTCGACGAAATCTGGAATCAGTTGGGAATAGATTGATGCGCGTAACTTTGCAGCCTTCGGGTGCGGTGCTGGAAACCTTACCCGGCGAGCGGATCCTCGATGCGGCTCAACGGCTGGGTTATGAGTGCCCGCAAAGCTGTCGTAACGGCAATTGCCACGTGTGCTCTGCCCTGTTGGTGCATGGGCGGGTGAAGCAAGCCGACGACGAGCTGACCCACGGCGAGATCTATACCTGCCTCGCAGAACCGCTGGAAGACTGCGAAGTGCTATGGGACGGTGTGCTCGCCCTGGGTGAACTACCCGTGCGTACGCTTGCCTGTCAGTTGAGCGAATGCGTGGAAGTGGGCGGCGACGTCTGGCGCGTCGGCTTGCGTGCTCCGGCTGGCAAGCCACCGCGCTATCACGCTGGTCAGTACTTGATGATCCACAAGGACAGCGGCGAGAAATCGGCGTTCTCGCTGGCTTCCGCACCCCACAGCGGTCGCGACCTGGAAATGCACGTACTGGTCCGCGAAGCCAGCGCACAAAGCCTGATCGAGCAACTCCAACGCAATCAGATGGCCAGGATTGAGCTGCCGTTCGGGGACACTCATCTGGCCGACCTGCCCGATGGCCCGCTGGTACTGATCGCAGCCGGTACCGGCATGGCTCAGATGCACAGCCTGATCGAACACTGCCGCGCCAAAGGCTTTAGCCACCCGGTGCACCTGTACTGGGGCGCGCGCCGCCCGGACGATTTCTACGAAATCAAACATTGGGAAGAGTGGAAAAAGCTGCCCAACCTGTTCCTGCACAAAGTAGTCAGCGACCTGTGTGGCTGGGAAGGACGTTGCGGCCTGCTGCATGAAGCCGTTTGCGAAGACATCGACGACCTGTCGGCAGTCCATGTCTATGCCAGCGGATCACCCGCGATGATTTACGGCACCCTCGACGCACTGGTCAGCGCCGGGATGGATGCACATCAAATGCGTGCCGACGTATTCGCCTACGCGCCACGGCCCTGATTCCCCACGACGTTAGAAACGAAACCCCACATTGAGCATCGCAGCGGAGGCTCCTAACAGGATGACCTCCGCGTTGACCGGCCCTAGATGAACCCCTATCCCAGGGATAACCACCGGGGCTATACCGTAGCGATTCAACGGAATCTTGTCGCGGTACTCACCCCGATAGCCGTGCAGCAACCCACCCGTCACCTTCACATAGACCGGATACCGACTGCTGTCGAAGCGTTTCCCCATATAGCCATAAACAGAGCGTTGGGCGAAAGAATTACGGAATGTGGCCGCACCATAAACAAGTCCTGAAGCCTCGTTGCGCTCCAGACCAATCAGATTCTGATGGTTGTTGTGCTCCGGCGCGGGAGAAAAATGCCGGGTATAAACACTGGTCTGTATGACCCAAAAGCCCTGCTGAGGCTTATCGGCCTTAACCTGAGCGGTGAGTGCACAGAGCACCACACAAAGTGCCAGCTTGATTATTGATTCCACCTTCGTACCCCGAGCTTCGCTTAATACATTCCAAGGCTCGGCGTTATACAGCGCACATCAAAGGCTCAATAGTTGAATAGTCCTGCCGTTATGTAGGAATGGTCCTTGAATTAAACATAGACCCGTTGTGTCGCTTATCGGGAAGTCCGAGCGATCCGCCGACAGGTAACTTGCATGGATTGCTAATTGCATTAAAGATATCGAATCGTTTCAGCAGTGAAACGCCCTGCCAGCGCTTGAAGTCGAAGCCTCGCAGGCACTGGCCAAGCCACATTGTCCGCCGCGTCACTGCGCTCACCACACTAGATCCGCTACAACTGGCAGCGTAACGGCCAGGGGAGCCCGAATGGAGAATCAAATCAATAGCTTGTCAGCGGCCGTACACGACGGTCTCGGGCTGACGTATCCGCCTGTTATCGATCTGGGTCCACAACTGACCCGCGAGCAACTGATGCTCTCGATGAAGAACACGATGCAACGCCATGAAGGTGGGCCCGTATGGCTGTTCGCTTACGGGTCATTAATCTGGCGGCCCGAATGCACCGCTGTCGAGCGCCAGCGCGGCCGTATTCATGGCTACCATCGAGGTTTGTACCTGTGGTCTCACGAACATCGTGGTACCCCGGAAATGCCCGGACTGGTGTTTGGCCTTGATCGCGGCGGCTCTTGCAGCGGCTTTGCCTACCGCTTGCCGGAGGACAATCTTGAAGAATCTCTGCTTGCCTTGTGGCAGCGAGAAATGCCCTTCCCTTCTTACCGTCCGCATTGGCTGAGCTGCCGCCTTGCAGATGGACGCCGGGTTCAAGCGCTCGGATTCGTGCTGGAGCGACACTTGCCCAGCTATGCGGGTAACCTGCCAGATAGCGTACTCAGTCAGGTGCTGGCCAGCGCCAGCGGCCGCTACGGCACAACACGCGACTACGTCGAACAAACCGCCAACGCACTGCGCAGCCACGCCATGCCGGATCTGAATCTGGAGGCGAGGTTGAAGCGGTGTTGGGTTGAGGAGCAAGGGGCTTAACCCGTGGGACCGGATTTATCCGGGAAGAGGCAGGGAGGCAGCAACGCAGACGGGCTCACGGATTGGAATACTTTTTACTGTAGGAGTGAGCTTGCTCGCGATAGGGGCTGTTCAACCGACAAAATTCGTCGGCCAGGAGACCAAATCGCGAGCAAGCTCACTCCTACAGATCCATGCTCGGCACGATTCTGCCAGGCCAGGGCAAACGCATAAATCAGCGAATGCCCCGTCACCGTCTTAGCGACTCGTGCTCTCAATCTGCTTGTGCCACAACGTCGGCAGCAAGAAGACGATAGACAGCACGCAGGCACCGATCAGCAGGACAAAACCACCATCCCAGCCGAAGTGATCAACGGTGTAGCCCATGGCGGCACTGGCCGCAACCGAGCCACCCAGATAGCCGAACAGGCCGGTGAAGCCAGCCGCCGTACCCGCAGCCTTTTTCGGTACCAGTTCCAGCGCCTGCAGGCCGATCAGCATGACAGGGCCGTAAATCAGGAAGCCGATGGAAACCAGAGCAATCATGTCAACGGTCGGGTTGCCCGGCGGGTTCAGCCAGTAAACCAGCGTCGCGACGGTCACCAGGACCATGAACACTACGCCCGTCAGACCACGGTTACCTTTGAAGATCTTGTCCGACATCCAGCCGCACAGCAGCGTGCCTGGAATACCCGCCCACTCATAGAGAAAGTAAGCCCACGACGTCTTGTCGACGGTGAAGTGCTTGGCTTCTTTCAGGTAAGTGGGTGCCCAGTCCAGCACACCGTAACGCAGCAGATAAACGAACACGTTCGCCAGAGCGATGTACCAGAGCATCTTATTGCGCAGCACGTACTTGACGAAGATTTCCTTGGCGGAAAACTCTTCTTCGTGGCTGGAATCGTAGCCTTCAGGATAATCGTTCTTGTAGACCTCGATCGGCGGCAAACCTACCGATTGCGGGGTGTCACGCATGGTTGCAAACGCAAACACCGCCACCAGCAAAGCAACTGCTGCCGGCACGTAAAACGCAGCATGCCAGTCGTTGGTCCAGCCCATACCCAACAGGAACAGCGGGCCAATCAGACCACCACCCACGTTGTGCGCAACGTTCCATACGGATACCACGCCACCGCGCTCTTTCTGCGACCACCAGTGCACCATGGTCCGCCCGCTTGGCGGCCAGCCCATGCCCTGCGCCCAACCGTTGATGAACAACAGGATAAACATGATCGTCACACTGGACGTAGCCCAGGGCGCGAAACCGAACACGAACATGACGCCCGCTGAAACCAGCAGACCAAATGGCAAGAAGTACCTTGGGTTGGAACGGTCGGAAATGATGCCCATCAGGAACTTGGACAAACCGTACGCAATAGCAATCGCTGACATCGCCACACCCAGCTGTCCACGGGTGTAACCCTCGTCGATCAGGTAAGGCATTGCCAGCGAGAAGTTTTTACGAAGCAGGTAGTAACCGGCATAGCCGATGAAAATACCCGCGAATATCTGCCACCGCAGACGTCGATAGGTACTGTCGACCTTTTCTTCAGGCAGGGGTGCCTGATGTGCGGCGGGACGGAAGAAAGCAAACATCGAGACACTCCATTTTTTGTTTTTCTGCGCGAAAGCGAATATTACATTTTCATTACAGAAAAAAGCACTGCTTCTCGTCTGAGAATTTGCAGGAGATGCGGAGTAGGTCGTGTTGCTTTATGAACATCCCCCCAATGTGTAACTAAATACGAATTTTTAGGATCACTCCTACAGCCGTATCGGAAGCCGCAGGATTCTGCTCCTACGCAGCGGGCACCTACCATCGCAGCCTGCAGGGCCACCCCGCGCCCGTGACCGCTAGAGGTAGGTAGTGAAGTTATTCGTGTTTATTCTTATTGGCTGGTTTTCTACTGGCGTCTTGGCAAGCGACGCCCTGCTCAACCCCATTTCCAGACCGAATCCTGAATATCCCCAGGAGCTGGTGAAATCGCGTTACACCGGTAAGGTGCTGATCAACCTGACCATCAGCGCTTTCGGCACAGTGCAGAGTACGAGGATCATCGAGAGCAGCCATCCCAAACTGTTCGAGGCAGCGCTGCACGCAATCGTGAAGTGGCGCTATCAGCCATGGGAGGTTGCCGAAGGTAAACCGGGAAACGTCAGCATCGTCGTCCCAATACTGTTCGGCGCTCGCGGCATTGAACCGTTTTCGAAGGAAATAACCGTCGGCCTGGAACATACGCTCTGCGCTTATCTCAACTACGAGGCCAAGACCAGCAAGCTCGATTACCCAAAGGATCCCCTGAACAAGATTGATGTGTTCTGGCACACACGCCAGTATCTTGCGGGAAGTTATGTCGCGCATCGCGTACCGGAACAGGAGAAGCGCACGGCGCTATTTGCAGAGCTTGAGGGCGCTATTCCCGGGATCATCAAAGAATGCAGGCGAAATCCGGATGCTCGTTATGCGGATTACTTACCTCATCAGATTCGGACGCTGTTGTGATCGTCAGTCCAAAGGATTTCAACATGCGCATTCTCCTGATTCTCGTGAGCCTCTCATTGTCGCTCACCACACAGGCAGGCACGTCCTACCCAAAACCCATATACCTGCCCGACCCGAAATATCCCGCAACGATGTTCAAGGACAAAGAGGGAGGTTCGGTCACGGTTCGGATATTCATTCATGCCAATGGAAGCGTGGCATTCAAGGAAATCGTCAAGGCTTCAGACTCACAGCTCGCCGATGCAGTAAAGAAGGTAATTCCAGAGTGGCGCTTCACTGCCTGGACACCGCCTGCTGACAAACCTGACGGGGAGAGCTCACTTATGAGTTACAACTTCGATGCTAAGGCATATGACACAAACCTGGTCGCGAATATAGATCTGAAAAAACGGCGTTGCAGCCAGCTAAATAACGAGTTGACCTGGACTCGACATAGCCACTCCGTCGATGAAGCAAAAACGTTTCGCGACACCCGAAATTACCTGCTTAACGGAGCCGTGATCAGCGCGTTCGTAGCTGAAGAGGAAAGGCAGGCACTAATCGACGACTTCGACTTGGCAATACCCGCGATTATTAAAGGGTGCAGGAAACGCCCACGGGCGTTTTATGCTGACTTCCTGCCGAGACAGCTAAGGCAGATGTTGTAGATCGTCAAGGATGACCCTGGATCTGACATCCGCCAACCGATGAGGGTTGCGGATGCTTCTATATCTTCTTCTTTGCGAACGAAAGCGAAACGCAGATCAGGTCCGCGCTCCACTCTGCACAACTACTGGCCACGCCAAACTCAATAAACGACGTTGGCGAAACTTTTTGGTGTATCCAGGTAGGGGCTGATCGCAGCCTCATACTGAGTCACAGCAGCCTCAATACTGTGCTTAAGTACCAATGTTGCACGATCAATTTCAGTCATTGCCGCAGGTCCAGGAACGAACCGAATTTCGTGCGCAGGAACCTTTTCCTGAGCACTCGGGTTTATCAATGCATCGTCCGTATTCACTCCGGCTTCTACAGGCGGTACTGCCACCGCAGTCACCAACTCCAACGCTAGGCGCGCTTCATGTAACGCAACCTCATCAGCTTCGCGCTTGGCGAGCGCCTGCGCCGCAGCTTCGGCTTCCTGCAGAGCCAATTGGCGAGCAGCCTGCTCCGCTGCCAACCGGGTCGCTTCTTCAGATTGCCGTTGTGCCAACTGACGCACAGCCTCTTCTTGAACGCGACGGCGTTCAGCATCTTCAGCCTGACGCTGGACCTCTAGTCGGGCGACCTCCTGGGCCGCATGTAACGCAAGCTGACGAGTTTCATGCTCAAGCCTGGCCTGTAATGGCGCGAGATTGCTTATAAAACCCTGCAGAAACGTGATGATCTGGTGGCTCACCCATCGAGGAAATGGCCGATATTCCGGACCTCCGATGAAGGCGAGGTCATTACCTTGCAGCATGTCCAAAATGGTCTGGGCGATGTCACCGACCGGGGGAAGAGGGTGATAATGGGACCACTTATTATCGATCAAACCTTGCGCTATCGCACGGTAGTGCGCGACCAACTGCGCAGGCGTCATTGCGGATGTATGACCAGCGTGCGCCTCAACGTCCAAACGAACGGCGCGGGGAAGCTGGCTAAGTTGATGATTAATCTCGTGCATATATATACTTCCATGTCCATCGGATACTAATCCGATACATCCAATTTATTTATTATCTGGTTCTGGTTTGAAGCCAGGCTTGCCATTAGCGGCGCGCCACTCTTTAATCTCCAGCATGATTGCAAGCGCGCTGTCGTCTCTACCATTTTTCGGGTGAAAAATGACATCCGAACCGTCTGGATGTTCGGTGATTTTTTCGAAGTGCTCAACAAATTCGTCTACCTTCCTCTCGAATTTACGACCTCGTAAATTATCTGGATTGGCAGTCATGGAGTTCAAAAAGAACACAAACTCGCTTTCGGTGTAGTCTTCCAGCTTATCTTTGAAAAAATTCATTTCTTTGGCTTCCTATGATGATTGATATGCGCGCTTGGTGTCATTATAACCATGTTAGAAAAGTCGTAAACCTGCCCACCTTTCGCCAGTTCATTTATATGATGTATCTCAAATTTTTTACGATGACCTCGTCGCTCTGACTTTTCAACATAGGGAGCGATTCCATCTTTCATCAAGGCGACATCCCACATTGTGAATTGGCTGCTAAGTATTGGATCGCTAACAACTTCTTGCCAAACTGTTTTCCGCAAACTATCAAAACTGGAAAAGCGTCTACCTCGTAATTTGTCTGCAATCTGCGATGGAATAGCGGCCCCCTGCCCTGTAGTACTTTCACCAAGCCAGGTTCCAACAACAGATTGCCCATATCCACTCGCAACTCCAGGAATTTTTCGTGGATTTCTGAAATAGATGTATGGCTTTCCTAGCCCGAGTTCGGCGGGCAGATCGAGAATGTAATCATCAGGTTCCGCAACATGCTCTAGATGTACATAGTCTTCCGTAATGATGGGGGTGCCCGCACCACTATATATAGACGCTCCTTGTTGTACCGAGGGCAAGCGGGTGGAGCTATCTATCTGGGACGCATGTGGAGTCCAAACCAATGCAGGAGTCGTTTCACCATCACGTGTGAAAGTGTATGTATTCGTCGCCGGTTCATAGACAACAGGTCGGACGCGGACACGCGAGCCAACGTCTATGCCATCAGCTTTTACCCACGCAAGACGATCATCTTGCGCTTCTATATCTGGCATCAAGCGATGGGTGACGTCGACAGCACCTCTTTTGCTGGCGATAAATCCGATATCAATGCTGAGACTAACACCCACCGCAGATGCATCAACGGCGAACATATGAGGCGTTTGTTCCCCTGAAGAAATATCAGATGGGTACAAAGCAGCAAGAATTGAAAGCCGCCTGCCAAGCACTGCGCTTAATCTACGCACAAAAATTCGCTTTGCTACGTCGTTGGCATTCTCCCAATTGGATGGAAGTTGCTGCGTTGGATTATGTGGTCCTGCGACGACCGACCATACCCGTCCTGCATCAAACGTATGCGCAACATAGGCTTCAACACTTGCCGTCTGCCTTCGAACTTCTGCTCGTTCTGCCGCCTGCTCCGCCTCTAACGCGATGCGTCGAGTAAGCTCACTGAGTGCTTCCTCAGCTTGACGACGAGAAAGTTGACGCGCGGCCTCCTCTTCTTGAAGTCGAGCTTGTAACCGCGCAGCTTCCTCTGCCTGAAGTCGAGCTTGCAACCGCTCTGCTTCCACTGCTTGAAGTCGAGCCTTTAACTGCGCGGCTTCATTGGCTAGTCGCTCAGCATATTGGCGGGCTTCTTCAGCTTGTTTCGCAGCGGCGTCAGCACGAACTTTCTCTTGAGCAGCGACGATGGCATCGGCTTCAGCCTTGGCGCGCTCCTCGGCTTTCAGTTTGGCGTTATCCATCCATGCCCAGTAATACTCCTCATACTGAGCTCTCGCTATATCATCGTACATGCGCTCAGTGTCAGCCCATTGAAACGGGTCGTTTGGTCCATAGCTCGAATTCCATCCCGAGCCATCTGATCCCGACGAAGAACCCTGAGGAATGCCACGAGTAACTAGAATATTTTTCTCTGCCATACAGTTCTCCTTGATTTTCTGTATAGCTAGATCTAACTATCTTCACAGGAGCAAATGTGGTGCATATTTATTTTTAACTGCGGCGACCCTATTATTAGCTAATTATTAATATTGTTTACTGGCTAAAATTGAGATAAAACCGCGATTGCGGCGAGCCTTATGAAAGCAATCAAATCGTCGCCCCTAATAATAACATCCCCGCCCGCCTCTCCCCCAACAAATCAATCGCCAGCCCCGCCTCTTCCAATTGATATACCTTGGACACCAGCGATTTCAACTTACCATGCGCATACCAGCCAAACACCTCCAAAAAGTTAACGACGTTATCTTCAGGCCGGGGTACCTGATGGGTGGCGGAACAAGAAACCAAGCATCGAGACACTGCGTTTAGATTTTTCTGTGCGGAATAGAAAAACGCTTTGTTGTTACAGAAAACACTGCTTATCACGAGATAAGTTGCAGGGTATGTGGGGTGGCGCGTGAACATATCGCCAATGTGTAACTAAATACGAATTTTTAGGATCACTCCTACAGCCGTATCGGAAGCCGCAGGATTCTGCTCCTATGCAGCGGGCACCTACCATCGCAGCCTGCAGGGCCACCCCGCGCCCGTGACCGCTAGAGGTAGGTAGTGAAGTTATTCGTGTTTATTCTTATTGGCTGGTTTTCTACTGGCGTCTTGGCAAGCGACGCCCTGCTCAACCCCATTTCCAGACCGAATCCTGAATATCCCCAGGAGCTGGTGAAATCGCGTTACACCGGTAAGGTGCTGATCAACCTGACCATCAGCGCTTTCGGCACAGTGCAGAGTACGAGGATCATCGAGAGCAGCCATCCCAAACTGTTCGAGGCAGCGCTGCACGCAATCGTGAAGTGGCGCTATCAGCCATGGGAGGTTGCCGAAGGTAAACCGGGAAACGTCAGCATCGTCGTCCCAATACTGTTCGGCGCTCGCGGCATTGAACCGTTTTCGAAGGAAATAACCGTCGGCCTGGAACATACGCTCTGCGCTTATCTCAACTACGAGGCCAAGACCAGCAAGCTCGATTACCCAAAGGATCCCCTGAACAAGATTGATGTGTTCTGGCACACACGCCAGTATCTTGCGGGAAGTTATGTCGCGCATCGCGTACCGGAACAGGAGAAGCGCACGGCGCTATTTGCAGAGCTTGAGGGCGCTATTCCCGGGATCATCAAAGAATGCAGGCGAAATCCGGATGCTCGTTATGCGGATTACTTACCTCATCAGATTCGGACGCTGTTGTGATCGTCAGTCCAAAGGATTTCAACATGCGCATTCTCCTGATTCTCGTGAGCCTCTCATTGTCGCTCACCACACAGGCAGGCACTTCCTACCCCAAACCCCTATATCTGCCTCATGCCGAATACCCCGAGGAAATGCTCAAGAACAAAGAGGGTGGGAAGGTCAAGGTTCGACTATTCATCAACGCCAACGGCACAGTGTTATTCAAAGACATCGTCAAGGCTTCAGACCCGCGGCTCGCCGAAGCAGTGAAGCAAGTGGCACCAACCTGGCGCTTCACTGCCTGGACGCCGCCCGCAGACAAACCTCACGGTGAAAGTATTCTTTTGAGTTACGACTTCGATGCTCAGACACCCAATATTTCTAGCCTCAGCGCGAATGTCGAACTGAAGAAACTGCGTTGCAGTCAGCTTAATAACGAGTTGATCTGGACTCGACACAGCCTCCCTGTCGAGGAAGCAAAGACATTTCGTGACACCCGAAATTACCTGCTTAACGGAGCCGTGATCAGCGCGTTCGTAGCTGAAGAGGAAAGGCAGGCATTAATCGACGATTTCGACATGGCAAAACCCGCGATTATTGAAGGATGCAGGGAAAATCCACGGGCGTTTTATGCTGACTTCCTGCCGAGACAGCTAAGGCAGATGTTGTAGCTCGTCGAAGATGATCCTGGATCAGAGATCCGCCAACCGATGAGGGTGGCGGATACTTCTATACAGACATCAGCACATCACACGACCAAGGGAGCAAAAATGCGCATGTTGTCCATGTCGTAGACGTCCCCTCCGTCCTCAGGGGATAACACGTAACGTATTTCCAGCTTGCCTGATTGCAGTTGCGCCGAGGGTGCCCGCCCTTCCGTCATTGCAGCGAGGTCCTGAGGCGAAAATAGCGCGGTAAGCTCAGAGTTGCCTGCAACTGCTTTCCAGAACGCCTCTCTGAAGAAGCTGAATCTTTTGAATATCTTGTTGCGAAGCTGGTCAGCAATCGAAGAGGGAATGGCTGCCCCCGTCTCGGTTGCGGCAGCTTGCAGCCAATGATCACTCACGAGCTGACCGGCGCCAGTCGCTACCCCTGGATACTCCCAGGCGCGTTTGAACATGACGTAGACGGGCTCAAGTTCAGACTCGCAGGGGAAGACAACGATACAGTCATCAAAACCCAAGTCCTCAATGAAAGGAATTGGCTCTACCACCGGCACTCTGACAGGCGCGGTGTAGCCGGGGCGCGTAGGGCGGGTGTCGTTCACACCAGGAGACAACTGCGGCATCCACAGCACCTCGCTTACAGGAAGCCCTGGACGAACAAAACGATACGCACCGGAATCAACATCAAACACTGCCGCACGGACTTTGACTTTTGACGCGATGGTCGTGCCGTTTGTAGGCACGATGTATACATGAGCCAGCTCGGTAATTTCCCTCAGCCCATGACTCAGCTTGCCGTTGAGTTTCTTGGCCACGCCCGAGCTCATACGAAAAGGCAAATCGACCTCGGCATTAGCCTGAGCAAGCTCTTGCCAACTCTGGCCCTCGCTGGGCATAAAATCCGATAGCGGTAAGCTGATTGCAAACCGCTCTCCGCACCCCGGGGTATCAAATCGAAAGGACATGACACTTGCGTGCCTGGCAGTTTGTCGCTCCCCCAACAATGTTGCTTCCCAAGTAAGGCCGCTAACGGCCGAACGTATTGCCTGCTTGAGTTCGGTACCGGTTCTATCGGAACTGCTGGAGTTGTCTGGATAGGTAGTGATAATCCGAGGGATTGCGTCAATGTCGTCGATCATTGCAACGAGTACACCAGCATCTTTCAAAGGGCCAACGCCCGTCGCCGACGCCAAGCGAATCAGTTTCTCTTCCAGATCTTGTATTACGGCTTGCGCCCGTACATGCAGCGCTGAATGACGTGCCGCAAATATGGCTTTCTGAGCGAGATATCGATCACTCGCCGCTGAAATCTGTTGAAGAATGGACGACTGTATACCGTGATCAAGGTAATAAAAGGAGATGGATCTTATCGCATCGTCCTTGGCAAACCTTACCGTCATGTCCAGAAAGTTGAAGCGCTGTACGCCGAGCACAACCTCATGAAGGGCTGCTTCAATATTAGCCAGCTGCCTCTCTTGCGCAATGTAAAGATCACGACCGCTGCCTGGATGCTCTTTAACGGGATTGAGCAGGCCATCCAGAAGGGAAAAAACGCTTTCTACTTTATGCCGGGCGTCTTCTATCCGCTGAATAACTTTAGTGGTCTTCACAAGATTTTCAGAGGAAGCAATGCGAGCCCGATATTCATCACTTGGCCTTGCGCCGGTCGGCTTTGGTCTGACGGGAGGAAATGAGTCATCAGAGAAGGCCAACTGGCCGTTATCGTTGTGCCATTTCTTGATGGTGTAAGCTATATCGCCCACACCGTATCCCCCACCCATTAAAAGTTGGGCGTCGGGGTAGAAGAGCAAATCTGCACCCTTGGGGTGTTTTACCAGCTTATCGAAATGGTTAACTAGCTGGTTATGTTCGCTCAGCGCACCGTTTACATCTGTAATTTTTTGAACCAGATACTCAAATTCCGCACGCGTGTAATCCTGCAACTTTTGTTTAAGTTCCATCTTTATTTTCCTGCAATGTGTTTGGGGAGCCAGATCCTGCTCACTTTGGCGAGCTGGTTGGGGCATTCTAGTTTTTGTTAGTCAGTGTGAAGACAATCGCATTAACTTCCATTGACTCAAGGTATTGAAAGTAGACTCTGATATCAGGATTTATTTCTGGATGCGGTTGATAGGATTCCCAACCACCGGTCTGCCCCAGCGGTTGAGGCATGCGAACCGGGCCAGAAGACTCCATAGGCTTACCCAAAAGCGCATGAACGCCCGACTGGTTCATTCGCAGAGAGTAAGGCCTTGGCAACTCTCCAGTGTACTCGACTGTCGAAGGAGTCGACTTCCGAAGGGTGATGCAAAGCCCTTGAAAGCGACGCGTGTCAGCCCGGAAACTCATCGAGATCCCAACCTGGGGCTCTAGATACAGTTCATCATCACCTGGAAACAACTCTAAAAACTCATCATCGGAGACAAGTGACTTTGACAGCAGATATTCATGGGTTTGACCAAGGCTTTTTATCCAACTTTCGATCTTAGACGCACTCATTCGCATCGTCCTATTTAGATGATGACCTGTAAGTAAGAAATAAATCAAGCTCCTTGGGAAGCTCATATTTCTCTACTTCTTCGATGGCAGATATTTGCTCAGCATCCAGCTGATAATCAAAAATCCAATCGCTTTCATCCTGCCAGTTCATAATAGCGGCGAGCTTATTAGTAGGCATAGCGACGCCAACTTCATAAACTGGAAAATTTTCGCCTTTGGGAACGCCCATAATAAGGTGCTTCATAGTTTAATTCTCCGATCACTATCCGCTGTCCTTAATTCCACGCCAGTCAGATAGTCAAACTGCAATGTGTCTGGCGAGTCATATTCCGCCTACTTTGCGGCAAACGGGACAGACCTTAGTTAACCTTAAATTTTATCACACACACTGAACGCAATATAATCAACCTGCTCAGATTCAAGATAATGAAAAGTCACTTTCGCATTTGGGTATAGAGTCTGATCTAGCGGATACGCATCCCACCCTCCGGTGAGCCCTACCGGAAATGGCATTTTTGCGGGACCAGATGATTCGGAGGGAGTCCCGAATATGCGGTGTACTGAAGGCTTATTCATATTTAATGTATATGGATCTGGTAAATCCCCATGATACTCCCGCTCTTCCGGAAAAACTTTAATTAGCGTTATGCAAAAGGATTCGAACCTACCGTCCTCATCCCGAAAAGTCATACTTATGCCTTTTTCGGGCTGCAAGTACACTTGTTCATCGCCGGAAAACAACTCCACCAACTCATCATCGGAGACAAGTGACTCTGACAGCAGATATTCATGGGTTTGACCAAAATTTTTTATCCAACTTTCGATCTTTGACGCACTCATTCGTACCGCCTTATTAATATGATGATCTGCAAGTAGGAAATAAATAAAGTTTCTTAGGAAACAGCACGCGTGCAACCCTGAAACTTCTGCATGAGCTTCATTTTTGTTGTCCTGCAATGTGTCTATCGAGTCACATCCTGCCCACTTTGGGCGAGCAGGATGGGGCTTCTAGTCTTTGTTGAACCGTGTGAAAACAATCGCACTCACTTCCATTGACTCGAGGTATTGAAATTGAATTTTTACATTCGGGCATACCTCAGCATCTATTTGATAATATTCCCAACCGCCAGTCTGCCCCCTAGGTTCAGGCAGGCTGACCGGTCCAGAATACTCCAGAGGTTGACCAAAAATTGCGTGAACATCAGACTGACTCATTCGCAACGAGAAGGGTTCTGGTAGCTCGCCTGTGTACTTGACTGTAGAAGGTGTTGTGGTCAATAGAGTGATGTGCAGTGAGCGGAAGCTCAGAGTGTCCGCCGCGAAATTTATTTCCAAACCGATTTCAGGCTCGAAGTAAAACTCATCATCTCCCGGGAAAAGTTGAACTAGCTCGCTGTCCGGAATTATGGATTTCGAAATCATCTCACTATGAGTCATTCCTAGACTCTCTATCCACACCTTGATATTCGCTGCGCTCATAGATACCACCCCTGTTTTATATTTAGTTCATGAAGTTCAAGACGGGCTGCCTCGACAGCCCCCTCATCAAGTCCGGCCTCGATAAGCCCAGGTTTCATCGCGTTAAGGTTGCTGTCCACTGCTGCTCGCAAATCTGAAGCATCAGCCTCCTGTTTCAATGCTGTGTTTCTCCCACCATATGTTTCGCTGAATTTCTGATGCACGTGAACCGGAATCGCAATACTTGGTGCTTTGCGCAGAAAATCGTTCATTTCATGCTTACTAACGTCGGGGTATTGTTTAAAGATGTGCCTCTTAAGCGCCTGCCTAGAAACAATATGATCAATATCAAGCCCATCCAAACGGCTCCTTCCACTCAACTCGTTATACGGTCCAACCTCCAACGGATCAACCGGCGGCCCAGCAAACACCAAATCCGGCGACGGCAAATCATCATCTTCGCCATACCCTGGAATACTGGCATTAACATCGTCCGGATCCACAGAAGGAAGTGATTCGTTTTGTGAGTCAACAGGATCAATCGTTTCACCAGGGTAGATCGCGGGTTGCTCTGGCGCTGCCGGCAATTCCGTCGGACCAAGTGATTCGCTGCCCGGCGGTACCAGCGGAGTCCAGGTTTGGTTTGCGCCGGAAACTGGCCACGGCAAAAAGGTTGGAGTGACGCGAAGCAGCCCATTGGGGCTGTTGGGTAATGTGATGCTGAGCTGATCCAGCTTGAAGAACGCGGCTCCATCATTTGCCGCATTGCTGACGCGGATTTCGAACTCTCGTCGATCACCGCTCCATGTTGCTTTGGGTGCATATGGAGCGAAGCCACGCGCCATACGCTTTCGGTTAAATTCGTCCAGCGATCTGCCAAGCACCGAGTCTTCGGCAATAGTGCGCCAGAGTGCTTTATCGAACGCCCCAATCGACGCGAACTCTTTATGCTGGTACAGCTCGCCAAACTGCGCAGGTATGAAGGCGCCAGTTCCCTGTGTAGCGGACTTCCACCAATCTGCCGATGCAGCCTGACCATTACCCGTCACAACGCCCGCTTTCTGTATTTCATTGGCGAACGAAAAGTACTGGGGCTGCAAGCCAGAATCTGCCGGGAAACAAACCACGCAATCGCTGATACGGGTATCAACTCCCAAAGGGACATCGACGGCCTGCGGCTCTGTGGCGTGCAACTCAGGGCTACCCAAGCCTGTGACCTTTGGCGCAGCAGTTGATGAATCAAACTCCAGATACTTTGGCTGCGGACCAGAGGTTTGTGCTTGATAGGTATTGCTCAAAGGGTCGAACGATGCCTGGAATACGGGGACACCAGCAGATACTGAACCACCCGTACTGACGAGGTGCAGCTCAGTGCCCCGCTCGGAAGGAATTGCTTTGATTCTGCTGGGCAGCTCCACCGAACCACCAACATCAGCAATGGTGTTCAGGTCAGTATTTGTCGGCATGCCTAGCGCCTGAGGCCTTACAGCTACACCCTGAAACAAGCGACGCCGTTGTTCGGAAGTGAGCTCCCCATTGCCTAGCTCAGGCGAGTAAAACAGCGCTGAAACACCCATACTAACGGTCTGCCCCAGACGTATAGCGGCAATACGTGCAAGCTCTTTTGCCGCTGACGTAATGGCCCCCTCCAGAGCAACAGCGGCGCCTTCGGCGACTGCTATCCCGCTTCTACCCCAGACCATCGCCCCGCCAGCAATAGCTGGACTCGAGAGGCGGATAGTATTTGCTGCCTTGATCAATTCGCGGCGCGATTCCCCATCAACACGCGTTTTGAATTTGATCTGCTCTTCGCGCTGCTCTTCGTAACGTCGGTGACCTTCATGTATCGCATCAATTTCGCGCCATCTTATTTCCTGCTCGACGTAGTGAGCAGATAACGCTTGGGATTTCGCCGCCAGGATGCGAATTGCTTCCGACAACAAGCTAGCATCATGCGCAGCAGCGTAAGAACTTTCCCACTTATCATGAGCGCTAAGTGCCAACGCAGAACTGCCGGCGCTATTTTGAACCAGACCATGCCCATACTCATCAACACTTTGATTGAGTGGATTTCGACCATTAAATAAGTTGGCCTGAACGTTTTTCGCCTGCAACTCTGCAGTTCTTTTGGCGATCAACCCTTCAACTTCAGACTTTTCCTTAGCGATTAGGTAAAGCTGCCACCTTTCGACCTTTGACGGATTAGGCGCTCTCTTTTCAGAAAGAATATCTGATTCAACCTTACTCGAAAGGTCTGCTGCCTTTGCAGAGTAAGCTTTATCTAGCGCAGCTTTCTTCTCGGGATAATATCCAGCAAGCGATTCGATAGTTTGCTTATGAATAGCAGCAGCATGCTCTCGTTGAGCTTGTGCCTCTGCATTAGCAATGGCGTCCCGAGCACTCTGCTCTCTGGCAGCTTGTTGCTGCCGTAGGCGCCGCATTGCCTCCTTATTGGTCATGCCGCTATGGCCACCGCGACGCAGGCCGATACCAGAACCGCCCGCTCCGATCGGAACTCGATCATTTGAGGACGGTCCGCCGCTAGGCGAACCTGGCCTAATAACTACATCATCTGAGTTGCTCATACAGTTCTCCTAATTAGCTGTATGGCAACTACTTAATAGTTCTCCGGCAAAAGATTGTGGTATATAAATATTTTTTAGCTCAACAGGCTAATCAGCATCACGATCAAAAAGTGATACTCACCGAACCCCAACAACAACCTTCCCAACCGCCCGCCTCGCCCCCAATGAATCAATCGCCTCACCCGCCTTACTCAGCGGATAAACCTTCGACACCAACGGCTTCAACTTGCCCTGCGCATACCAGCCAAATAACTGCTGGAAGTTCGCCACATTATCTTCAGGCTGACGTTGCGCAAATGATCCCCAGAAAACACCAATGACTGAGGCGCCTTTCAATAGCGCGAGGTTGACGGGCAGTTCGGGAATGCGGCCGCTGGCGAAGCCGACGACCAGCAGGCGGCCGTTCCAGGCGATGGAGCGGATGGCTTGGTCGAAGAGGTCGCCGCCGACGGGATCGTAGATAACGTCGACACCATTGCCATTGGTGAGGCGTTTAATTTCTTCTTTGAGGTTGGCTTCGCTGTAGTTGATCAGTTCATCTGCGCCAGCCTGCTTGGCAACGGCTAGTTTTTCCGCGGAGCTGGCGGCGGCGATGACACGGGCACCCATAGCTTTGCCGATTTCAACAGCGGCCAGACCAACCCCACCCGACGCGCCAAGAACGAGCAGGGTTTCGCCGGGTTGCAGGTTGGCGCGTTGTTTAAGGGCGTGCATCGAGGTGCCGTAGGTCATGCTGAAAGCGGCTGCGGTGTTGAAATCCATCGCGGGCGGCATGGGCAGTACGTTGTAGGCAGGCACGGCGACTTGCTCGGCGAAACTGCCCCAGCCGGTGAGCGCCATCACTCGGTCGCCGACTTTCAAATGGGTAACTTTTTCGCCAACCTCAGCCACAACACCTGCGGCTTCTCCGCCTGGGGAGAAGGGAAATGGCGGCTTGAATTGGTACTTGCCTTCGATGATCAATGTGTCGGGAAAGTTGACCCCGGCAGCGTGCACATCCAGCAGGATTTCATTCTTCTTGATTTGCGGGCTGGCGATGTCTTCGAGGACGAGGGTTTCGGCGGGGCCGAACGCTTTGCACAGCAAGGCTTTCATCGGACTATTCCTTTTGGATTTGTGGCCGATACGTTCAGGTATGTAGATTTTCGGGTCAATGAGCATGATCCGCCCTGATACTCATGCATAAGCTCAAGTAAGCTAGGCGGCAAACCGGATAAAGGAGTGGACTGTGAAAGCGTGGATCTTGATGTTACTGGCCCTGACGTTGCCGACTATGGCGCTGGCTGAAGAAGCGGCCAAAGAAGGTGAGGCGCCCAAGGTTGCCTATGTATCTCTGACGCCACCGTTCGTGGGTAATTACGCACTGGATGGCGGACCAAAGCTGCGCGTTTTCAAAGCCGATGTCGCCTTGCGTGTGACTGGCACGGAAGCACAGGCCGCAGTAAAACGTAACGATCCGCTGATTCGTAACCAGCTAGTTGCGCTGTTCACCCAGCAAACCGTCGACACCATGAGTAGCGCCGAGGCCAAAGAAAAGTTGCGCCAGGAAGCACTCAAGCAGGTTCAGCAAGTGATGAATGACGAAGAAGGCAAGCCCATCGTTGAAGACTTGCTGTTCAACAACTTCATCGTTCAGTAAACGTTAACGCAGTGCCAGGATCGCCGCCCATTGTTCGGCGGTCACTGGCATTACGGACAAACGAGTGCCCTTCTGTACCAGTGGTAATTGCTCCAACGCGCTTTGCTGCTTCAGATAGCTCAGGCTTAGTACTTTCGGGAAAGCGTCGACAAAGCCTACGTCGACGGCGCTCCATTGATTTTTGTCTGCATTGGCTTTGGCATCGAAGTAATGACTTTGCGGATCCAGCGCCGTCGGGTCCGGGTAAGCCGCCTGCGTGATACGCGCGATACCGGCAATGCCTGGTTCTGGGCAACTGGAGTGATAGAAGAAGAATTCATCGCCTACGGCCATGGCGCGAAGAAAGTTACGCGCCTGATAATTGCGAACGCCATCCCAGCGGGCGTCGCCAAGCCTTCTAAGGTCAGTGATAGAGAGCTCATCGGGCTCTGATTTCATCAGCCAGTAGGCCATATTTGTTGCTCCTGAAATGTGTCGCGGACAAGTTGTCAGACAGTTTCATGACAAACCGACAGTCGGCTGACGTCAACGTTTGCGTGTGCGCACGTGTTGTCGCAGAATGCCGGGATTTTAAGCTCCACGCTGCTGCACGGCCTATACAAAAACCGATGCTGACATCGTATTGATTTGCCTAAGGAGGGCAGTCAATGAAACGCAAGCCGGATTTACTTTGGATTTTGGTTATTTTGTTCGGCTTGGGTGTCGTCACGACGGGTTACGCGCAAAGCTTGTGGTCCAGCAAAACTGATGCCCCTGTTGAAATCACCCAACAGCAGCAGAAGTATCCTTCGCGGCATTGAGCTGCACACCTGTAGGAGTGAGCTTGCTCGCGATAGCGTCAACGCAGGCGATATATTCATCGGCTAGCAGACCGAATCGCGAGCAAGCTCACTCCTACAGGGCCGTAAACGCCGCGTTTTACGCCAAGTACCACCGGCGATCCGACACTGTGCCGTCCAGCGGCACGTCCCAACTGGCCTGCGCCAGACGCTCGACCTTCTGACACTCATGAGCAAGCCCGAGCAGCGCTGGTTTAAGCCACGTTTTTCTGCGCGAGCGATAGGCCAGGCTACGGTCATAGAAACCTCCGCCCATCCCCAGTCTTCCACCCTCGTCGTCAAAACCTACCAGCGGCATCAGGATCAGATCCAGCGCCCAGATTTTACGCTGTCGGGCCAGGTTGATACGCGGCTCGGGAATGCGGAAGCGGTTGGGTTTGAATTTTTCTCCAGGCTTTACCCGCTGAAAGACCATTTTGGTCCGGGGCCAGGCACTGAGTACTGGAAGATAGGTCGCTTTACCGCGCTTTTGAGCGGCGCGCAGTAATAGACGCGGATCAATCTCACCGTCCATAGGGAGATAAAGCGAGATATGCCGCGCGCGACGAAACAGAGGGTGCTGAACCAACTGACGATAGATGCCGCGTGCCGCTTCACGCTGCTGGCTGGCACTCAGTGCGCGACGCGCCATGCGTAACTTGCGGCGCAATTGCTGGCGTGTGAGCGGAGCGTCACTGGTCATGAGCGGCGGGACATGCAGACTGATCCATCACGGTTGAGCCAGAACCGAGGACGCCAGAGCGACGACCTCGCGGATACCGTTGTCGGGCAAAACCGGCAACGATCAGAATTGAGACTCCCCGACGAACCGCTGTCGGTGTAGCCCTTGAACCCGAAAGTTCAAGGTGGAGATTGCAGGAGGTTTTAAGGCTTTCCGTCGAGCGGACATGCACACCAACCCCAACGTGCAACCCCCGTGGTTGTGCGTATCGGCTCAGGGACATGACCGACTGGCAAGCACTCCAGGGAGCGGGCGCAAGTATACCGAAACTAGTCGGAAAATTCAGCCCCGAGGCGCATCCGGAGGCAAATCGGAGTCTGTGGCGAGCACCAGATCAACGCGATCGAGCAGGTCGCGGACCTGTTCGCGGGTCGAGCCACTGGCCTGCAGGTCTGGCAGATCCTGCTTATGCAGCAAATCATGAGTGATGTTCAACGCCGCCATCACCGCGATCCGGTCAGCACCGATTACTTTGCCGCTGCTGCGGATTTCACGCATCTTGCCATCAAGGTAACGCGCGGCGCTGACCAGATTGGTGCGCTCCTCCTGAGGGCAGATGATCGAATATTCTTTGTCGAGGATCTGTACGGTGACGCTGTTGCCATTGCTCATGAGTCTTGCTCCAGGGCCTTGAGGCGCGAAATCATTGTCTCGACCTTTTGCCGGGCGATTTCGTTTTTTTCAATCAAATGCGCGCGTTCCTCGCGCCACGACTTTTCCTGAGCTAATAGGAGTCCGTTTTGGCGTTTTAGTTGCTCGACACGAGTGATCAGTAATTCCAGTCGGGCCATCAGCGCTTGCAGGTCGGTGTCTTCCATTGTTTCCCACTGAATACTTTCTGATGAGTGGCACAGGAGCTGGCTTTACGCCACGGCCTCTGAAGCGCCGCCTAAGGCCGCGTAGATGATCTTGTGGCCCGGATAGTCTAGGATACAGACCTTCATTCTAGACACTGAGCCGATTGGCGACTAGCTACCCATGCCTATTCAGAATTCCCCGTACAAAGCCTTCGCCACCCTGCTCAGCAGCAGCGGCCACCCTGTGTCTCCCGCCGAGCTGCATGGCCTGTTACTCGGTCGCAGTTGCGCCGGTTCCGGCTTCGACGCCGGGGACTGGTTGAACGATGCGGCCGAGCTGCTCGAGTCCGCGCCCGAAGACAATGTCCGTCAGGCGTTGATCGGTTTGCAAGAGATGGTCAAAGGCGAGCTGACCAGCGACGACATGACTGTTGTTTTGCTGCTCCCGAGTGACGACGAACCGCTGGGCGAACGTGCCATTGCGCTTGGTCAATGGTGCCAGGGCTTCCTGACCGGCTTCGGTCTGACGGCCGGAGACACTGCGTTGAGCGCCGAGGCCATGGAAGTGTTGCAGGATCTCGCTGCCATCGCTCAGGTACAGGATGCGCTGGAAGAATCCGACGACGGCGAAAGCGACTACATGGAAGTCATGGAATACCTGCGCGTCGCGCCGTTGCTGCTGTTCACCGAGTTCAACAAAGCCGTTGCTGCCGAGCCAAAGCCTTCCTTGCATTGATCCTTCATCGCCGCTTTTGCGGTCATCGTCCATGATCTTCGACGATGACCGCAGCGCTCAAAGGGAACCCGCCTGCCTATGATCCATATCCCGAAGTCGGAATACGCTCGACGACGCAAGGCCTTGATGGCGCAGATGGAACCCAACAGCATCGCCATCCTGCCCGCTGCTGCCGTGGCGATCCGCAATCGCGATGTCGAGCATGTTTATCGTCAGGACAGCGACTTTCAGTATCTGAGCGGCTTCCCCGAACCCGAAGCAGTGGTGGTGTTGATCCCCGGCCGTGAATACGGCGAGTACGTGCTGTTCTGCCGTGAGCGTAACCCTCAGCGTGAACTCTGGGATGGGCTGCGCGCTGGCCAGGAAGGCGCTATTCGTGACTTCGGTGCCGACGACGCCTTCCCGATCAATGACATCGACGAAATCCTGCCTGGCCTGATTGAAGGCCGTGACCGGGTGTACTCGGCAATGGGCAGTAACGCAGAGTTTGATCGGCACCTGATGGAATGGATCAATGTCATCCGCTCCAAAGCTCATTTGGGCGCGCAGCCGCCGAACGAATTCGTTGCTCTGGATCACTTGCTCCACGACATGCGCCTGTATAAATCGGCGGCAGAAATAAAGGTGATGCGCGAGGCTGCGCAGATTTCCGCCCGTGCGCACGTGCGGGCCATGCAGGCGTGCCGCCCGGGGTTGTATGAGTTCAGTATCGAGGCAGAGCTCGATTATGAGTTCCGCAAAGGCGGCGCGAAGATGCCCGCTTATGGCTCCATCGTTGCCTCGGGCCGCAACGCCTGCATCCTGCACTATCAGGAAAACGATGCGCTGCTCAGGGATGGCGACCTAGTGATGATCGACGCGGGCTGTGAGATTGATTGCTACGCCAGTGACATCTCACGAACCTTCCCGGTCAGCGGCAAATTCTCCCCTGAGCAGAAAGCTATCTACGAGCTGGTGCTCAAGGCTCAGGAAGCAGCCTTTGCGGCCATTGGCCCGGACAAGCACTGGAACCAGGCGCACGAGGCAACGGTTCTGGTTATTACCGACGGCCTGGTGGAGCTGGGCTTGCTACAAGGCGATGTGGACGAACTGATCGCCGACGAGGCGTACAAAGCTTTTTACATGCACCGTGCCGGACACTGGTTGGGGATGGATGTGCATGACGTGGGTGACTACAAGGTCGGCGGCGAATGGCGGGTACTGGAAGTCGGCATGACCCTGACGGTCGAACCGGGTATTTATATTGCGCCGGACAATCAACAGGTCGCGAAAAAATGGCGAGGTATCGGTGTGCGAATCGAGGATGACGTCGTGGTGACCAAAAAAGGCTGTGAAATTCTTACCGGTGGCGCGCCCAAATCTGTCGCAGAAATCGAGGCGTTGATGGCCGCCGCCCGCAACCAACCGGAATTCGCAGCATGAGCCGTTTCAATCTGGCAATCGTAGGTGGCGGCCTGGTCGGTGCCAGCCTCGCCATGGCGTTGCAAGCCGGTGCCAAAGAGCGCGGCTGGAAGATCGTGTTGATCGAGCAGTTCGCCCCAGGCGATACCTATCAGCCTAGCTATGACGCTCGCTCTTCGGCGCTGTCGTTCGGCGCTCGGCAAATTTATGAGCGTCTCGGGCTGTGGCAAGCCATCGCCCGCCGCGCCGAGCCGATCCTGCAAATCCAAGTGTCAGATCGCGGTCGGTTCGGCTCTGCGCGCTTATCGGCAATGGAAGAAGGCGTGCCCGCCCTCGGCTACGTGGTAGAAAACGCCTGGCTGGGCCAGTGCCTCTGGCAAGGCCTGGACAAGGACGTGGTCAGCTGGAGGGTTCCGGCTGAAGTCAAACACATGCAGGCGTTGCCCGATGGCTATCGTCTGCTGCTTGACGACGAAACCGAGCTCGAATGCGATCTGGCGGTTCTGGCTGACGGCGGCCGCTCAAGTCTGCGCGAGCAGTTGGGCATAGGCGTTCGTCAGCGCCCCTATAATCAGAGCGCACTGATCGCCAATATCACCCCGAGCGAAGCCCATTGCGGCCAGGCATTCGAGCGCTTCACCGATGAAGGCCCGATGGCCCTGTTGCCGCTGCCGGAAAATCGCTGTGCGCTGGTCTGGACCCGCACGGGGGCCGACACTCAGCGCTTGCTCGAACTGGACGACCGCAGCTTCCTCAACGAACTGCAGACTGTATTCGGCTATCGCCTCGGTACGCTGCAGCAAGTCGGGGCGCGGCATGTCTATCCGCTGAATCTCATCGAAGCCGAAGAACAAGTCCGCTCACATCTGGTCGTACTGGGTAACGCAGCGCACAGCCTGCACCCGATTGCCGGGCAGGGTTTCAACCTGTCGCTACGGGATGCCCATGCGTTGGCGCAGACGTTACTGACCAGCGACACGCTGCCCGGCGACCTGTCGACGTTGCAGCTCTATCGCGAACAACAGCGTCTGGACCAGCAACTCACGGTCGGTTTTTCAGATCAGGTCACCCGCTTGTTCGGCAGCAACCAGCCGCTGATCGCGACAGGGCGTAACCTCGGCTTACTCGGGCTTGATTTGTTGCCCCCGGCCAAGCGCTGGTTTGCGCGGCAGGCAATGGGGCTGGGAACCCGACCCAATGTTTGATCTTCAGTCTCTTAACCACCGGCTCACGCCTACAGCGGGAACGATTTAAAGCATGGAAATCCGCGCAGATCTGCTGATTGTCGGAGCCGGAATGGTCGGCAGCGCCCTGGCGCTTGCACTTCAAGGCAGCGGCTTGAACATTGTCGTGGTCGATGGCGGCCCGCTGAGCGTCAAGCCGTTCGACTCCCAGGCCATGTTCGAACCTCGGGTCAGCGCGTTGTCTTCCGCCAGCCAGCGGATCCTGCAACGCTTGGGCGCGTGGGATGGCATCGCCGGGCGTCGCACCAGCCCCTACGGCGAAATGCAGGTCTGGGATGGCAGCGGCACCGGGCAGATTCATTTCTCGGCTGCCAGCGTACATGCCGACGTACTCGGCCATATCGTTGAAAACCGTGTTGTTCAAGACGCCTTGCTGGACCGTCTGCATGATTGCGATATCGGCCTGCTGGCCAACGCGCGGCTGGAGCAAATGAGACGCTCTGGCGACGATTGGTTGCTGACACTGGCTGACGGTCGCCTACTGCGGGCACCGCTGGTCATTGCCGCTGACGGCGCCAACTCGGCTGTCCGACGCCTGACCGGCACTCAAACCCGTGAGTGGGACTACCAGCATCACGCTATCGTGACGAGCGTACGGACCAGCAACTCGCACCGCAAAACTGCATGGCAACGTTTTACCGATAATGGTCCGCTGGCATTTTTACCGTTGCAGCGTGAAGGCGAGCATTGGTGCTCCATTGTCTGGTCGGTGACTCCAAAAGAAGCTGAGCGACTGACAGCCCTTGATGATGAAACCTTCTGCCGTGAGCTTGGACAGGCCTTCGAGGGACGTCTGGGTTCAGTTGTGGCCGCAGACCCTCGCGTCTGCGTGCCATTGCGCCAGCGCCACGCCAAGCGTTATGTCGCTGAAGGCCTGGCCTTGATCGGCGACGCAGCCCACACCATCCACCCGCTGGCAGGCCAAGGCGTAAACCTGGGTTTCCTCGACGCCGCAGTGCTGGCCGAAGTGTTATTGCATGCCAGCGAGCGCGGCGAACGTCTGGCCGATGTGCGTGTGCTAAGCCGCTTCGAACGGCGGCGCATGCCCCACAACCTGGCGCTGATGGCCGCTATGGAAGGCTTTGAGCGCTTGTTCCAGGCAGATCAACTGCCACTACGCTGGTTGCGCAACACAGGTCTGAAAATGGTTAACCAGGTCCCTGAAGCCAAAGCGACATTCGTGCGACAGGCTCTGGGGTTGAATGGGGACTTGCCGGAGTTGGCGCGGCTGTAGGCCGAATGTCTCGGTAATGTGGGAGCCGGGCTTCCCCGCGATACAAACACCTCGGTGCAGCAGACATATCGCGTCATCGTTCATCGCGGGCAAGCCCGGCTCCCACAAGACTGAGGCAAAACTTCGCAACATTCTGTTACTCGTCTATCCAGACTTGGCAAATGGGATTCACTACCATTTCGCCTCATTTTGCGAACGCGAGACCCTCCCCATGCAGGCAAGCAAGCGTCTTCTGGCTGCTTTGACACTGACAGTGCTTGGCAGCACCGCCCAGGCTGCCGACGAGGTAGTGGTTTACTCCTCCCGGATTGATGAACTGATCAAACCGGTATTTGATGCGTACACCGCCAAGACCGGCGTGAAGGTCAAGTTCATCACCGACAAGGAAGCACCGTTGATGCAGCGCATCAAGGCCGAGGGCGAGAACGCCACAGCCGATCTGCTGCTCACCGTCGATGCGGGCAACCTTTGGCAGGCCGAGCAGATGGGTATTCTGCAGCCGTTCACTTCGCCGGTAATCGACGCCAATATTCCTGCACAGTATCGCTCGTCGACACACAGCTGGACCGGCCTGAGCCTGCGGGCGCGGACCATCGCCTATTCGACTGATCGCGTTAAGCCCGAAGAGCTGAACACCTATGAAGCCCTGGCAGGCAAGGACTGGGAAGGTCGCCTATGCCTGCGCACGGCGAAAAAGGTGTACAACCAGTCGCTGACCGCCACCTTGATTGAAACCCATGGTGCAGAAGCGTCCGAGAAGATCCTCAAGGGCTGGGTAAACAACCTGTCCACCGACGTGTTCTCGGACGACATCGCCGTGCTGGAAGCGATCAACGCCGGGCAGTGCGATGTCGGCATCGTCAACACTTACTACTACGGGCGTCTGCACAAGGATAATCCTGATCTGGCGGTGAAGCTGTTCTGGCCGAATCAGTCGGACCGTGGCGTGCATGTCAACTTGTCCGGTATCGGCCTGACCAAGCATGCCCCCCACCCGGAAGCCGCCAAGGCGATGGTCGAGTGGATGACCGGCCCTGAAGCACAGGCGATCTTCGCGGGCACCAATCAGGAGTTCCCGGCCAACCCGAAAGTCGCCCCCTCCGAAGAAGTCGCGAGCTGGGGTCAGTTCAAGGCTGATACCATCCCGGTCGAAATTGCAGGCAAGCGCCAGGCCGAAGCGATCCGCATGATGGATCGGGTGGGTTGGAACTGATTACCTCCTGAAAGCATATTTCTCCTGTGGGAGCAGAGCTTGCTCGCGATAAGGGCACTGCGGTATCAGATAGACAGCGTCGCTGATATCGCGAGCAAGCTCTGCTCCCACATGAGTCTCTGAAAGCCTGATTTCTCCATAGAGAGCCCTCTTGGCCCATCCCGCTCAACGCCGCTGGTACCCGCTGGTCTTCGCCATCGCTGCATTGGTGCTGCTGCCGCTCAGCGTTCTGCTGCTGTCCTGGCAAACCATCGACATGCAGATCTGGTCACACTTGTGGGAAACCCAGATGCCCCGCCTGCTGGGCAACACCCTGACCCTGATTCTGGGTGTGGGCGTTGGCGTCACACTGCTGGGCGTCAGCCTGGCGTGGCTCACCAGCCTGTGTGAATTCCCCGGTCGACGCTGGCTGGATTGGGCGTTGATGCTGCCGTTTGCGATTCCCGCTTATGTACTGGCGTTTGTATTTGTCGGCCTGCTGGATTTTGCAGGTCCCGTACAGACACTGCTGCGCGAGTGGTTCGGCACCGGGTTGCGACTGCCAAGGGTACGCTCCACCGGCGGCGTGATCATCGTGCTGGTGCTGGTGTTTTACCCCTACGTGTATCTGCTCGCACGTACCGCTTTTCTTGCCCAGGGCAAAGGTTTGATGGAGGCTGCGAGAGTGCTCGGCCAAACGCCGTGGCAAGCTTTCTGGCGCGTTGCATTGCCCATGGCACGTCCAGCCATTGGTGCAGGTGTGGCATTGGCACTGATGGAAACCCTTGCCGATTTCGGCGCGGTTTCGGTGTTCAACTTCGATACCTTCACCACTGCCATTTATAAAACCTGGTACGGCTTCTTCAGCCTCTCCAGCGCTGCGCAACTGGCCAGCCTGTTGCTGCTGGCGGTGATGATCGTGCTCTACGGCGAGCGCCGAGCCAGAGGCGCGAGCAGGGCGACCAACGAAAGGCCTCGGGTCAAGGCGCTTTACCACCTTCGTGGATTCAAAGCGGCGGCTGCCAGTTGCTGGTGTGGACTGGTGTTCCTCTGCGCCTTTGCGGTCCCGCTGCTGCAACTCATCGTCTGGGTCTGGCAACGCGGGCGCTTCGATCTGGATGAGCGTTATACCGGGCTGATCCTGCACACCTTGTATCTGGGCAGCATCGCCGCGCTGATTACCGTGAGCGTGGCACTGGTGTTGGCGTTCGCCCGACGTCTGGCCCCGACTCCGGCGATCAACTCCGGAGTTGGCCTGGCTAATCTGGGCTATGCACTGCCAGGTTCGGTGCTGGCTGTGTCGATCATGCTGGCGTTCAGTTATCTGGATCGCGTGCTGGTGATTCCAGTGTCCAATTGGCTCGGGGGTGCGGGCAAACCGTTGCTGCTGGGAAGCCTCGCCGCGTTGCTGCTGGCCTACCTGGTGCGTTTCATTGCCGTGGCCTATGGACCGCTCGAGAACAGCCTGTCACGCATCCGCCCTTCTCTACCGGAAGCAGCACGTAGTTTGGGTGTCAGTGGGCCCCGATTGTTTTTCAAGGTGTATCTACCGCTGCTGGTCCCTGGCGCACTCAGCGCAGCATTGCTGGTCTTCGTCGATGTGCTCAAGGAAATGCCCGCCACCCTGCTGATGCGCCCGTTCGGCTGGGACACGCTGGCGGTACGCATCTTCGAGATGACCAGCGAAGGCGAATGGGCCCGCGCCGCCCTGCCTGCACTGACGCTGGTTCTGGTTGGTCTGCTGCCGGTCATCGGTTTGATCCGACGCTCTGCTCGTCAATTTCGTTAGGTGCGGGTCTACAACCTTGCGGCTACAATGCGCCGCAATCGGTGCGGTCTGTCAGACTGTTCGACATGTTGCTATCTGTTCTACACCCCAATTCACGGGGGCATGTGAGCATTTTGCCTGTCCGCACCTTCGCCACGCCCGGAAGGAGAAACCCATGGGACAGCGCACGCCGCTTTTTGACCTGCACCTCGCGCTCGGCGCGAAAATGGTCGATTTTGGTGGTTGGGACATGCCGTTGCATTATGGATCGCAGGTCGAAGAGCACCATCAGGTGCGCCGCGACTGCGGTGTGTTCGACGTCTCACACATGCATGTGATTGATGTGACCGGCAGCCAGGCAAAAACCTGGTTGCAGTACTTGCTCGCCAATGACGTCGACCGGCTGAAAAATGTCGGGCAGGCGTTGTATAGCGCAATGCTCGATAACGATGGCGGGATCATCGACGACATGATCGTCTACCTCACCGACAGCGGTTACCGACTGGTGGTCAACGCCGCCACGGGTGAGAAAGACCTGGCCTGGATGTTCGTGCATCTGAATGACTTCGATGTTCAGTTGAACAAGCGTAATGACCTGTCGATGCTGGCCATCCAAGGCCCCAACGCCCGAAACAAGATCGCCGAACTGGTCAGCGCCTCCCGCGCCGAACTTATCCGTCAGCTCAAGCCGTTCGAAGGTCGCGACGATGGCGACTGGTTCATAGCCCGCACCGGGTACACCGGCGAAGACGGGCTGGAAATCATTCTGCCGTCGCAGCAAGCACCCGGTTTCTTCAATGATCTGGTGGGCGCTGGTATCTCTCCGATTGGTCTGGGTGCCAGAGACACCTTGCGCCTTGAAGCAGGGATGAACCTTTATGGTCAGGACATCGACGAGCAGGTCACGCCCCTGGTAGCCAATATGGCCTGGACCCTCGCCTGGGAACCGACTTCGCGCAAATTCATCGGACGAGCAGCTCTGGAAGCCGAGCGCGCACGGGGTATAGCCTCAAAACTGGTTGGCCTGGTACTCGAAGAGCGCGGCGTTTTGCGTGCTCACCAAGTGGTCCGTATCGCAGAAATTGGCGAAGGAGAGATCACCAGTGGTAGTTTCTCTCCTACGCTAAGCAAGTCGATTGCCTTGGCACGTGTGCCCATGGCCACTGCTGACCGTGCCGAAGTCGAAATTCGTGGCAAATGGTACCCGGTTCGCGTGGTGAAGCCCGCGTTTGTACGTCATGGCAAAGCCCTGATCTGAATTTTCCTGGCGGGTTTACCGCTGACCCGATTTTGAGGATGACTAAATGAGCAATATCCCCGCCGAACTGCGTTTTGCTGAAAGCCACGAGTGGGCGAAGAAAGAAGGTGACCTGATCGTTGTCGGCATTTCCGATCACGCTCAGGAAGCGCTGGGTGACGTGGTATTCGTCGAGCTGCCAGAAATCGGCAAAGTCTTCGCTGCTGGCGACGCTGCAGGGGTCGTTGAATCGGTGAAGGCCGCTTCCGATATCTATTCGCCGATTGCCGGTGAAGTCGTCGAAGTCAACGAAGCGCTGGCCGATGCGCCGGAATCGTTGAATAACGACTCTTACGGTGCGTGGATTTTCAAGATCAAGCCAAGTGCAGCGGATGCCGACCTGGCAAAACTGCTGGATGCTGCAGGCTACAAAGCCGCTATCGGCGAATAAGCCGAACAGCCCACCATAAAAAATGCCGCTCATTGAGCGGCATTTTTTTTGCCAGCAAATTACTGGTTTTCAGCGACCAGGTTCTTGGCCAGGATGGCGTTGGCCAGATCCATGTCCGAAGCATTGAGGCCTGGGTTTTCACTGCGAACCTGCTGGATGGCAGCTTCCAGGAAAGGACCACGGATGCCGCCGTCGCTGGCAACGAAGCTGCCTGCGTCGTCTTGAGCGGCCACGATCAGCTTGTGATCCTTGAAAGTCAGGTAGGTGGAGCCGGTAGTGGCACCAGAGGAAATAACATCACGCCAGAACCCAGCGTCAGCCATTGCTGAACCGACCGGGAGAGAGAGCAGAGCAAACGTGGCGACAGCGAGCTTGAGACGCATGGTGAAGTACTCCAACAGTGATTGTTCTGAAACTGTTGGATATCTGGAGTGATGCGGTAGTTCCATGTGGGAGCCGAGCTTGCTCGCGATAGGGACGACACCTATCTCAGATGCATTGCGTCCAGCCTTATCGCGAGCAAGCCCGGCTCCCACAGGTGCTGCACCTGCCCCCACCTAAAGCGCCTCAACCCGCAATATCGCCCCATCCTGGCCAATCACCCGCACCTGCGTGCCCACTGGTGTGTCTGGCCCACTGGCCAGCCATACGCCATCGCCGACCTTGATCTTGCCGCGACCGTCGACGATCGCGTCCTGAACGACAAAAACTCGACCGATCAACTCCTGGCCACGCATATTCAAACCGGGTTGATCGGAAGGCCGGTTCACCGTTCGCTGGCGGCGCCACCAATAGACGGCGGTCAGCACCGAGGTCACTGCAAAGAGCAAGAACTGCAGGGTCCAGAGCATGCCGGGAATGATGAACGTCAGCACCCCGACCGCTGCGGCCGCTACGCCCATCCACAACAGATAGCCGCCCGCGCCGAACACTTCAAGAATCAACAGCACGGTGCCTAACCCCAACCAATCCCAGAACGACAGGTTTTGCAGGTATTCCATAGCGCCCGCCTCAGACCTTCTTGCTGTCAAAAGTGGCCTTGACGATTTCGCCGATGCCACCGACGGCGCCAATGACCTGACTGGCCTCCAGAGGCATCAGGATGACTTTGCTGTTATTGGCTGAAGCCAGTTTGCCCAGCGCATCAATGTACTTCTGCGCGACGAAATAATTGACCGCTTGAACGTTGCCGCTGGCGATCGCTTCGGACACCACCTGAGTGGCCCGCGCTTCGGCCTCGGCTTGACGCTCACGCGCTTCAGACTCCAGAAACGCCGCCTGCCGGCCGCCTTCAGCCTCAAGAATCTGCGCCTGCTTCTTGCCTTCAGCCGTCAGAATCGCCGACGCCCTCAGGCCCTCGGCTTCGAGAATTTGCGCCCGCTTGATCCGCTCGGCTTTCATCTGACCGGACATGGCGGCCATCAGATCGGCTGGTGGGCTGATGTCCTTGATTTCAATCCGGGTGATCTTGATGCCCCACGGCGCCGTGGCTTCATCCACCGTGCGCAGCAGCCGCTCGTTGATGTTGTCACGCTGGCTGAGCATCGCATCCAGCTCCATGGAGCCCAGTACGGTGCGGATGTTGGTTTGCAGCAAGTTGCGAATAGCATGCTCGAGGTTGTTCACCTCGTAGGCCGCCTGCGCGGTATTCACTACCTGAAAGAAGCACACCGCATCGATTTGCACCGTTGCGTTGTCAGCTGTGATCACCTCCTGCGGAGGAATGTCGAGCACGCTTTCCATGACATTGATTTTGCGCCCGATACGGTCCATCACCGGCACGATGATGTTCAGGCCTGGCTTGAGGGTTGTCGTGTAGCGGCCAAAGCGCTCGACCGTCCATTGGTAGCCCTGCGGCACGACCTTGAAGCCCATGAAGACGATGGCGATTGCCAGCGCAACGAAAAGTAAAACCACACTGCCCAGTTGCATAACATTTCCCTGTTGGTTACGAACGGTTATCAGGGAGCTATTTAGTCAGACTTCGGCCACAAAAAGCCAATGATTCGATGGAATATTGGTTCTGGATGTGAGCGATTTTCCGTGTGACATAAATCCTGTGGGACCGAATTTATTCGGGAAAGCGGTATTTCAGGCGGTACATAAACTGCGAATGTACCGGCCGCTTCGCGAATGAATTCGCTCCCACGGGGATT
This sequence comes from Pseudomonas sp. HP_14, assembly GCF_055283875.1. Lineage (NCBI taxonomy): Bacteria > Pseudomonadati > Pseudomonadota > Gammaproteobacteria > Pseudomonadales > Pseudomonadaceae > Pseudomonas > Pseudomonas sp. HP_14. The sequence continues at coordinate 27,454 of NZ_JBTOQI010000007.1, read as the reverse complement.
GGGTTTGCAGGTCTAAATCTCACACGGTGAACCGCGCTCCAGGCGACCTCAGCGCTGCTCGCTCTGCGGCGTCACGCGCAGTACTTCTTCAAGCGTAGTCAGCCCTGCGGAGACTTTCTGCGCGCCGGACAGACGCAAGCTGCGCATGCCCTCCTTGAACGCCTGGCGGCGCATTGCCGTGAGGTCAAGATCAGCACTGATCAAGCCTTGAACGCCATCGGACATCAACATGATTTCATACACCCCGGCACGGCCACGGTAACCGGTATCACGGCATTCCACACAACCTACTGCCCGGTGCGCTCCCGCAGGAACTGGCGCTTGCCACGGACGGGTCAGGCTTTGCCAGTCACCCTCGTCGAGCTGCACGGGGGCTTTGCAGTGCGGACACAAGGTTCGCACCAACCGCTGCGCCATAACACCAAGGATCGTTGCCTTCAGCAAGTAATGCGGCACGCCAAGCTCCAGCATCCGGCTGATCGCACTCGGCGCGTCATTGGTGTGCAGTGTCGAAAGCACCAAGTGGCCGGTGAGCGCCGCCTGGATAGCCATTTCGGCGGTTTCCAGATCACGTATCTCGCCTATCATGATGATATCGGGGTCTTGCCGCATCAACGCGCGTATACCGCTGGCGAAAGTCAGGTCGATGTTGTGCTGAACCTGCATCTGGTTAAAAGCGGGCTCGACCATTTCGATAGGGTCTTCGATGGTGCACAAATTGACTTCAGAGGTCGCGAGCATCTTGAGCGTGGTGTAGAGCGTGGTGGTCTTGCCCGATCCAGTGGGCCCGGTAACCAGAATGATGCCGTTAGGTTGGCGGGTCATGCCCTCCCAGCGGCGCAAGTCATCGTTGGAAAAACCCAGTTGATCAAAGTTTTTCAGCAGTACTTCCGGATCGAAGATCCGCATGACCATCTTTTCCCCAAACGCGGTAGGCAGCGTCGACAAACGTAACTCAACCTCACCGCCATCCGGCGTGGTGGTTTTGACGCGCCCGTCCTGAGGCTTGCGCTTCTCGGCAACGTTCATACGCCCCAGGCTTTTCAAACGGCTGACAATCGCCATCGTCACCTGTGCGGGAAACTGATAGACATTGTGCAGAACACCGTCAATCCGGAAGCGTACCGTGCCTTGCTCGCGACGGGGTTCGATATGTATGTCGCTGGCCCGCTGCTGGAACGCGTACTGGAACAGCCAGTCGACGATGTTGACGATATGCGCGTCGTTCGCGTCAGGCTCCTGGTCGCTGGCTCCCAGCTTGAGCAACTGTTCAAAGTTGCCCATGCCACTGATTTTCTGATCCGTCGCGGCAGCGCCACTGACGGATTTGGCCAGTCGATAAAACTCCACCGCCAGGCGCTGAATATCAGTCGGGTTGGCCACCACACGTCTGATTGGCAGCTTCAGTACATGAGTCAGGTCGGCTTCCCAGGCACGCACATAAGGCTGTGCACTGGCGATGGTTACAGAATCACGATCCACCGCCACCGCCAGAATTTTGTGGCGCTGGGCAAACGCGTAAGACATCAGAGGGGTAACCGACGCCACCTGGATCTTCAGCGGGTCAATGCGCAGGTAAGGCTGCCCGCTTTGCGCGGCAAGCCAGGCAGTCAGTGTTTCCAGATCCAGCTTGCGCCCCGGGCGCTTGAGGTCGTCGAGCTGTTGCGCGGCGATAAATTCCAGTGGGTGCAGTTGCAGGTTCGCGGCCCGGCGTCGCTGGGTCAGCGCCTGCTCGGCACTGTTCTGATCAATGAACTCTTGGGCGACCAGATCGCGCAGCAGATCATTCAGATCCAGCCAACGGTCCTGTGATGATGAGGCGTGAGCTGACATGCGGATTCCTTTGGACAATTCGGTTCAAACGAACCAAGAGTAGCCCCCAGCGTGTCAGTTATTTCGGCATATGCGTACACATGAGTGACGTTTTCTTTCAGCCTGGCTCAACCGACGGCTAGGGAAACCGTTGAGGTTGAGACGTGTGGCTGAGCGACTTGTTCCAGCTCAACTGAACAGACATTGATCAGGCTGCGCATTTTTTCCGCAATGACCTGCGCCCGGTGCCAGGTCAGGTGGGTGACTTCGACATCAATGGCCAGCACGTCGTCCTGCTGTAAAACGTTGACCTGACGAGGAATCAGGTACTGCATCGCAAACAGATTCAACACTCGACACAGCGAATCGGCCTCAGCTTCGATAATAATTTCAAAGCGCGCATAGCAATGGGCATTGTCGGCCGACCAGCTGTCTGGACGGTGTGGCAGAGAGGTGACGGCTTCGAGATTGGGCATGTTGGCCTCTGCGATGTCGAGGTTTGAACGATTGAAGAAATTCTTACATGCAGAAAAAGAAATTTCTGGTCCATGATTGATTGATTTAGTCTCAATAAGACTTGTTAATGCTCGCTATGGACCAATCAGGAAATAATTATGCAACCCGAGCTGGATGCGTACGATCGCAAGATCCTCGCGCTGCTGCAGCAGGACGCTTCGCTGTCCAGCGCGCAAATTGCCGAGCAGGTAGGTTTGTCCCAATCACCCTGCTGGCGCAGGATTCAGCGGCTTAAAGATGAAGGGGTTATTCGCCGCCAGGTTTCCCTGCTCGACCGAAAGAAAATTGGCCTGAACACCCAGATCTTTGCCGAGGTGAAGCTCAATGCTCACGGGCGCTCGAACTTCACGGAATTCACCGAGGCGATTCGCGGCTTTCCCGAAGTACTGGAGTGTTACGTGCTGATGGGCTCAGTCGACTTTCTACTGCGTATCGTGACGCCGGATATCGAGGCTTATGAGCGATTCTTCTTCGAGAAGCTGTCGCTGGTGCCGGGCATACAGGAGGTGAACTCGACCGTGGCGCTGTCGGAGATCAAATCCACCACCAGCTTGCCGGTCTAATGCTCCGCCTGTAGGAGCCGAGCTTGCTCGCGATAAGAACACCACATATCCGAATATGATGGTGCTCTTATCGCGGGCAAGCCCAGCTCCCACAGGTATGAGTCAGGCCTGCCAATTAATTGATCCAGACCATGGATATTGCAGGCCAAGCGCCAGCTTCAAAGCTTCGCGTTGGCGTTAGCCATGGATCGTGGCACGATGGCGCGGTTATCGACCGAGATTTTCTGATCATGCCGCAATCCAAAGCCAAGAATCTTTCCCTGATCGCCGCCATTGACCTTGGCTCGAACAGCTTCCACATGGTGGTGGCCCAAGCCAACTCGGGTGACATCCGCATCCTGGAGCGCCTGGGAGAGAAGGTTCAGCTGGCAGCCGGTATTAACGAAGAGCGGCAACTCAACGAAGAATCCATGCAGCGCGGGCTCGACTGCCTGAAGCGCTTCGCACAGCTCATCAACGGCCTGCCGCTTGGTGCGGTGCGTATCGTGGGCACCAATGCCCTGCGTGAAGCACGCAACCGTAATGAATTCATCGTTCGCGCCGAGGAAATTCTGGGCCACCCGGTGGAAGTGATTTCAGGTCGTGAAGAAGCCCGCCTGATTTACCTCGGTGTGTCGCACACACTGGCTGATACTCCCGGCAAACGACTGGTAGCGGATATCGGCGGTGGCAGTACTGAATTCATTATTGGCCAGCGTTTTGAACCGCTGCTGCGCGAAAGCCTGCAAATGGGCTGCGTCAGCTTTACCCAGCGCTATTTCAAGGATGGCAAGATCACCCCGGCGCGCTATGCACAGGCTTACACTGCCGCGCGCCTGGAGATCATGAGTATCGAACACGCTCTGCATCGCCTGAAGTGGGATGAAGCCATCGGCTCGTCGGGCACTATTCGTGCGATCGGTCTGGCCCTCAAGGCCAACGGCCACGGTTCAGGTGAAGTGAACGCCGATGGCCTGGCCTGGCTCAAGCGCAAGCTGTTCAAACTGGGTGATGTCGACAAGATCGACTTCGACGGCATCAAGCCGGATCGCCGCTCGATCTTCCCGGCAGGCCTGGCCATTCTTGAAGCGATCTTCGACGCGCTGGAGCTGCAGCGTATGGATCACTGTGAAGGTGCGCTGCGCGAGGGTGTGCTATACGACCTGATGGGTCGCCATCATCATGAAGACGTCCGTGAGCGCACTCTGAGCTCGCTGATGGAGCGTTATCACGTAGACCTTGAACAAGCCGCACGCGTGGAACGCAAAGCGCTACACGCGCTTGAGCAGGTCGCTCACGCGTGGGACCTGGAAGACGACAGCTATCGGGAACTGCTCAGTTGGGCCGCCAAGGTTCATGAGGTGGGTCTGGACATCGCTCACTATCACTATCACAAGCATGGCGCTTACCTGATCGAGCACTCCGACCTCTCCGGTTTCTCACGGGAAGATCAGCAGATGCTGGCCCTGCTGGTACGCGGTCATCGTCGCAATATTCCCAAGGATAAGTTCGCTGATTTTGGCGCGGAAGGCGAGAAACTGATTCGTCTGTGCGTGCTGCTGCGCTTTGCGATCCTGTTTCATCACATTCGCGGCACGCAAGAAATGCCGCAGCCGGTTCTCACCGCCAACGGCAACAATCTTGATGTGGTATTCCCCAAAGGTTGGCTGGAAAACAACCAACTGACCCAGGCCGACTTCGCGCTGGAAGCGGAGTGGCTGACCCGGGTCGGTATCGTCCTCAGCGTACGCTGAGGACCGGGTTGCTCAGGCGCTCCAGCAGGGTCGCCTGAACGTTGCGCGCATTCTGATTGCCGGTCGGCGTGCTGCGCACGTAAGTGCCATCTGGCTGCAAGAGCCAGCTGTGGGTGTTGTCGGTCAGGTAAAGCTCCAGCTCTTTCTTCACTCGCAGGATTAACTTTTTACCCTCTACCGGGAAGCAAGTCTCGACGCGCTTGTCGAGGTTTCGCTCCATCCAGTCGGCGCTAGACAGATACATCTGCTCGTCGCCGCCATTGAGGAAGTAGAACACCCGCGTGTGCTCCAGGAAGCGGCCGATGATCGAGCGCACATGAATATTGTGAGACACGCCCGGAATGCCTGGCCGCAGGCAGCACATGCCACGCACCACCAGATCGATACGCACACCGGACTGACTGGCCTTGTACAGCGCCCTGATGATCTTCGGATCGGTCAGCGAGTTGAATTTGGCAATGATGTGCGCCGGCTTACCGTCGACAGCGAACTGTGTTTCCCGGGCAATCATGTCCAGCATGCCCTTCTTCAGCGTGAACGGTGCATGCAGCAGCTTCTTCATGCGCAGGGTTTTACCCATGCCAATCAACTGACTGAACAGCTTGCCAACGTCTTCGCACAAGGCATCATCGGAAGTCAGCAAACTGTAGTCGGTGTACAGGCGAGCGTTCCCGGCGTGGTAGTTACCGGTACCCAAATGCGCGTAACGGACAATCTCGCCCGCCTCGCGACGCAGGATCAGCATCATCTTGGCGTGGGTCTTGAAGCCCACCACCCCGTAGATCACTACCGCGCCCGCGGCCTGTAGACGACTGGCCAGTTGCAGGTTGGACTCTTCGTCAAAACGCGCACGCAACTCGATCACCGCAGTGACCTCTTTGCCGTTACGGGCGGCGTCGACCAGTGCATCAACGATTTCCGAGTTCGCGCCGCTGCGATACAGCGTCTGGCGAACAGCCAGAACGTGCGGGTCTTTGGCGGCCTGGCGCAGCAGATCAACCACTGGCGTGAAGGACTCGTACGGATGCAGCAGCAGAATGTCCTGCTTGCCGATCACGTTGAAAATGTTCTCGCTGTTTTGCAGCAACTTCGGAATGGCTGGGGTGAACGGCTGGTATTGCAGTTCCGGATGGCTGTCCAGCCCGGTAATGCTGAACAGACGTGTCAGGTTGACCGGGCCATTGACCTGATACAGCTCGGACTCTGCCAGATTGAACTGCTTGAGCAGGTAATCCGACAGGTGTTTAGGGCAGGTATCGGCCACTTCCAGACGTACCGCATCACCATAACGGCGGGAGAACAACTCGCCACGCAGTGCGCGGGCCAGGTCTTCCACGTCCTCGGAATCCAGCGCCAGGTCGGCGTTACGGGTCAGGCGGAACTGATAGCAGCCCTTGACCTTCATGCCTTGGAACAAGTCGTCAGCGTGGGCGTGGATCATTGATGACAGGAAGACAAAGTTATCCCCAGGACCACTGATCTCTTCCGGCACCTTGATCACACGTGGCAACAGACGCGGAGCCGGAATAATCGCCAGACCGGAGTCACGACCAAAAGCATCGATGCCTTCAAGTTCGACGATAAAGTTCAGGCTCTTGTTGACCAGCAGCGGGAACGGGTGAGTTGGGTCCAGACCAATGGGCGTGATGATCGGCGCAATTTCGTCACGGAAATAACGACGAACCCAGGCTTTGAGCTTGGCCGTCCAGTGCCGACGACGGATGAAGCGCACCTGATGCTTTTCAAGCTCAGGCAGCAGAATGTCATTGAGGATCGCGTATTGGCGATCAACGTGGCCATGCACCAGCTCACTGATGCGGGCCAGGGCCTGATGCGGTTGCAGACCGTCGGCACCGGCTTGTTCACGGGCGAAGGTGATCTGCTTTTTCAGACCGGCGACACGAATTTCGAAGAACTCATCGAGGTTGCTGGAAAAGATCAGCAGGAACTTGAGCCGCTCCAGCAATGGATAGGACTCATCCAGTGCCTGTTCCAACACGCGAATGTTGAACTTGAGCTGCGACAGCTCCCGGTGAATGTACAGACTGCTGTCGTCCAGATTTGGCACGACAATAGCCGGAACCGGCGGCGTCTCGACGATAGCGGGTATGACCTCGACGCTTGGCTCGACCACAGTAAGAACTTCCTGATCGTTGACTTCAACAGCAGCTTCGGTGAGTCCTTCGGTATTCATGAATGTTCCTGTACGGCTATTGCCCTTTTAACAGTTCTGCAGCGCGGACGGCGAAATAAGTAAGGATGCCGTCAGCCCCTGCGCGTTTGAAAGCGGTGAGCGATTCGAGAATAACGCCTTCACTGAGCCAGCCATTCTGGATGGCCGCCATGTGCATCGCGTACTCGCCGCTGACCTGATAAACAAATGTCGGCACTTTGAACTCATCCTTGACCCGGTGAAGGATGTCCAGATAAGGCATGCCCGGTTTGACCATGACCATGTCCGCGCCTTCAGCCAGATCGGCAGCCACTTCATGCAGCGCTTCGTTGCTGTTGGCCGGGTCCATCTGATAGGACGCCTTGTTCGCCTTGCCCAGATTCAACGCCGACCCGACCGCATCACGGAATGGACCGTAGTAGGCGCTGGCGTACTTGGCCGAGTAGGCCATGATCCGCACGTTGACGTGGCCAGCCAGTTCAAGCGCTTCACGAATAGCCTGGATCCGACCGTCCATCATGTCGGAGGGTGCCACAACCTGAGCACCGGCATCGGCATGGGACAGTGCCTGTTTGACCAGTGCATCGACGGTGATGTCGTTCTGCACATAGCCTTCTTCGTCAAGAATGCCGTCCTGACCATGAGTCGTGAACGGGTCAAGCGCCACATCAGTGATGACGCCCAGCTCCGGGAAGCGGTCACGCAGCGCGCGAGTGGCGCGCTGGGCAATACCGTCCGGGTTCCAGGCTTCGGCACCATCCAGGGTTTTCTTTTCGACCGGAGTCACCGGGAACAGCGCCAGGGCAGGAATGCCCAGCGCCACCCACTTCTGCGCTTCTTCGAGCAGCAGATCGATACTCAAGCGCTCAACGCCAGGCATCGACGCGACTTCTTCACGACGGTTTTCACCGTCGAGTACAAATACGGGGAGGATCAGGTCATCGACAGTCACAACGTTTTCGCGGACCAGACGACGAGAGAAATCATCGCGACGATTGCGGCGCAGGCGGGTAAGAGGAAACAGGCGGTTGGCGGGGGTAAAGCTCACGGCGAGACTCCTGAGCCCGCGTACACGGGCAAGCGTGACAGTTATAAGCGACCATTATGACTAATGTGTGACAGTCATGGGCCACGTGCGACTCGGGGCCGCAGTTGAGGCTTTTGCCATTGTCCTTGTAGGAAAGATTAACGTCGAGACACATTTCCACACTTTCCTGAATGCCTTGGCCGAGTTAGGCTGCGCGTTCATTTCGCCAGCATCCAGACAATGCTCCAGAATTTCTTGCACGAATTTGGCTACTTTGCCCTCTTCATCGGCACCTTCTTTGAAGGCGAGACCATATTGGTCCTCGCTGGATTTCTGGCGTTCCGTGAGTACATGGACATCAAACTGGTCGTGGTCGTGGCTTTCTTCGGAAGCTACGCCGGGGACCAGCTTTGGTATTACATGGGGCGCAAGCACGGTCGCAAAATCCTGGCGCGTAAACCGCGCTGGCAACTCATGGGCGACAAAGCGCTCGCGCACGTACGCAAGCATCCGGATCTCTGGGTCCTGAGCTTTCGCTTCGTCTACGGGCTGCGTACTGTCATGCCTGTGGCCATCGGCCTCTCGGGCTATCCGCCGCTGCGCTACTTGATCCTCAACGGCATTGGCGCAGCTGTCTGGGCCGCGGCGCTGGGTTATGCGGCCTATCACTTCGGCGCAGTGCTCGAAGGCATGCTGGGTAACATCAAGAAGTACGAATTGTGGGTACTCGGCGCACTGCTGGTACTTGGGTTCGCCCTTTGGTTGCGTCGTCGTTTCAAGAACGCGCGCATTGCCAGAGAAGAAGCTGCCGCAGCATCCATGGCAGCGGCCGCCGATGCTGAAGCGGGTGTCGCTAACCCGGTTCCGGCTGAAGTCACCGTTGAAGTGCCTGCTGACAGCAAGAAACACGGCGACCGCTAGGTCCACCACGAGCGCAATGCCCCGGCATTGCGCTCGCCTGTAACGCCCCTCCTTCTATCAAAAGAATACAGCTACCTACTTGCCTGTAGGAGTGAGCTTGCTCGCGATAGCGTCAGCACAGGCTCTATATTCATTGACTGACAAACCGAATCGCGAGCAATGTGGAACGCAACCCCGGTCACTCCTGCAGGTCCAATGTTTGCTGCGCGACAGCGCGGTGCCAAGACGTACGCATAGACTATCCGATTGAATCCCCGCCCCAGACGCTTGTCCCAATACCAGGTTAAAAGTCGTTGGGCAGACCGCTGCTTTCGATAGGGAGAATGATCATGCAAAAGAAAGTCGCCGTGATTTTGTCCGGCTGTGGTGTCTATGACGGCGCAGAAATTCATGAAAGCGTGCTCACGCTGCTGCGCCTTGATCAGCGTGGCGCGGCGGTGCAATGCTTCGCGCCCAATATCACGCAGCATCATGTGGTCAATCACCTGACGGGCGAAGAGATGCCGGAGACCCGCAACGTGCTGGTGGAGTCGGCACGCATCGCTCGCGGTGCCATCGAAGATATACGTGAGGCCGATGTCACCCAGTTTGATGCACTGATTATTCCTGGTGGTTTCGGCGCAGCCAAAAATCTGTCTGACTTCGCCACCGCAGGTGCGGACTGCAAGGTACAGGCTGAAGTCCTGGCATTAGCCGAAGCATTCGCTGAAGCGGGCAAGCCAGTCGGGCTTATCTGCATAAGCCCTGCGCTGGCCGCAAAAATCTACGGCCCCGGCGTGACCTGCACCATCGGCAACGATGCCGAAACCGCAGACGCCATCACCCGCATGAAGGGTGAGCATCAGGAATGCGAAGTGACCGATATCGTCGAAGATAAAGCCCGCAAACTGGTCAGTACTCCGGCCTATATGGTTGCCAAAACCATCGGCGAGGCGGCCGCCGGGATCAACAAACTGGTGGACCGGGTGCTGGAATTGACACACGAGGAATAGGCTTGAGTAGCCGCCTTGTAGGAGCTGCCGAAGGCTGGGAAGCGGTTGTCCTGATGCGCCGCGATTCGCAGCCTTCGGCAGCTCCTGCAGGACAGCGCAGTATGGCGGTTTAACTAAACTCAACCCGCTCCGGCACCCGCGTCATCAGTACCTTCCCGCCGCGAATCGACATCCGAGCCTTTGCCTGACGGCGCACGGCCTCGTAATCACTTTCAGCATCGAGGATCAACAGGTTCGCCGGTCGGCCCACTGCGATGCCGTAGCCCTCGCCCAGGTTAAGGGTGCGAGCACTGTTGTCGGTGACAAGATCAAGGCTGCGTGCCAGATCCTCGAAGCCCATCATGTGGCAGATGTGCAAGCCTGCGTCGAGTATGCGCAAGATGTTGCCATTACCCAGCGGATACCACGGGTCCTTGATCGAGTCCTGACCAAAGCACACGTTCATCCCTGCTCGATCCAGTTCGGCGACTCGGGTCAGGCCGCGGCGCTTGGGGTAACTATCGAAACGCCCTTGCAAGTGAATGCTCTCGGTTGGGCAGGAGACGAAATTGATCCCCGAGCGCTTCAACAAGCGAAACAGCTTCGAGCAGTACGCATTATCGTAGGAGCCCATGGCGGTGGTGTGGCTGGCCGTCACGCGGCTACCCATGTCACGCACCCGCGCCTCTTCAGCCAGCACCTCCAGAAACCGCGAATTCGGGTCATCAGTCTCGTCGCAATGTACATCCACCAGGCAACCGGTTCGCTCAGCCAGGTCCATAAGGAACTTGATCGAACTGACGCCCTGCTCACGGGTGTTTTCAAAATGCGGAATGCCGCCGACCACATCGGCGCCCATCTCCACGGCACGCTCCATCAGCTCACGACCGCCTGCGTAGGATTCGATGCCTTCTTGAGGAAACGCAACGATTTGCAGATCAATCAGGTGACGGGCTTCTTCACGCACCTCAAGCATCGCCTTGAGCGCACCCAAGGTCGGGTCGGTGACATCGATATGGGTTCGTACATGCTGAATGCCATGCTCGGCCAGCATCCGAATGGTGGTATGCGCGCGCTGCTTGGTGTCTTCATGAGTGATGGTTTCCTTACGCTGGGCCCAGCGCTCGATACCTTCGAACAAAGTCCCGCTCATGTTCCATTCTGGTTCGCCAGCGGTCAGCGTTGCGTCCAGGTGGATATGCGGCTCTATCAATGGCGCAATCACTAGCTGGCCGCGAGCATCGATGTCATCAACCCCGGGATGCAGGCTCTCAGCCTGAGCGGTGATGGCCGTAATACAGCCGTTCTCCCAGCTGACAGTGTGCAGCCCTTGGGTTTTACGCAATGTGGCATTGATGATGTTCATGTTCATTCCTGTCGCTGGGCTTCGGACATGCGCCATACCAGCAGCGCAACCGAAGCGTTCATTCGAAAATTCGGGTCATCGAGACACTGCCCACTGAGCTGCTCGATTCGTTGAATACGCTGGTTGATGGTGTTGCGATGGATGCCCAGGCGCTGAGCGGCCTTGAGCCCGTTGCCGTTTTCCTGAAGCAGGGCGTCCATGGTTTCAATCAGGCTATGAGGCTGCTTGCGGTGAGTTTCAATCAGCGGCCCGAGGATCTGCTTGACGAAGCTATCGATGACCGAGCGATCAGCAACGGCTTGCAGCAAGCGCAATACGCCCAGCTCGCTGAAATCGCAAAGGCCACTGGCGGGGCGTAGGTGCTCGGCAACGTCCAATGCCTGCCGAGCCTCGTTCAGCGCCTGCCGGTATTGCCCACAGTCTGCGACCGGGTTGGCCAGCCCCATAAACAACGCCATTTTGCCGAGCACCGACGCGAGCTCTCGATAAAGCAACGCCAGTTCATGACGAATTGCTTCAAGCCTGGGCAGCAACAAGATGAAAAGATCGCCCTGCACAATAACCGGCAAAGCGTCTGGCAAAACGCGATTCCAAGCGTCGAGATGATCCAGCACCGCTTGCCGGGTCTGTTGCAGCAGGCGCTCCGCCGCCTCCGGCTCATGGCTGTCGAACAGCACGCTGACCGCCGACAAACGCAGCGCTACCAGATGCCGGGGCACTTCCAGCGGCAAACGCAAATGCGCAGCGCGCTGCCGGGCGATACTCAGGCTCGGGTAATCACCACTGAGCAATTGGCCTAGGATGTCGTGGCGCGAGCGTTTGGTCTGCGCCATCTGCACCAGCGCCGTGCCGATCAGATGGGTGACGATGACCATCTTCAACAGATACGGCTGCTCAATCAGCGGCAAGCCACACTGCTCAGCAAGCGCGATTACAGACTCGGGGATGTGCTGGATATAAGCATCACCGGTGAGGATCACCAGCCCGGCGATGCCACTTGCATCGCCTTCACGAACCATACGCAGCAGGTTGGCTTCGTCGCGCAGATAATTGATGCCGGTGACGAACACCAGTTCGCCGCCCATGATCCAGTCGGCAATACCCTCATTCTCCGCCACATAGGACCAGCGCACACTGCGATGCAGATTCGCCGACCCTGCGCGCACGGTCATTTCCTCCAGCCCCGGTAGCTGGAGGATTTCTTCAACGGTCAGGGTCAAAGCTCCTCCTGAACGCTGGCAACCATGCTCCGCTTGCCGGTGACTTCAAGCAGGACGATGTAGAAAATAGCCGACGCGGCAATGCCTACAAGTGGCGCAATCCACGGCGAGAAATACGCCAGTGCGGCGCCAACCGCATACGCCGATAGGCCCAGCAGGTTGTAGCGTGGCAGCACGACGCTGGCCAAAGCAGGGTATTTACCGTGATGGCGATACCAGAAGTCAGCCATGATCACGCCACCTATCGGCGGGATGATCGAGCCCAGCAGGACCAGAAACGGAATCAGCATTTCGTACATGCCGCCGATGGCCAACACGATACCGAGCGCTGCGGCGATCAATGTCATGGTCCGCCGCCGCTCGCTACGCAACAGGTGGCAGGCCGCAGCCGATACGTTGTAAATAGTCGGCCCCTGAATGGTCCACAGGTTCAGGCAAAGCATGATCACTGCGGCGAACGACAGGCCCTGAAGCATCATCACTTCAACGATATCGGCCTGTTGATAAACCATCGCGCACCAGGCGCCAGCGACGACCATCAAACCGTTGCCCAGCAGAAAGGCAACGACACTGGCAGTCACGGCCACGCGTCCGCTGCGCGACAAACGCGTCCAGTTGGTGGCCTGAGTCGCGCCACTGGCAAACGTACCGAAAACCATAGTGATAGCCGCTGAAAGCGTCATGGTTTCGTGAGGAATAACCGCTGCCAGTCCCTGAAAACCGCCCACATCGCGGGTGGCGATGTACATGGAGATAACCAACAGAACGAACATCAGTGGCACTGAGACTCGCGACAGCACGTCCAGACCTTTGTAGCCGATGATCGCCGTGATGCTGAAGCCAAGACCAAACAAGACCATCAGTGGTGACGTGAAGCCCTCCGCCAGGCCGAGCATTTTCACCAACACGATGGCAACCGTCGCGGTGCCCCACGCGTACCAGCCCAGTTCGGCAAAGCCAAGCAGGACGTCCGACAGTCGGCTACCCGCCTCACCAAAACAAAAACGGCCCATCAGCACAGTGTTCAAGCCGCTGCGCGACGCGATGAAGGCCAGCGCCGCCGCGTAGATCGCCAACAGACTGTTGCCAATGGCTGCGATCCACAGCATGTCGACGAAGTTGAACGCCATACCCAGCTTTCCACCGGCAAACATAGTCCCGGTGAAGAACGTGAAACTGAACAGCACCATGGAAATCGACAACAGCCCTTTGCGTCCTTCACGCGGGGCTTCGCTCAAGGGAAACTCGCTGGGTGAACTCATATCGTTTTTCTCCACATCGAAAGGGTCGGGGCAGGCTGGTGCCAGAGCAATAACCAGGCCGTTTCCGGACGTCGCTTCGAAGCAGAAAAAAGCAGGCAGTGTTGATATCGGCAGATGTGCGAACTGCACACCTCAACGCGCTATTTTTGCGGAAGACTGTGCAGAGTGATTCATTCCGAGGCGGGCATGCACCGTTTTAGGGTGCAATTTTCAGCGGGTGAGACGCGTGAGAATGCGGTCAAGAGAGTTGGCAAAGGCCTGTTTTTCCCGGTCGCCATACGGCGGCTGCCCACCACCCATCTGGCCTTGATCACGCAGGTCAGTAAACAGATTACGCACAGCGAGACGGTCGCCCATGTTCTGCGCGTCGAACTCCTTGCCACGCGGATCCAGCGCTGCGACGCCCTTTTTAACCAGGCGATCGGCCAGCGGCACATCGCTGCAAATCACCAGTTCGCCGGGCACAGCATGCTCCACCAGATAATCGTCCGCGGCATCAGGACCACTCGGGACCACGATCAGCTTGACCAGCGTGTACGTGGGCTTGATCTGACTTTGACCAGCAACCAGCACCACTTCGAACTGACGTTTGAGGGCGAACTTGATGACCTGGTCTTTTGCTGCCTTGGGGCAGGCGTCGGCATCGATCCAGACGCGCATGGGGCGGTGTCCTTTGTAGTGACTCATGAACGGTGTGGGATTTCGCCATGACAGAAGCCTCCAACACCGGTAGGAGCGAACTTGTTCGCGAGCACCTCGGCTGGCGAACGCTGTGTATCGTTTGTACCAACGGCTCGCGAACAAGTTCGCTCCTACCGGGAATTAGCCGCGCCGCGAATTATTGCACAGCCTGCGCCCTGCGCTTCTCGGCCAGCCAACTGCGGCCGTACAGCACCGCGATGGCCAGCAAGGCAATGAATTGAGCACTCAGGGAATACGCGTCGGCATGAATCCCAAGCCAGTCGAACTCGAAGAACGGCACGGGGCGAGTCCCGAATATGCCAGCTTCCTGCAGGGCTTTGACGCCATGCCCGGCGAACACCACCGACAATGCGCACAACAGTGCAGCGTTAATTCCGAAGAATAGCGTCAATGGCAGTTTTGCCGAGCCGCGCAGGATGATCCACGCCAGACCGATCAGCAATACCAGCGCCGTAGCGCCGCCAGCCAATACAGCATTGTGCCCGGCCGGGCCAGCTTGCAACCACAGGGTTTCGTAGAACAGGATGACTTCGAACAGTTCCCGATAAACCGAGAAGAACGCCAGAATCGCAAAACCGAAACGACCACCGCCGCCTACCAGGCTGCTTTTGATGTAATCCTGCCAGGCCGCGGCATGACGACGGTCGTGCATCCAGACACCCAGCCACAACACCATCACACTGGCGAACAACGCCGTCGCGCCCTCAAGCAGTTCACGTTGAGCGCCACTGACGTCGATCACGTAAGCCGCCAGCGCCCAGGTCCCGAGCCCCGCCAGCAAGGCCAGTGCCCAACCGATATTGACGCTGCGTACCGCTGACTCCTGACCCGTGTTACGCAGGAAAGCGAGGATCGCCGCCAACACCAGAATCGCCTCAAGGCCTTCACGCAGCAGAATCAACAGCCCGGAAATATAGCTCAGCGAAGTGCTGAGTCCATCGCTGCCCAGCAGGCCCGCCGACTCCTTGAGTTTGGCTTTGGCGAAATCCAGCTTTTGCGCAGCCTGCTCAAGCGGCAAGCCGTCCTGCAAAGACTGACGGTAAGCCATCAAAGCCTTTTCAGTGTCTTTGCGGACATTGGCGTCGACGTTATCCAGCGAACTTTCAACCAGCTCGAAGCCTTCCAGATAGGCCGCAACGGATAAGTCATAAGCCTGTTCGTGATCGCCTGCGCGATAAGCAGCGAGACTCTTGTCCAGCGTCTGGCTGGTGTAATCGAGCAATTGCGCAGGGCCGCGCTGGACTTGTGGTGGCTGCGCACGCTGGGCACGGAACATGGCAACAGCCTGTTCGCCCTCGGCAGCGCTGACTTCGAGTGGGGTTTGCCGCGCCAGGTCAGCGAGGTTGTAAGTCTTGGCGGGTGCCGTCACCGGCTGCGCGCTGAAGCTGGCGATATAAGTGGCAACGTCCCAGCGCTGACGATCATCCAGCTGGTCAGCGAAAGCCGGCATATCAGTCCCGGCAATCCCGAGGCCTAGTGCGTTGTATAAGTCGTAAAGGCTCAGACGATCCAGGCGAGCGACATCGCGTAAATCCGAGGGAGGCGGCTCAAGGCCGATACCCGCCGGGCCGTCACCGGCGCCAGCGTCACCATGACAGACCGAACAATGTTGGGCATACAACGGCGCGCCACGCGCAGGATCGGGTGTGATCACTGGCGCCTGACTGACCTCATAAGCCACGGCCAAACGTGCTCCCAATTGACGGGCCTGACGGGTAACCACTGCCCCGTCCTGCTTTTGGGCAACGGCATCGGCAAGGCTTGAAACAGCTTTTCCGAGTTCGGCGCGCTCTGCCCGCTCAGGCAACGCAGCAACCAGGTCTCGCAAAATACCCAGGGAATCCACCTGTTGCCGGTATTCACCTTCATCCAAGATCTTGCCGTCCGCCACGCTCGACGGGTAATCGGCACCGATGTAATCAAGTAAATGCAGGGCTTGCGCCGCGCCATCAGTGGTATCAGCCAGCAAGCTGGAACTGCACAGCGCCAGCAATGGCAACATCAGCCAGGCCAGAAAACGGGAACGCATGGACATCAGTGATCTCGGCAAGTTAATCAGGTCGCGCATCGTTCATCCGGCTACCTCGCGACTAAGGCTAGGCCAGATCTTTGTTGCTAAATATTACATTAACCGCAGCTTATCCACAGCGCCGCCCAACGGTAATGAGAATTACTGGCATAAATAGCCAAAGGCTTACACGAAGAGACGGCAATTCGCCCTATTGGTGCTTTGGGTTCCTGCGTAATATTGGATCCAACAACTGATGCGCAGGACGCGCACAGGATCAAGGATGATCGACCATGGCCCGGAGGGCTTACCGACAGGATGTTGGAATGGTCTTGAAGAAAACCCGCCTCGGCGGGTTTTTTGTTTAGGGACGAAAAATCCCTGAAAGCCGCTCGTGACTCCCGCCCTCAACAATTCATGAAAGATGCCACGCCAAATGCCGGGGAACATTCGCGGCGTTACAGGGTTCACACGTTTTCAGGCAGCTATCGCCATCGAGGCCGACGGGCCAAAATCGAGAGGGTCCGCTCGGCTTAAAGTCATTTTTGCTGTGGGTACCGTCGATGGAATATCTGTTGCCCCAGAGCTGGCTGGAGGCAGTGCCTCTGCCTTGGCTCAAGACTCTGATCGCCGCGTGTGTTGCGGTATTACTGGCCTTGCTGATCCGCTGGCTGGCATTGAGCGTTCTGCGTCGCGTCGCCAGCTCATTCGTGCTGCCACAACAGCTGGTTTATCGAGCGGCCAATCCGACGCTATGGCTCATGCCACTACTGGCGTTGCAGACAGTCTGGACTTCAGCGCCCGATGATCTGGTGCTGATCGGCACGGTGCGCCACGTCAATGGCTTGCTGGTTACTGCCGGGTTTACCTGGCTGGTGCTCAGCTGCGTCAAGGCGGTGGGTGAAGCGGTGGCAATCCGTAACCCGCTGGACATCGTGGATAACCTGCATGCACGCCGCATACAAACGCAGGTCCGCGTTCTGGTGCGCTGCCTGAATGCGCTGGTTTTGCTTTTTGGTACGGGCTTGATCCTGATGAGCTTCCCGCCTGTCGCCAAGATCGGTACCAGCTTGTTGGCGTCAGCAGGTCTGGCCGGACTGGCTGCGGGTTTTGCCGCAAAACCGGTACTGGGGAATTTGATCGCGGGTCTGCAAATCGCCATTTCCCAGCCGATCCGGCTCGACGACGTGGTCATTGTCGAGGGCGAATGGGGACGCGTTGAAGAGATCAGCGGCACGTACGTGGTCATCAAGATCTGGGACGAACGACGCATGGTCGTTCCGCTGCAGTATTTCATCGAGAAGCCTTTCCAGAACTGGACACGTGCCACCTCAAGCCTTATTGGCTCGGTGTTTGTCTGGGTGGACTATTCGTTACCGGTGGAAGAACTGCGCGCAGAGGTACAACGCATTTGCGAAGACATTCCCCATCTATGGGACGGTCGAGTATGCGTACTGCAAGTCGCGGACACCAATGCCAAAGCCATGCAGCTTCGGGTTCTATTGAGTTCGGCAGACTCCTCGCGCAGTTGGGACGCTCGCTGTCACATGCGTGAACGCCTGATTGCCTTCATCGCCAAGCAATACCCACAAAGCCTGCCGCAACTGCGTACGGAAATTTCCTCGCGCAATGTACGACCAGAAATCGACGTCCACGAAACGCCAGTCGACATTCCTCGTCAGCCGCCGGTTTGAGGCTTGCTTCCACATTCTTGTTGGAGCGAGGCTCGCCTGCGAATCAGTCGACGCGGTGCACCAGTTGCACCGCGTTATCGTTTTTCGCGGACCAGCCTCGTGCCAACAGATTAGCGGCTCCCCTATAAGGGCAGGCCCGCGCCCTCTTACTTCATCCGCATTCCGATGACCTTGCTCATGATCAGGGCAATGAATTGCTCAGGGGTCATTTTCTGGCCATTGAAATCAACGATGTCATTGGCGTATTGCAGGTTGGAGACGATGTTATCGCCATCAACCTTTGCCACTTGCATCATAACGGCCATTGCACCGGCCATGTCACCGGCAGCTTTGGCTTGTTCAGCGATCGCAGCAGGGTCAGTCTGCCCGGCAAGACCTGCCTGCAGGGTCGCCAGGTCACTGATCATTGGCTTGGACAAAACCAGACGCGCGTCCAGTTGAGCAATGGCGTTGCGGAAGCGATCAGGCGATGGCTGTTCGGTCGAGCCGGTGTCAGTCAAATCCACGGCAACGTGCAGATGGCTTTCACCATTGGCAGTTTTGAGCGCCAGCCTTTCAAGCTCGACGTGTGGCTTGGCGGCCAGCAATTTGATGATTTGCGTATCGATCAATTGCTGGTCTGCGGGGCTGAGTTGCAGCGCCAGCTTCTCACCGGCTGCGTTGGCGGCCTGTTGTTGCGGCAGGATTTTGGTCTGATACAGGTCGTAAAGTGCCTGTGAAGCGGCCACATCAAAGTTGCTGATCTTGAACGCCGACTGCAACGCACCGACGTCCTTGCCGTTGTAATTGATCATGCCGACGTTGTAGCTCATCTGCGCAGCAAGATTACCGCCCTCTTCCTGAGCCAGACTGGTCCCGGTCACGTCCTTGAGCGCGATGGGGGCCTGCCCTGCAACCTGTGCCAAGAAGCTATCGGCTTTCAGGTTGTTATGGCCCAGATAGAAACCGGATTTGCCTTTGGTGCCGCCCATGTCCAGGGTCACGCCTTTGGCACCCAACGCGACCTCACCCTCTGGCGACGTGACGTTCAGCTGGAAGTTATCCATTTTGCCAAGCAGCTTGATCTTGTCAGCATCAGCGCTGGCCTCGGTATCCAGTCGCAGACCTGAGAAGGTGAACGTCCCGTCGGTGTCCTTCAGTTCCAGCGGCGCCAGCAACAGCGCGCCAGTGGCAGAGCGGTCATAGCCGACGCTGGCGTAGCCGGTGACCGGACTTGCACCGTTGCTCATGGCAAACCATTTCTCGGCGCTTGGACTCTTCTCCATCTGGAAGTTGCTCTGAGCCATGACCGGCAGGAGCTTGAAGCCCTTCAGGCGTGAGAACGGCAACGGGCCGTGTTCGATGTTGTCGACGAACAGGAACTCGGCATTCTTGCCATCGGTGGTCAGATTCTCATCGTGAACAAGCACGCGATAATGTGCGGTGCTGCTGAACAGATGCCGGTCAATCGACACCATCTCCAACGTAATGCTGCTATCAGAGCCTTTGAGGGATTTAGCCAGCTCCTGATTGCTCTGATCGATCGAATCACGCAGTACGCCTTCGATTCGGGTCCCCGTGTACCACGCTCCGGCGGTGGCCAGCGCCCCCACGACAACGATGACGCCTGCTGCGATGCCTACTGATTTATTCATGTTTGACTCGAAGAGATCCGTTTCTGGGTAATTTGAAAAAAGTCTTCCCTGAACCCTTCGCGGGTTTTCGGCAGCCTGATTCCAGGCCGACCAAAACAGCACGATACATGGGCGAAAAGTCGCGAGAGATTATCATCGCCATCTTCTCATGACCCAGTACTGTTGCTGTTTTGTGTGTACGAATGCTCCTTTTCTAAGGCTGTTGGGCAGCGTTCCGACGGTTTGGTTGCAAACTGCCTGCATTCAGGTGTGGGGTAGCAATAGTCTTGCTCCAGACGTTAGGCTGGGGGCCGGTTTGAAATAACAGGATCCGAGACGATGACTGAACAGCGAAGCGAGCGAGGCCCGATCAAGGCGGTGATTTTCGACATGGACGGCTTGTTGCTGGACACCGAAGGGGTTTATACCGAAGTGACCCATTTGATCGCCAGCCGGTATGGCCGCACATTTGACTGGGGTGTCAAACAGCACACTATCGGCCGCGGCGCGCAGGACTTCGCAAATTACGTGATTCAGGCGCTGGAACTGCCACTATCAGTGGATGAGTTCCTCGAAATCCGCGCCCCCATGCTGGATGAGCGCTTCCCGAAAGCCCCCGCGATGCATGGCGCTGAAGCCTTGGTACGGCATCTGGCGGAGAACAATATTCCCATCGCCGTTGGCACCAGTTCATCGATCCATTACTTCCACGCCAAGACCGAGATGCACCGCAGCTGGTTCGAACTGTTCGAAACCGTGGTGACTGCAGATGATCCGGAAGTCGGTGCGGCGAAACCTGCGCCGGATATTTTCCTGGTCGCCGCCAGCCGTCTGGGTGTTGCGCCAGCCGACTGCCTGGTGTTCGAAGACTCGCCCTTCGGCGTGACGGCCGCCAAGGCTGCTGGCATGTACGCCGTTGCGGTGCCCGACTCGCACATGCCGCTGGAGCAGTATGAGCACGCGGATCTGATTCTGAAATCGCTGGCCGACTTCCCGCTGCAAAACTGGGGATTGCCAGCAATGAAAGGCCAGGCCTAAGGGTTGCAGCGCTGCGGCTGAGTCATTAGCGGAGCGAGGCTTGTTGATAGGTACTGCGCTCGCTCCCGCTTTCAAAAATTGCCACCTCTGGCTGAACGCGGATAGAATTGCGATCAATTCTTAATTACATCTGGCAAGGATGCCGGACGCGCTCCAGTGGTTATCTATGTCGTCCGCCGATCGATCACTCAATCTGGAAATCCACAACCTCTACTGCGATCACCACGGTTGGTTGCAGGGTTGGCTTGTCCGCAAGCTGGGTAACGCCAGCGATGCTGCGGATCTGGCACACGACACGTTCCTGCGCCTGCTCACCCGACAGGCTCGCACTATGGGGAGTGAACCGCGAGCGCTACTGACTCACATCGCCAAGGGGCTGGTAATTGATCGCTGGCGACGCCAGGACGTCGAGCGCGCCTATCTTGAGACGATCGCTCATTTACCTGAGCCGGAAGTCCCCTCGCCTGAAACCCGTTTGCTGATTCTTGAGACGCTCTATCGCATCGAAGCCATGCTCAGAGAGCTGCCGGACAAAACTCGCCAAGCATTCCTCATGTCCCAGCTCGATGGCCTGACCTACGCGCAAATTGCCGAAGAATTGGGCGTGTCCCTTATCAGTGTCAAACGCTACATGCGCGATGCATTTCTTGCCTGCCTGAGCGTGGCCTGATGAACCCGCCCATTGATCCTCAGATTCTTGGCGAAGCCGCAGACTGGTTGGTGCAGCTGCACTCCGGGTCAGCAACGGATGAAGACCATCGCGCCATTCAGAGCTGGCGTGGCCGCAGTGCCCAGCATGCCCAGGCCTGGCAGCGAGCAGAAGCTATCCTCGGTGACTTCCGCTCGGTACCCGGCTCGATTGCTACGCAGACACTGCAGCAGATTGGCCGCAATAAAGGGATAGGACGTCGTCAGGCCCTGACCCGTCTTGGCCTGCTGTTACTCGCGGGCCCAAGCGCGTGGCTGGCCTACCAGCGTCTGCCCTGGCAGCAATGGACAGCCGATCAGCACACAGCGATTGGCGAGCAGCGCAAAATCACCCTGGCTGATGGAACTCATCTGGTGCTCAACACGGCCAGCTCGGTGAACATTGCTTTCAGCGATGACGAGCGCCGCGTCGAGCTAATCAAGGGCGAGATGTTGATTACCACGGCGCAAGACCCTGCGACCCGCTATCGTCCTTTTATCGTCAAAACACCACACGGCAGCGCCCGTGCGTTGGGCACGCGATTCAGCGTCCGCCTGGATGAACAGTGGAGTCGTGTAGCCGTTCTGGAGGGCGCGGTGGAGATGCGTCCATTCAGCTCCGTGCAGAGCCTTGTGCTTCAGGCTGGCGAGCAAGGTGCGTTCAGTGATAACTCGATGACACCTGTCAGCAGTGTGGATGCCAGTGCGCTGACGTGGGAAAACGGCATGCTGGTGGCCAAGGATATGCGACTGGCTGATTTGCTGGCTGAATTGGGACGCTATCGGCCGGGCATGTTGCGCTGCCATACCGCCGTTGCCGAGCTGCGCGTCTCTGGCGCATTTTCATTGCGTGATACCGACGCCAGCCTACGCTTGCTGAATGACACGCTCCCGATCACCGTCAGCAACATGACCCGTTACTGGGTCACGGTTGAGCCTCGCGCCTAGCTCGCAAAATAATTTCACTTTCGCTGATACCTTTTCCCGTGTCGTTCGGTGTGCAGATAACGCCCACATTTTCTCTGCGCCGACAGGTATGCCGCATGACAGCCAGGTTGCTTCAGCATTCGCTCCACAATCGCCCATCCCGTTCGCGCCTCAAGGCATTGAGCGTCGCCATCGCCCTGACGGCAGCCCTGCCAATGCATTGCACTCTGGCGGCTGATGCGACCACCAACACCACTGCGCAAGACTATGCCATCGCCCCGGGTCCGCTGGGGCATGTGCTCGCGCAGTTTGCGGCGCTGTCCGGCGTACCACTGTCATTCGATGCGACGTTGCTCAACAATCGTCAAAGTAACGGGCTGAAGGGCAGTTACACCGTACAAACAGGCTTTGAGCAGTTGCTGGCGGGAACTGGCTACACGTTGCTGAGCACTGGCAACAACGGGTACACCGTGGCTCCGCGGATTGAAGCCGGCGAGGCTGTAGAGCTGGGCGCGACCACGGTAGACGGGCAATCGATCGGTCAGAGCGAAACTTACGCAGGTGGCCAGGTCGCCCGTAGCGCCCGGCTGGGTGTACTGGGCAACCGCGAGATCAAGGACGTGCCCTTCAGCGTCGTGAGCTATACGGCGCAAACGATCGCTGATCAGCAAGCTAAAACCGTCGGCGACGTCTTACTCAATGACGCATCGGTGCGCCAATCGGCAGGCTTCGGTAACTTCTCTCAGGTCTTCACTATTCGTGGCCTGCCCTTGCAAACCGATGACATCTCGCTCAACGGTATGTACGGCATTCTGCCCCGGCAAATCATCACCACTCAGGCGCTGGAGCGTGTCGAGTTATTCAAAGGCCCCAATGCCTTCATCAACGGTGTTTCACCCTCAGGCAGCGGTATCGGCGGTAGCGTGAACCTGGTGCCCAAGCGGGCGATGGACACACCTACCCGCAGTGTCACCCTGGACTACACCGGAAAAAGCCAGGTCGGCGGGCATCTGGACTTGGGCCAGCGTTTTGGCGAAGACAATCAATTTGGCGTGAGGGTTAACCTGGCCCAGCATGAAGGGGACACGGGCATTGATGATGAATCACAGCGCTCGTCGCTGATTGCCGTAGCGCTGGACTATCGCGGTGACCGGCTACGCCTTTCGGCGGATCTTGGTTATCAGAAAGAGCGCATCAACCAGGGTCGTGCGGTGGTTTATCCCACCGGCACATCGGTTCCCAAGGCACCTTCGGCCAGTCATAACTACTCGCAGGACTGGACCTGGTCGCAGCTCGAAGATACCTACGGCATGCTCAACGGCGAGTACGACCTGAATGACAACTGGACGGTGTATGCCGGTGTGGGCGCCAAGCACACGCGCGAAAACGGTGTGTATTCGTCGCTGTATGTCAGCGACAAGTCGGGTACCGCCCGGGGTGGCTTCCTCTACCCGCCCCATGACGAAGACAACAAGAGCGCAATGGCCGGGCTTAATGGGCACTTCAATACCGGCCCTGTCACTCATCAGATGAACTTCGGCCTGTCCGGTGTATGGGGTGAACAGCGCTCGGCTTATGAGGCGCTGTATGTCGCCAGTCGTTTTCCCGGCAACCTTTATGACCCGGTGCAGGCCCCGCGCCCGACGCCACCGGCAACGTACTTTGGCAGCGACCTTCACGACCCGCGTATCGTCGGCAAAAACCGTATGAAAAGCGTGGCGCTTTCGGACACGCTGGGCTTCGTCGATGACCGCATTCTGCTGACGCTGGGCTTGCGTCGCCAGACCATTGAAGTTGACTCGTGGAACACTGCGACTGGAAATCGCACGTCCAATTATGGCGAGTCCATCACGACCCCGGTCTACGGTTTGGTGCTCAAGCCGTGGGAGCATGTTTCCTTTTATGCTAATCGTATCGAAGGACTGGCTCAGGGCCCCACTGCGCCGACAGGCACCGGCGTCACCAATCCCGGCGAAGTATTCCCGCCCAATAGAAGCAAACAGACAGAAGCAGGGGTCAAGCTGGATTGGGATACATACGGTGCAACGCTGGGTGTTTATCGAATTGAGCAGCCTAACAGCGCCACGTACACCAATCCCGGGTCGAGCATTGGGACCTTTAGTGTTGATGGTGAGCAAATCAATAAAGGCGTCGAGCTGAACGTATTCGGCGAGCCCCTGAACGGTTTGCGTTTGTTGGCAGGTGCAACCTGGATGAACACCGAGCTGACTAAAACCGCCGGGGGTGCCACGGATGGTAACCGCGCGGCTGGCGTTCCGCGCTTTCAATTCAATTTGGGAGGCGACTGGGACGTGCCAGGCATTCGCGGGGCAGCGCTCAATGCGCGCCTGCTGCGTACTGGCGGTCAGTACGTCAACAGCACCAACACATTGAGCATCCCGGCGTGGACGCGAGTAGATCTGGGTGCTCGCTACACATTCACCATGGACGAACGTGACATCACCCTGCGCGCCAATGTCGAAAACGTGGCGAACAAAGCGTATTGGGCTTCGGCGTCGACCGCGAATAATTATCTGACCCAGGGTACGCCAAGGACGCTCAAGGTATCGGCCACGGTGGACTTCTGATCGCTGGCGAGAAAGTGCTGTATTGCGCTTTCTCGCACGTGGTGACTCATCTCACCGCACTCGATTTTCCGGGCTGTATTCATCCTCTGTAGGAGCTGCCGAAGGCTGCGATCTCTGTATTCGAGCATGAATGCTTCGCAGCCTTCGGCAGCTCCTACAGACTCTCCCGTGTTTGCAGCGAAGTCATCTCCCGCCCGTACGCCTTATCGCGGTCAGCACAATCGCTGACGCCAGCCCACTTTATATATAAGCTTGCCGTACAACCCGATTGACTGAATTGAGCAGGATGATCCTGCCATCCTGATCAGTTGTCCTGGGTGGCGGTACGCGCCACGCCCAATCATCCTTTGCGGACGTTATCCACGCGTGGTCATGTATTCCCTCGTCATCCGTCGGCTGCTGATCTGCTCGCTGACCATTGTTGTTAGCCGCGCTATCACCAGCCCCTTGCTGACGCTGTTCTTGAGCAATCGACTAGGGCTGGACCAGCAAGATGTCGGCTTGCTGATGGGCATAGCTGTGTTTCTCGCCACGCTACTTGGGCTGTATGGGGGCTACATCATCGACCGCCTGGACAAGCGCAGGCTGTTGATTATGGCGATGCTTTCCAGTGCCATCGGCTTCACCTTGCTGACCTTTGCCCACAACGTCTACCTGACGACCCTGACATTGGTAATTACCGAGGCAGCATCAGCGTTATTTCTTATCGGCTCCAAAGCCATCATCAGCGAGAACCTGCCCATCGGTATGCGCGCCAAAGTCTTTTCGCTGCGCTACACGCTGACAAATATCGGCTATGCCACCGGGCCAATGCTGGGCGTGATCATCGCAGGATATCTACCGCTCGCACCGTTTCTGATTGCAGGTGCAATTGCGCTGGGAAGCGTGTTTTTGATGGTCGGGATCGCTCCGGTTAAACCTACCGAGAGCACGAAACCTCAGAGTTTCCTCGACACTCTGCGTATCTTGAAAAGCGACCGCACGCTGATCCTGTTCACTTGTGGGAGTTTGCTCAGCACGATCGTTCATGGCCGTTTTACGCTGTATCTATCGCAGTTCCTGCTAGTCACTCATGTACAGGAGGACGCGCTGCACATTCTGTCCGCCGTGCTGGCCTGCAACGCGGTGACGGTAATCCTCATGCAATATCAAGTAGGCCGCTTACTCAAGCGCGAGCAACTGGCCGGATGGATTTGTGTGGGAATAGGATTGTTCGTGTTGGGCCTGATCAGCTTCAGCTTTTCTTACAATATGCTGACGTGGTGCATCGCAATGTTCATTTTTACCCTCGGGGAAATGATCATATACCCCGCCGAATATTTGTTCGTCGATACAATCGCTCCCGAGGCCTTGCGGGGCAGTTACTATGGCGCGCAGAACCTGGCCGCCTTCGGTGGTGCTTTGAGCCCGGTGATTTGCGGCTACCTGTTGATCAATACACCACCCACCACAATGTTTTATGTTCTGGCCGGACTGACGACTGCTGGCGGCGCACTATGCTTCATGAGTGCGCGCAAGCGTATGTCCGCCGCGGCTATAGATCACTGATCTCCAGGCCAGCAGGTTTGACAACCCATCGAGCACCACCTAGTGTCAATTGGATCCAATAATTTCACCCATGAAGAAAAGTAGCGATGCCCAACTCGGCTAGAGAAAGCCTCTTGCGCGCGATCATAGGCGACGAGCAGCCGCCTGCGCATTTGGCTAGAGCAGTGATCGAGGAAAAACTACGCAGCGCAATCCTGGATGGTCGATTGCCAGCCGGTACCGCGTTGCGTCAGCAAGAACTCGCCACTCTGTTCGGCGTAAGCCGTATGCCTGTGCGCGAGGCTCTTCGACAGCTTGAAGCACAGTCATTGCTTCGGGTTGAGCGGCACAAAGGGGGCGTGGTAGCTCCACTGATTGGCGAAGATGCTGTTGATGCCTACGCACTACGCATCCTTCTTGAATCAGAGGCAATACGCTTGTCCATCCCCCTCCTTGATGCCAGCGATATTGCCCAAGCGCGGCTCTGCATCGAGAAGCTTGAAGTTGAAACCGAATACGCTGAAATCGGCAGGCTCAACCGTATGTTCCATATGGCGCTCTATGCCAAGGTTTCTAACAGGCGGTTAATGGCGGCAGTGGAACAAGGGTTAAGCGAAGAGGAGCGTTTCCTGCGCTTTAATCTGGCAGCGATGGGTTTGGGCAAACTCGCTCAGGACGACCATTGGGAGTTGCTTAAACTGGCTGAGGAACGGAAGGTAGAGGAAACCGTACAGGCTCTGCAGTTGCACCTCAACCGTGGTGTGAAAGCCGTTACTCAGTATTTGCAAAGCCAGGCTAACGCTCAACCATTGCCCGTACGTAAAGCAAAAATCAGCGTTAGCTAGCAGTAGCTTTCTCACTTCTGTGCCGTCATCCGGCACTACTGCCTGATTGTGCATCAGCTGTTGATAGCTCAACACTTACAGATCGCTCAGAAGCCTGATTATCAGACCTAAAAAACAAAACCCCCGATCGCGTTAGCGATCGGGGGTTTCGGAATTTAATCTTGACGATGACCTACTCTCACATGGGGAAACCCCACACTACCATCGGCGATACATCGTTTCACTACTGAGTTCGGGATGGGATCAGGTGGTTCCAATGCT